>NZ_JANFQH010000029.1:0-28788 GCF_024436295.1 Megasphaera sp. SC8-1 | reverse complement strand
TCATCCGGGTACACGTAACGTGTTCCGGGATTTTGCTTTCATCTACGGTGACGTCATAGTCCGTATAGTTTCGGGGTGCAACGACACTTTCTTTTTTCTGGACGTGAACAGTATCAAAAAGTTTATAAGCTGGAGCATTTCCCAATTCACTATCGTGTTTGAATACGATGAGTTCACGCACTGTCATATTTCCTCTAGCAGCAGAATGGTCGTATTCAAACATATTAATGATAGCCTTCCATAAATACTGTAAATCGTCCTCACTGAAACCAGTTACTTTCCGGGCCAGGTTGGCTGATACATAGCCGTCTACGCGGTATAACGCATAGGGAATGATATATTTTTTGCCAAATGTAGATTTTTGATCTTCAGCATCTTTTTCTGTCGTAATGGCAACACGGGTAATGGTGACTTCCTGTGGCACGATGGGATCAATGCTGCGGGCAAAGCCCAACTGAACGGGACCGCGGACTTGGCCGCAATTGAGTGCACTCTTGACAAAGGTCGTCATGACGGCGCCAAAGGTACGGATGTCAAAGAAATTCTGGCACATAAAGTCACAGATTTTACGGTCCAGTTCCGGATCATCTTTTTTCATCTTTTTTATATCCGTCTTTTCATCAATGCCCACGTAGGTTAACGCTTCTTTGTCACTGCGCTGCAAAGGAACGCTTTCTTTGACGTAAATGCGATAGCCAGGCTGGTCTTCGCAAATCGTTTCAATGCAATTGCGTATCTTACGCTTCAAGCAGACATCGGTAACCAGGCCGTATCCGGTTTCCGGGTCTACGCGCGGCATATTGCCGGCATCGGGATCTCCATTGGGATTGCCATTTTCTACGTCAAACAGGATGGTAAATTCATAGCGATTCTTAATGGGTTCGGACATCTTATTTTTCCTCCTTTTTCATATACCGTTTCTGGGTCTGATGGTAATAGCCTAAAATAAATAAGCCTTGATCGTTCAAATTCATCCGCGCCGGAATAGGCTGGCCATTCATCTCGATTTTCCCTTCCAATTCTGTGACCATTTTTTCCAGTTCAATTTTCAATCCCTTTCTGTCATTCAATTTGCGTAAATGGTGGTTGGCCATTTTCAACAAAATTGGAAATACCCATCCCGGGGTCGCAGCCGCACTATTAAAAAATCGATCCTTAATCGTGCTATTTATTCCTTTCCGATTCTTTTCTGAGTCGGGAACCTTACCGCGTCCATTATCTTTTTCATGGGCTTTTTCCTGAATTTGTTCCAATACAGAGAACAGTCGGCCTAATACATAGGCCGTATTCGTACTTTCTTCATTCAATGCCACAGTTACTTCCTCTCCTTTCGGAAAATTCTTCAATAAACAAGCCTTGATGATGGCGGCTTTTTCGGCACTAATTTTATAGATATGCTTATCTTTATCATCCTGGTCTGCTTTGACTCTCAACATGACGCTATTGTATAAAGCCTGCGGGTAAGGCGTATCCGAGAGGATGCTGCGCATCACAGCCCCTGCCAGAAGCGGGGATGCTGCTTTATCTTTACTTTTTTTATTTACCGTTTCCCCCAACAGTCTCCATAATGGCAGGTAGGCCCGATGACGCTGAGGCATAACGATTTCCAGTCTCTCATAATGCCTGCGCACATGGTCGATAAAATGACCGAATGTGTCCTGCAAGAAAAAGCGGACCGAAAGCCTTGCCGCATTGGGAGACAGTCCCAGGATATAAAAAGGCGTATCCGGGTGGATGGGGACACCGTGAAAATCAAAGGGCATCCCGTTTTGGATATGCGAAAACAAGGCATCCAGGGTCTCATCGTCGATGGCATCGTCATCTTCAAAAACGGCGCTATGAAGCAAATCCTGATAGGCTTCTTCCCCATCGGCTGCCCAATAGACAACGGTCGTATTGCCAATGACCTTACAGTGCTTTTCATCGGCAATAAGCTGATTCAATGCCGTCGTATAGGCAAAAGCGGCATGTTCGCTGACAGGGGCATTATAGCACTGCCCCCCTGAATGACCGTATGATTCAAAAGCATCTGCGTTGAAAGATACTAAGGAAGCTCCTGAGGACTGAGCGCCGCGGACGCCTTTGATATTGGGATGGATGCGGGCAATGGGTCCTATTTTCCCCGTGACCAAACACTGCCCTTCGACAGCATCAGCAGATGGCTGATTATAATGGGCATCCCAGGCAGCCCTGATGGTTTCATCGTCTTTAACAAAGACACCTTCGACGGCATACATTACATTGGCTGTCAACAGGTTGGTGGCCAGATAGGGTTTCAACACGGGATGATTTTCTGCTGTTTCCGGCTTCCACGTCGTAAAGAACCGCTTCAATGCCTCTGCTGACGGCGTGTGGACAGCTTCTAAGATATCCAAATGATATTTTTTCATCGCTTCAAAACAAGCTATACTCCGTTTTTTCTCTTTTTCCCATTTGGCTACCGCATCTTCTGCCATATCCGCTGTCTTCATGTCTTTAGGCAGCCCCAGGCAATAAGCGGCATTGGCCCACAAGAACTGCGGCCGGATACCCGATGATTTTTTCACGCCTTCCGGCAGCATATGGACCGTAGGCACGGATACCGTCTTTTTCCCCCGCATCACTTCTTTTTCTAAGGATAGGATTCCGATGACTTCGCCCTGCTGATTCAGATTGACAGCATAGGAAATCTTATAGTCCCCCCACCCCGGCTTGGCAATAGCTCCCTGCCGGGCTAAGGTTTCATAATACGCTACCAACGATTGTAAAATCATGAGTGCACCTCACAATCCCGCAAATCCAGGACCCCATTATGTAAGGTCGCTTTGAAGAACATAGGCCGTATGTGCTGTAAATCGGAATAATCCATGTCATACAGCATATAGCCTAATTCCTTATCTTCCCCGGCATAGGCTGTCGGCACACTGTCAAATTCGTATTCCCGGAAATTGACAGGAAATTCCCGGCAGCCAAAATAAGGCGTATGATAACATTGTCCCCGCTTCAAGCGGCGGCGGATGATATCCTGGAACTTTCCAGCATTGTCGGAAGCATTGGCCTTATCGGTCAGTTCAAAATGCGCTTCGATGACATAATGCACCTTGCACAGTACCATAGAAGCCCGCTGCTGGATTTCTTCTTTCGTACTCAAATACAAGTCCACATTTTTCTTAGTCATCGCCTGCTTGGCCGCTCTGGCGCTGGCCTTTGCCTTGACTTCATTGCGGCGGATATTAGTGAACCGGATAGGACTGAGAACATAGATTTTATCAATAATCCATTTGAGTCCGGGATGCCAATAAATCGCCTCAATGATGCCTCGTGCCGCAGACGGCGTCATGACATCATAACTGACGCGTTCTGTTTTCATTTCCGGCCGGGAGAATAAGGCATAATCTCCCCAAACTTCTACTCGTATTGCCATATCATCATCTCCCTAATTTATAAAAAGATGCCTATTCCATCTTCCATATTGACGACGAGCCCCGTATCCGGATCATATGCCGCCGGATCCGTTAGTACGTACAATCCAAACTCCAACGCTTCCAGCTTATTCGTTTCCTCTAGTTTCCTGAACTGATTCTCATAGACGCCGACCATATATTGATTCGCCTTACGGAGTATGGACCGGTTGCAAACACCGCTTCTCAATTGTGCCAGGATTTTCTGGTTGTCCAGGTCATCATCTATGGGAATAAAAACGGTCCGGCTGTCTTCTTCTATCAGTTTGAAATCTTTTGCAATCTCTGTAAAGGCCGGTTTATTCACTTCTAATCGTTTTAACACATCTTTACTGTCCAGCTGGTCTTCGCCAAGCGTATAATGGAGCTGGTCGAAATACGCTTTAATACTCTCTGCACTGGCTATGTCGGCATGGTCCTTCGCCACCATCTGGGTTATTTCGATAGGACGCCGCACGAAAGCCGGAATCCGGTTCATAGGTTTAGGCAAATCATAAATAGATACGATGCTGTCTTCTGTCCGCTGTTTCCCCTCCCGATTGCAGCGGCCGCCGGTCTGTATGATACTATCCAGGCCCGCAATTTCACGATAAACGACAGGGAAATCGACATCGACACCAGCCTGGATCAAGCTGGTCGAAATGACCCGGCAGGGTAAGCCATCCTGAAGGCGCTGACGGATGATGGCTAAGACACGGCGCCGATGAGCCGGATACATGAAGGTCGACAAATGGTAACAGCCGTCGCCCGTCATCAGCTGATACAAGTCCCGGGCATCCTTCTTGGAATTAGTGACGCACAGGACCTGCTCATGCTCTTTCAGCTGCGCCGCCAAGGATTCCAGGGAATCTACATCCATGAATCGATAAGTGACGCGCCTGAAAAATCCATACAAGCCTTGGGTATCCGGACAGATTTCCCGCACTTTCAGGCCTTCTCCGATCCGGGAAAAATACGTTTCCAAACTCGGCTGCGTTGCCGTACACAATACTGCCGTACAACGATAATTAGCCACCAATTCGCCCATGCTGCGGATGCAAGGCCGCAAATAAGGCTCAGGGAGCATCTGTGCTTCATCAAAGATGAGGACGCTATTGGCAATATTATGTACCTTGCGGCACCGGCTGGTCTTAGCCGCAAAGAGGGATTCAAAAAACTGCACATTTGTCGTCACAATGACGGGCGCATCCCAATTTTCAGTCGCCAGCTTTTTGCGGTTCAAGCCATCATCTTCCTTTTTGTCATCGTCGTAATTTTTATCGTAATCTTTATCGTAATCGACATTCATATGGTGTTCGATGACGTTACCATCCCCTAGAATATTACGGAAAATATCGGCAGTCTGTTCAATAATCGAAGTATAGGGGATGATATAAATAATCCGCTGTTTCTTGTATTTTATAGCATGTTTCAAGGCAAAAGCCAAGGAAGACAAGGTCTTACCGCCACCGGTCGGAACGGTCAGACTAAACATACCTGGCTCTTTTTCAGCCGCATCCAGACATTGCTGATAAATTTCCTGCCGTTTTTGATTGATAGGCGTAGTGGGTTTTCCAAAAGTTGCATAATACGCGAAAAATAAATCGTGAAGTTCCTGCATCGTCGCGAATCCGCCGCGCTGCACTTTGCCATCGTTTACGAATCGCTCCGTATCCAAAAAATCGGCATCGACTAAACAGGAAAAAAGCATGCGGATGAAGAAGGAATAATAGAACTGGTCTTTTCCGTATAAAAAGGCCGGCGCCTTGCGAATCGGTACGGGTTCAGGCAGTTCCTGGCGATAAGCCGAATAGTCCAGTTTGCCCTTCAATTCTTTTTTCAGCCGCCCCATCAGGGTACCGTCAGTAACGTCCGAGAATTTCGTTCCCATATTGAGGAGACCGCTGTGATGGCTGGCAATACAGAGAGCCAAAGGTACATTCTTTATTTTCTTCATCAGCAAGGCACCGGCTGTAGAATGATCGACCAGCGGCCCATCTTCCAGGATCCGTCGCTGGAAAGCCGCACTATATTTCCCGATGTCATGATATAATCCAGCCATCCTTCCCCATTCGGGCGCATCAAACACACTGGCAAATCGTTCGGCCAAAAGGCTGGTCCCTTTCAAATGGTCTATCAGCAGTTGCTGTCGTCCGTCTTCGCTAGTATGCCCAATATAGTTTCCCATTTTCATGCCCCTTTCCCTGCAATTTTGTGAATTTTACAATTCGTTTTTGATATCTTCAGTATACTCCTTTTAGCCTGGATAGTCAATATTATATTTCTGTAATGTTGACTAGTAAAATATCACTCCTATTTCTTTCCCTTCTGCCGCCAATAGGCCGCTTCGACCGTGTCTTTTTCTACGCCTTCGCCTTTTTCCAGGGCATGGGCATAATTCTTCATGCCTTCCTTGTACCCGGAAGCCGCCGACTGGGCGAACCAATAGACGGCCTGGCAAAGGTCGTGGCGGACGCCGTGACCGTCGCGGTAGAGTACGCCCAGATTATTCTGGGCCGGCCCGTCTCCGGCCATGGCGGCTTCATAGTACCAGCGGGCTGCCAGTTCCCAGTCCTGCGGGACACCGCGGCCCGTTTCGTAAAGGTATCCCAGGTTGTTCTGGGCAATGGCATTGCCCTTTTTGGCCGCCTGGGCATACCAGTAGGCGGCCTTGTCATAATCCCGCGGGCCGGCATAGCCGAACTGGTACATGATGGCCGTATTGCACTGGCCGTCGGCGTCATCATGGCGGGCAGCCCGGCCGTACCAGTGCAAAGCCAGTCCATAATCCTGGGGCAGGCCGTTCCCCGTTTCGTAGAGATGGCCCAGGTTGTTTTCGGCCGTGCCATACCCCTGATTGGCCGCCCGGCGGTACCAGTACACGGCCTGTTCCATGTCGGTATCCGTCCCCAGTCCGTGTTCATACTGATAGGCCAGGTTATACTGACTGGCCGCGTGTCCTTTCTGGGCAGCCCGGTGGTACCAGTACAGGGCCTTCTTATATAAAACATCTTTATATTCTATATCGGCATCGAAAGCTTCAAAGAAATAATCGTCGCCCATAGCGCATTGGGCAAAGGCGTCGCCTTCAAACGCTTTCCGTTCTTTTTCATCCATAAGTGCGTCTCCTTCCTGACAGATTAAGTGTAGCGAAAGGCCCCTTCCTTTGTCAAATATATTTTTTGACTTTTCTTCTTTTGACCTATTGACTTTTTGACTTTTAACGGTATAATGATACTAGAGCTTGAGGAAAGCTCCTAAGAATGATTACTTCCACCATAAGTAAGGAGGTCTTAATTATGGGAAACGAAAAATATACGCAAAAGGTCATCGAAGCCTTCCAGTCTGCCCAGCAGATCGCCGCGCTCCATTATAACCAGGAACTCTCATCGGTCCATATGCTCATGGGCTTGACAAAAGAACCGGAAGGCCTGCTCAACACGATTTTCTCGGAATGTCATACCGACGTCCCCATGCTCCAGGCCCGCTTGGAACAGTTACTGAAGAAGATTCCGTCCGTCAAGGGCTCCAGCCAGTTGTCCATGTCGACGGAAATGGTCCGTGTCATCGGCAAAGCCCAGCAGTTGGCAGACTCTATGCACGATGAATACATCAGCACGGAACACATCCTCATGGGTATCGTCAGCGAAAGCGACGACGAAGTCCAGCAGTTGTGCCGTGAATTCGGATTGACGCAGGACAAAATCATGAGTACCATCAAGGCTAACCGCAAGGCTAACGTCAACAGTGATAACCCGGAAGAAAACTACAAGGCCCTGGAAAAATACGGCCGCGATCTGACCGCCGCTGCCCGCCAGAACAAACTGGATCCGGTCATCGGCCGTGATGATGAAATCCGCCGTACCATCGAAATCCTGTCCCGCCGTCGTAAGAACAACCCGGTCCTCATCGGTGAACCTGGTGTCGGCAAGACGGCTATCGTCGAAGGGTTGGCCCGCCGTATCGTCAGCGGTGACGTTCCGGAATCGCTGAAAAACAAGACCCTCTACTCCCTCGATATGGGCTCCCTCATCGCCGGTGCCAAATACCGTGGCGAATTTGAAGAACGACTCAAATCGGTCCTCAATGAAATCGCCAAATCCGACGGCCAGATCCTTCTCTTCATCGATGAAATCCACACCGTCGTCGGCGCTGGCGCTTCGGAAGGCTCCATGGATGCCGGCAACATCCTGAAACCGATGCTGGCCCGTGGTGACCTGCGCTGCATCGGCGCTACGACCCTCAATGAATACCAGAAATACATCGAAAAAGATGCCGCTTTGGAACGTCGTTTCCAGCCGGTCATGGTTGACCAGCCGTCGGTCGAAGACACAATCACCATTCTCCGTGGCCTGAAAGAACGTTACGAAGTCCATCATGGCGTCCGCATCCGTGATAAGGCCCTGGTCGCTGCCGCTGTTCTGTCGGACCGCTACATTTCCGACCGCTTCCTGCCGGATAAGGCCATCGACCTCGTCGACGAAGCCGCAGCCAAACTGCGTACGGAAATCGAATCCATGCCGACGCCGATTGACGAACTGCGCCATAAGATCATGCAGCTGGAAATCGAAGAACAGTCCCTGAACAAAGAAACGGACGACGCTTCCAAAGAACGGCTGGCTAAGATCACGGAAACGAAGAATGAATTGAAAGAAAAGGAAAGCAAGCTCAAAGCCCAGTGGGATAAAGAAAAACAGTCCATCCTGCGCACCCAGGGCTTGAAGAAAGAAATCGACGCCGTCAAGAGTGACATGGCCCAGGCCGAACGCAACTACGATCTGGCCAAAGCTTCGGAACTGAAGTACGGCAAACTGCCGGAATTGCAGAAACAGTTGAAAGAACAGGAAGCCTACCTGGCGGAACACCAGGATTCGCAGCTCCTCAAAGAAGAAGTCGGCGAAGAAGATATCGCTCAGGTCGTCAGCCGCTGGACCGGCATCCCGGTCACTAAGATGATGACCGGCGAACGGGAAAAACTCCTGCACCTCGACGAAACGTTGCATAAACGGGTCGTCGGCCAGGACGATGCCGTCCGCGTCGTCAGCGATGCCATTATCCGTGCCCGTGCCGGTATCAAAGACCCGAACCGTCCGATCGGTTCCTTCATCTTCCTCGGCCCGACCGGTGTCGGCAAGACCGAACTGGCCAAGACTTTGGCAGAAGCCCTCTTCGATGATGAACGTAACATCATCCGCATCGATATGTCGGAATACATGGAAAAGCATACCGTATCCCGTCTGATCGGGGCTCCTCCGGGATATGTCGGCTATGATGAAGGGGGCCAGCTCACGGAAGCCGTCCGCCGTCGTCCGTACAGCGTCATTCTCCTTGATGAAATCGAAAAGGCCCATCCGGATATCTTCAACGTCCTGTTGCAGATTCTCGACGATGGCCGCCTGACCGATGGCAAAGGCCGTGTGGTCAACTTCAAGAACACCATCATCATCATGACCAGTAACCTCGGCTCTCACGAAATCCTCGAATCGAAGGACTACGACGAAGCCAATGCGAAAGTCCGCGAACTGCTCAAACAGTACTTCCGTCCGGAATTTCTCAACCGTGTTGACGACATCGTCGTCTTCAAAGCGCTCCAGAAAGACCAGGTACGCAACATCGCCGCTATCCTCTTGGAACGCCTCGGCAAGCGTCTGGAAAAACAGGTCAAGATCCACCTCACCTGGACCGACGAAGCCTTACAGGAATTGGCAGACAAAGGGTTCGACCCGCAGTTCGGTGCCCGTCCGCTGCGCCGCCTGATCACGCATACCGTCGAAACGGCCCTGAGCCGCGACATCATCGCCGGTACCATCCGCGAAGGCGATACGGTCACCATCGGCTACGATGGCAACAACTTCACCTTCACGCCCATGCGTGTCCATGCCGCATGAGCTAGTGGCTAGTGACTGGCGCACAAAGGACTCGTTCCTGATGTAAAAAAAACATCGGGAACGGGTCTTTTTTTCTGTTTACATCGGCCCGAAAACAGTATATAATAAGCTGTAACTAAGTAACGGGTGGAGATTATGAACAACACATTAGGAAAACATGTACTCATCGATTTTTATAACTGCAAAGCGACCTTTACGGAAGCCGAAGACTTGCAGCCCTTGGTAGAGCGTGCTTTCGACCTCGTCGACACGCCTGTCGAAGGGATTACATTCTTCCATATCGACGACGAACTGACATGCATTGCCGTTTCCGGCAACGCCCATATTTGTATTCACGCCTATCCGACCCTGTCCTACGTGGCAGTGGACATCTACAGTTTTAATATCGATCTCAAGACGAGCCAGATCATGAGTGCCTTGAAAGTAAACCTGCGCTCAGACCGCATCAAGGCGACGAGTATCCGCCGCGGCGATTTCGGCTCCATCCGCGACATGCGCCCGAAACGCAAGTCCAAGATCACTACAGCACGGCGCATGAAGAATACCGGCGCCCGTATCAAGAAGACGAGTGTGAAGATGTTCAACATCCTCCGTCATCCCCAGAAGGTACGCCGGTCGCATCGGACGACGAACAAGTAACACGTTTGCAGACGAAAGGGTTTGTTGGTCATGTATATGGTATCCCTGAAACAAGCTGCGGGCATTGCCCGGGAAGAAATGACGTCCCTCGACGCCATTACAGCGGAATTGCTCAATTTCATACAGTTGAAGAGCCAGCGCTTGTATATGCATTCCTTACAGGTCGCCAACTATAGCGTCAGCGTCGCTGCCAAATTGACGCTGCCCAAGAGTGAAATCGAACAGGTCAAATATGCAGCCCTCCTGCATGACGTCGGCCTGCTTTTCGTGTCCAATACCCTGCTGGCCAAGATGCCCTACCTCAACCGCTCGGAAAAGGCTCAGTACAAGCGCCACGCCGCAGGCGGCGGCAACATGCTGGAAAACATCCCCTGCTGCCAGGACATCGTGCCTTATATCCGCTATCACCACGAACACTGGGACGGATCGGGCTTCCCCAAACACCTGCGCGGCGCCAACATCCCCTTGGGAGCCCGCATCATCGCCGTCGCCGATTACTACGACATGATCATCAATCCGTCGGCTGAATTCTGGGCCAAGACAAAAAAACAGGCCGTCCGCGAACTCTTCAGCGCGTCGGGCCTGCTCTTTGATCCGGAAGTCGTCAAGGCTTTTATCGAAACATTAGGTTAATAACATTCGTAATCAAAAAGCGCTGTCGCACGAAGACAGCGCTTTTTTATGTAGTGCCCCCAATAAGTTAGACCAAAGTGTAGTAGCGATATTGCTGCTACACTTTTATCCAGACAGTTGTCTTTTCGTGACATGCTTTGAAATAGAGGAAGGTGACGGCTCCTCCCCCGATAATCATACCTGTAATCAAGGAAAATATATTTCTCATGTCATACTTCATGCCCAAGAGAAGCAGGATGACACCAATAATCCATACGACAAACAAAATCTTGCTTTTATTCATTGCAAATACCTCCCTACAATTAATACATTTTTGCTTCTTTCTTTGAATATTAGACTGATCAGCTCCCCTATATGTTAACTCCGAAATGATCTGCCACAATCTGGTTTAACTGCCTCGAAATCTCTGAAAAATCCTGATTCAAATCCAGTGTCTTCACCGATATCTGGTTACCGCTCATCTGGTACACATTGTCCGGCACGAGATTTTCATCGGTTTTCGCATAGAGAAGCATTCCAGAAACACGATGCTCGGTTCCTTTGAGTTCTGCCTCTTTGTTTTTCACATAGGTAAAAATTTGATACAAATTTCCCGAATGAATCGTCCGTACATTGAAGTTTGTCTGCAACGTCCGCTGGTAGTACTTAGCATCAATGATGAGCGTCTGTATTCCATACGTAAGGGTAATGTCTGTCTGCATAATTGGCAACAGGGCATCGTTGCCGTCATCCAGCTGCCAGGGAATCTGCCGGGCTTTTGACGAAAATCCCTTGATCCGCTGTCCGAATTCCTGTGCGTAATACTCCAGGATAAATTTTTCATACAACCGGCTCATTCGCTGCTCGTCGATGAAACTGGCTAAGTGATAATCACCGTTTTCCGTTGTCATGAGTGAACTTTCAACCAGGAGCTGACAAATGGCGAGCAACAACTGGTATGTTCGGTTATTTCTCTGCAAACGAATCTCCAACCAGCGTATCTGGGACAGTTCTATTTCATCGACTTCAGAAAAATAGAGCATTTCTTTTTTCAGTTCTGCCTTGTATTTTTCGTCTACATCCTTTTGCCTAAGGATCAGCAAAACCGTTGATTTCAGAATCTGGTTCAAAAGGTTATTCTCGGACAGCTCATCATAATCACAGGTTACGGCCAGCCGGGCCTGGAGCCTGTTCCGGATAGTACCAGGCATGTCGATTTTCCCGCGGACGACGGTCAAATCCTCGACACAGTTGATGTATTCCCGATACAACCCCTGTTTCAGATGAAGACCGATTCCTTTTGCCAGAATTGCCGCAAACAAATTATAAATGTTATCGAAAGGTTCCTTCTCGATATTCTCATAGACAGATTGCTTCAAGGTGGTAAAGGCATAAGATAGCATATAGTAGATGTTCTTTATGAAGATGCGCTTATACTTACTCATTGAAATACTTCCTTAAAGGAATTCTTCCAGCGCTGCACGTTGCTGTCATCATCAAACCAGTATTCAGAAAGCATCGGCAGAATGTCATAATCTACGACAGACTTCATCCATTCATCGGTGCAGTTCTCCTTGGTTCTTCCACAAAAGTAGCTGTGCCCGATACAGAAGCCTTTCCCCAATGATTTATCATGACTGATTTCTGCATTCAGCTTAACGACCTGATTCACAAGTCCATTGAACGTATCGTTTCCCAGTGCCTGTTGATAATCTTTGAATCCTTTTGATTCAAATCCAGGTTCCATCTCGAAGAAACTGAACCGGCGGCGCAAGGCATAATCTATCATGGCCAGGCTACGGTCAGCCGTATTCATCATGCCAATAATATAAAGATTTTGGGGAACCGTAAACGGCATACCATTATAGGCCAGCGTCAGCTTTGTCCCACGGTAGTCTTTTTCAATCAACATCAGGAGCTCACCGAAGATTTTGCTCAGGTTTCCCCGATTGATTTCATCAATGATGAAGAAGAATTTTTTATCCGGCTCATTGGCCGCTTTCTGGCAGAAACGGTAGAACACACCATGCCTCAATTCAAAACCATTTCCAGACGGTTTGTATCCCATCATGAAGTCTTCATAAGAATAATTCTGATGAAACTGCACGAATTCAATCCGGTTGTCGTCTTTCTCTCCCATCATAGAATAAGCCAGCCTCTTGGCAGCAAAGGTCTTGCCTACACCCGGTGCGCCTTGCAGAATGATATTCATCTTGTTGCTGAGCACGCCCACCAGTCGGTCGTACATTTCGTCAGTCATATAGACTTCCGACAAGAAGTCTTGCTTCGTATACGATGGAATCTTCTCCTCATGAGAGTTCCGCGGATTTTCATCGCGAATGATGTCCATGATGAACTCATATTCTTTCTTGGTCAATTTGAAAAAACTGCCGTTCGGATTTTTGAAGAACTCCATTTTCGCCAACTCCGGACATTCCTTTAATGTCTGATAATCAATCGGGTTTTCCAGGGACTCCGTTTTTTCAAAACATATTTTCTGACCGTCATTCGCCGCGCTGACTTTTACAAGCGCTACAACCTGCTTGACCGGATTGGATTCATAGCCAATGACAAGATCGCCCGTTCTGGCATCTATGAAGTTCTGGAAAATGCGCCGCTTATGGCCGTTGGCATTATAAAGTGTATAGTCTTGTACTTCACCGACTTGCAGGTCAGAAAAGCTCCATATCTTTGGTTTGGCGTTCAGCCACCAATACTTGGGTTCTCCCTCACCTTTTGATTTGGCATAAAGAGCTACGCCGCTCAAATCCACCCGGTTCAATGCAGCGGCTAATTCACGGCGCAACTTCCATACGTAACTTCCCTTCTCATCTTTGGCTGTATATCTGCCGATATAGAGAATGGGCCACCATCGAGAATTGTCAACATTCTTCGGCATGACAGGGCATCCCGTCTTTTCAACGACTCGTTTTGCCAGCCCCACAGAACCAGCATTATAAAAGTTCTTACTTTCTCCATACTTTGCAGCAAGCTGCGTACACGTAGCAGCTCCGCCATAGTCCTGTATTCTTTTCATGATTTCAAGGCTGCTCTGTGTAAAAACACTTTTGTCTTCAAGCAGATCAATCCACTCGGCTGTTGTGATTCCCGGAGCATATTCTTCTGGCGAGGGATACCACTCAGCATCAGAAGATTCTGCTTCACTACGCTTTGAATAATCACGGGAAATATAAAAACCCACATCAAAAGTCAGTGTTTTCAGATATGGATCCGGATAACAGGCATCCGTCAGCTGGCTCTTGAATAAGTTCACGAGTTCGTCGTCCTGCTTCAGATGCTCACAGATTTCATTATACAAAGAGTAAAAATTTCTGAGATTATCTGCATACGCGCCTTTCTTGAATGTATAGTCGCTGCCCAATTCATCTGATACAGCCTTTACTTCGCTGTATTTGTATATGTAATATTTATCCGGATAACGCAGACACAGATAGGTCGTGATGGCATTCTCAGACTGATAATGCTGTCCTGCTCCCTTTCCATATTTTTTGAGAAGAAAATCCGATTGCAGTTTAAAGGTATTGATTCGCTCATATATATCCTTGCTCTCATCAAACAAATCGCTATACATCGAGCGTACGTCCTCTGGAGCGGTCTCAGCAAAACTAGTAATCATCTTGGCCGGGAAATTATTCATCGATGCCAGCAGATTATAGGTTTGGGAAAACGAACGGTTGAGCATATCCGCAAAATCCGTTGCCTTAATATTCCAGTTGTCTTGAAACCATTTGAGTGCTTCCCATTTATACTTTTCATCCTGCCAATGTTTCGGTACAAAATCTTTTTTATACTGCACTAAAACATCTTTCAAGCGCTCTCCATCAATCATAGCCGTACCCTTCCCTTTCATATTTTTAGACCAGGCTTCCCTCCATTACAGCAGGATATAGGCTTCCTGTCCAATAACCTGTTTACACAAACTATTTTACACTTTCCTTCTTATTTTATCATAAAAAGCACTTGTATTCATCCTATTGAATAGGGTAAAATATAGATGGAGGTACTAAATTGGAAATTAAAAGAACATTTATTCAGACACGCCCTTTTACACGTTCTTGGACAGCGTTAGGTTTCAATGATGAAGATTTACGGCGAAATGAGTTAGAAAATTTAACGAAAGAAGAACGAAATCATTTGAAAAAGCAAATTGATATCTTGGAATCGAATTTATAAGCGAGGTGTTCTCCATGAGCAAAGCATTTGATTTGTTATCTGAATCGCTGAATGACGCTATTTTAGATACCCAGACCAAGCATCTTCCTAGACATAAAAGAAAAATTGACATTGAGCCAATAACTACATATTCAAGTGACGAAATAAGAGACATACGAAATCAGTTAGGGTTGACACAAAAATTATTTGCACAATACTTTGGTGTTTCAAAAAAGACAATAGAAGCTTGGGAATCCGGAAAAAATAAACCTTCTGGTCCCTCTCGCAGACTGCTAGGACTAATTGCAAATAAAAAAATTTCTATATAAAAATCACCTGTTTCAAAGGGTAGCATCAAACCCTTGAAGCAGGTGTTTTTTCTTATATTCAGACTTGTTCGGCGTATTCAGGGATGGCGATGCACGTGTCTCTATAACTTAGTCGCTATCTTGGTCGTTATCTTAGTCGGTCAGCGACCAAGTGATTTTTTCTGTATCTTGTATAGCAGCGGTTTACCACTTTTTGAACAAATAAATATCGCGTAACTCTCCGCTTACAAACTATACCGTAATTTCTATCTGATTGCCTTCAAGAGCCACAACACAGCTTTCATAATATCCATCACCCGTGGTCCGCGGCCCGCTGACGACCTCATAACCATCAGCCTTCATCCGGGCAGTCAATGTATCTACGTTTTCCTTACTCCCTGTCCGGAAAGCAATGTGAACCAATCCCGTCCGATTCTGGGGCTTCTCCAGGTCTTCCATCGCGGGCTTATTCATAATTTCAAGTCTCGGTCCTTTTTCAAAAGTCAGGAAATAAGACCTGAAATCCGTTTTCGGATTATGGTATCCATTATTTGAAGAAGCCCCAAAATATTTAATGAAAAATTCTCTTGCTGCTTCTAAATCATTAACATACATTGCAATGTGCTCTATTTCCATATTTCAATCATCCTTTCACATTTTCATTACGGAGCACCCACGAAAAAATGGTTTATATCGCTAACTTGGTCTCTATCTTGGTCGCTTTCTTAGTCGCTTTTCTTAGTCGGTCAGCAACTAAGTTATTTTATTATAACATCTTTTCCGGCTTCCTGCCATTTCGCCCTATTGTCTCCAGACAAAGGATTGACATCCCGTACCAGAGCATGCAAAAATGAAGTTATAATATATCTCAGACAGGAGGGTTAAACCATGAAACTATTACGACGTCAAATTGCACTGGCCGTGACAGGTCTTTTTCTGACAGGGTATACGGTCATGGCTGCCGACACACCAGCTGCAGTTGCACCTGCGGCGATACAGCACAAAAACGAAATCGTGCAGACAGAAACCGTTCCTTCTCTAACGAAACGGGAAAAAACAACGCCGGCTAAAAACTCCCGCCCCATCCAGATTCCTGTTTCGGAAGCGTCGGCCGGTACAGCCGTTCCTGTTACCGGATTTATCAGCAAAGATTCGGGACACCCCGTAACAGTAACAACAGGAAACAGACCTGCAGCGCTTTTCATCGCATCTTCTATACCCGGTTCTGCCAATACGGCTTATGCGGATTTCACAAAAAAAGCCTATGTTTCATATCACGAACAGATGAACTTCTTTGTCATACAGACTGGCAGGACGAGCAAAATAGAAAACTGGCTGAAAGAAGAAGCCTTCCCCTTTCCCGTTCTTACAGGAGACTACCACCTATATACCCATTCCCTGCCCCGGTTGCTATTAATCGACAAGAATGGCGTCCTGCGGTACCGACTGAATAAAGATCTGCCTGATAAAGACGTGCGTGATGCCTTTCAGGATACGATAACAGCCCCCGTTCCCCCCGATGCAGCTCAAAGGCAAAAGCGGCTGGATACTATTGTCAAAGAACATCATGCCCGCGACCAGGAGCTCCGTTCAAATGACGCCTTTGCTCCCCTGTCGTCATAGTTACTGTTCCTGTCCATTCTCTATCAAAAAGAATATAATCAATCCTTCCCTGAGTCAGCCTGGCAGGATTTATCGCTTGCCGGCCTGTCCTGGTACTACGGCGATGACGCTGGAACAGAAAGCCATCTGGATCAAATGACCGTTCATGCGCCGAACAGTCCGCTTCCTTATGGGATCCGCAGTCTCTATGATATGATGGATGGAAACCCTGGGGCCGGCTATGCAACCACCGTACAGGGACTCCGCAAAAATCCCAATGATACTCTCTTGAATAGTCTTGCCATCGTCTATGAATATATGATGGGACAGAAAGAGTAACTATCTCAAGCAGGATAAAAACCCCGCCCGCGGCCATCTGGACTATGCCCGCCTTCTGACTCGAGCCGGTAAATACGAAGAAGCCCTGAAGGAGTGCCGGATTTCCCGTAATAAGCTGTCTGAAGAGGAAAAAAATACGTACTACCCGTTCGTGGGCAGTACGTATCAACAAGAAGCATGGATTCAATGGAAATTAGGGAACGCGGTCCAGGCGTTGTCTTGTGCCACCAAGGGCATCGATCTCCTGAACATGCACAAATATCCTGTTCCCCCAAGCTGGTATATTCTTCGGGCCGCTATTGAGCAGTCACTGGGCCGGACTACGGCGGCTGCAGTTGACTGGGAAGCATCGAAACGCCTGCCAAGTCTCCCTCATCTCATTTTCCATTAATGACCCATTCCCACCAGGCCCGAAAAGGCACGTGAGCACCCTTGCATAAGCTAGTTCCATAATTTCGTTCATCCCCCAAGGCCCTATCTTTTTAGGGTCGCAGGAAAAAGACGCCGGCCAGGCACAGGATGATGCCGATGATCTGCCGGGGCATCAGGACGTCTTTATACAGCAGGACGCCGATGCCTGCTAAAAGGAGCGCTACGCTGACATTAGCCAGGAGGGAGGCCATACTGATTTTCCAGCCAGCCCGGTATAATAGGATGTAGCCAAATTCGACGGCGACCAGCGTCAGTCCCCAGGCAGCACTCGCCCAGTTTAAGGCCGACAGATCCTGCCGCAGAGAAGGTCCGGTCACCACGTAAGCAGCAGCACACAGGAGAAAACTGACTAGATAAGTCACGCTGAGGGCCAGAAAAGGCGGGGCTGCTGTCGGCGTCGCCTTGGCTACCATATGATAGCCTATGTTACCAAGGACAACGATGAAAAAGGGAATCCAGTAGGTCAGACTCATTTTCCCAGCTCCTTTTCCATATGGATGTGAGGACAATACTCATCCAGATATTCGTCACCCGATGCGGTAAATCCTAATTTTTCATAAAAGGGACGTACCCGGACCTGAGCTGACAAGGCCAGCCGTTTCACCTGGCGGCCGCGCAGCCAGGCTTCCGCTTCCCGTACCAGTTGCTCCCCGTACTGCCTGCCCCGGAAGGACTTCCGCACGGCCAGTCGTCCCAGGATATACACTCCCGGCTGGTCAGATGAAAAGAAACGGCAGCAGCCAGCGGCCTGCTCATTTTCATATAATACCAGATGCCAGGCCCTTGAGTCGATTTCATCAAACTCATGGTGAAATCCTTGTTCTTCTACAAATACCTCCTGCCGGATAATCCGGGCATCCTGTGAAAGCCCCTGCTGCATATGCATTTGAATCATGATAATCCCTCCTAAAAAAACAGAGGTGTCCAGGAATTGTCTTATAGCATGTAATCATGCCGTACCTACGACAACTCCCAGACACCTCATTTCTCCTGTCCGGTGACAGAAGCGGTGTTCCTATAAAATTAGCATCATTCTAACATGTTCTTCCCTTTCCGTCAATACGATTCGCCAGCACCCGTCATACCCCCAGCTGATGACAGAGCCAGGCAATCAGGACCAGTACCAGCAGGTAGGCCAGGTTGAGCTGGGTGAATAGTTTCAGATACCCTGCCTGCTGTCGGGGACAGGCCCGGACGTACATGCCATAGGAAATGAGACTGGCCATGGAGGCGACCAGCGTCCCCAGGCCTCCGATATCGGTTCCCAGCAGCAAAGCCGCCGCATCATCAGTAAACCCCGACAGGAGGACGGCGGCCGGCACATTGCTGATGACCTGGCTTGCCAAAAGGGCCATGAGGAACTCATGACCGTCCAGATATCCCGTCAACAGGTCCCTGAAGCCAGACAGCTGGCTCAGATTGCCTACGAGGATAAAAAAGGCCACAAAGGTACCCAAAAGCCGGTAATCAGCATAACGGAAATACTGGGGCCGCGTCAGGGCCGTGATGACCACGACAAAGGCCAGGGCCAGACGATAGTCGAGCACATGCGCCACAGCGAGCAGGGAAAGGAAAAACATCCCGCCCAAAATCCAGAGCTGCCGCGACGGAGCCAATACAGGCAGATTCCGTGTCCGCCGGGCTGCCAGCCGCACGGAAATGGGAATCGGCGTTCCCGGCAAGCGGAACAGGGACAGCGCCAGCAACAGGAAGGATACCAGGGTATAGGGCAGGAGCAACAGCAGAAACGAGGACAGATCCATGGCGTAGTAAAAATAAAGATACAAGTTCTGCGGATTGCCTACGGGCGTACACATACTACCCAGATTGGCCGCCAGCGTCTGGAGGACGATGACAAGCGCCATTTGCTTCTCACTGGCCACTTTCGGCAGGGCCATCAGGGAAAAAGGCACAAAGGTCAAGAGCGCCACATCGTTGGTCACCCACATACTGACAAAAAAACAGGCAAAGACCAGGACCGCCGCCAGTTGGCGCATCGTCCCCAGTCGGAGCAAGAGACGCGCCAGCACGGCCGCAAAGACACCGCTTTCCCGCAAACCGCCGATGACGACCATGAGGCAGAACAAAATAGCCAGTACAGGCACATTGATATACCCGGCATAGGACGCCGAAGGCGGTACGGCCAGCATCGACACCGATGCCGCCACTACCGCCAGGACAAGTACCAGATTCTCTTTGAATACGGAAACGACAGATTTCATTTCAGTTCCTCAATCGAGCTGCTTCCCATTTTCACTGCGTACCTGGGCTGACACGAGGAGCGTAAAGACACCAGTGCCGCCGATGATATTGCCCAGGCCTGTCGGCAGGAGGAAGCGGAAGAAATAATCGTACAGGTCAGAACCACCCATGAGGACGTCATAGGCGGCTTCACAAGAGCCGACGACGACATGGGCAAAGTTGCCGATGGAGATGAAATAGGTAAAGGTCAAGATCGTAAAGAAAGCGAAGCTCCGCGACATAGGCATGATCCAGACAATAGCGGCGATGAGCATACCTGCCGGGATGCCGCGCATGATGTTGTCCATCGCGTCCGGCGCCATGATGTGATGCGACACGGTCAGGAGACACTGCGTAATTTCCGGCGTCGTAAAGACCGGGCTGGACATGAAAAGCGCCGCAATGGCTGTACCGACGATATTGGCGCCGAAGACGATGCCCCACAAGCGCAGGAGTTTCCGAAAATTTTCCCAGCAAGGTACGCGGAAGACAGGAATGACCGTCGTAATCGTATTTTCCGTAAAAAGCTGCAAGCGCCCGAGAATGACGATCAAGAACCCCGTCGTATAGCCGAAGCCCGTAATCGCCCCCGTCCAGGGAGCCTGGCCGACATAGACATGGATGATAGAGCGGAAATAAAACGAAAACGAAATCATCAAGCCTGCCGCCAAGGCTGACAAAATCAAAGGCCAGGCCGGCCGTTCCAATTCCAGCTCGCCATCGTGGCGGATGATTTCAAAAATAAGATTCGGTGACAATTTCTCATGCTCTTCAACAATGACACGCATCTTCTGATCTTCTGACTGCTGACAAGAAAAATCACAGTCATGATTACAACGTTTAATCATAGATTCCACTTCTTTCTGACATTTTTCTTTCATTATACCATGTTTCTTGCCGTGATAGCAGTCGGTAGATTTTCTGCAAAATACATGACCAGCGTAACAAAGTGCCGCATGACCTAATCGTCGAGCTACACTGGCAATGGAAACCCCGGCAAAGAGTAAAATAGAAGCATGGGTGTGCCGCAAACCATGAATTGAAATATCCGGCGCGGCCTGTACCGTTTCGCTGACGGCAGGACGGCCAATGCCGACATCAACGGCGCCGCCAACATACTCCGTAAAAGTAAGCAGAACTTCGATTTCAAGGGACTGTGTAAGAGGCTTTTGGACAGCCCTTTGAGAATAAGGCTATCCTGATTTTAGGAGGAAACTTAAACCGCAATCTTCTCAAGAATCTCCCGCTTCTATAAGCGGGAGAGGTTCAATATACCTCATCTTCCAAACAAGGTGCAGCAGTCAGCCTTTCTTGGTCCCCGATTCCGGCGGATATGGGTACAGCAGGACCTGCCCGTCCAGATATTCTGCCAGGAAAATGTCTCGCGGTTCATAGCCTTGACGGTGTAATTCCTGGTTCAGCCAGGCCTCGTCTTTATCGATGAGTTTCAATACATCGGGGTTCACTTGTCCATCGGCAATCAACGGGAAGCGGATATTCTTTTCCCCCATCTGAACAACGGTCAGCTGGCCGTTCTGTTCGAGGACAGCGCGCTTTACATCCTGAATCCGCTGGACACCGGCAGCGCGCAGCTTCATTTGCAGTTCAAAAGCCTGGATGCCATAGCGCAGGCACGTTTCAGTCTGTAATTCGCCCTGTTCGATCAGGATAACCGGTTTGCCATCGACGAGGATCTTCACCAGCCGGCTGTTCGCTTTCAAGAATTTCAGGACCATGACCAGGATTGTCCAGACGACGAGAATCATGAGAAACTGGATGATGCTGACCGTATCATTATAGATGACACCGCCGATGATGCCGCCAAGGACATAATTCTGGATCTGGTCCAGTGCCGATGACGGTGCCAGGTTCCTTTTGCCTAACAAATTAATTTGTAAAATAAGGGCCAATAAGCCCAATCCTAATTTAGCAAAAACCATGGAATATGGAAACATAGGCCCTCCTATTTCGAAACGTCGACAAGCTTAATTTTTTTATGGATCAAATAGACACGGTTGATGCGATAGGCTGTATAATCATTCGTAAAATCGATGCGATAATAATCATCGCGCACTTTGACCAGCATCCCGTTTTGCAGGCGCAGGGAATTGACGGCTAAGTCCGACTTCGACAACGTCATGTTATCGCTGAAGGTATCCAAAAAAGCCGTCATTTTAGACGTGTTTTCCGTAGTTTCCCGCTGGCGGCTGAAACTATCCCAGTTCGTACCGCACAGGAAAATACCGATGAGCAGCAGGATGATACTCAAGTCGCGATACTTCGTCCGCAAGCGGTTACGCATATATTTGATGCTGATGATGACTAGTGCCGCTAAAATAAAAAAAATCAGTCCATACTGGAACCAGTAGCTCACATGGGCCTGACTTTCGACATACGCATAAGTATAAAATGGCAAGCATAGCCCCCCTTTCAGTTATCCCATTATACCATCTTTGACAAAGGCCTGTCATTCCACTGCTTGAGCTCAGTCTTTCTAAAATATAAAAATCACCTGTCTCAAAGATCCGAATCAGACCGTTGGAACAGGTGATTTTTTCTTATCGTTAGACTTGTTCGGCGTATTCAGGGAAGGCGATGGAGTTTTCCTTGAAGATATGGATGAAGATGTCGTCAAAGAGCTGTTCCATGACAACATACGTGTGGCGGAAGGTCGGGCAAGCATCTGCTGGCGGCGTGAAGTTATCCGTCAGTTCCTGGATTTCTTTGATGACGTCGCCGGCACCGGTGTGCTCCGTTTCCAGGTCCTGGATAAGTGACAGCGTCTGGCTGTCCGGATGCGGATGCTGGCGCATCAACGGGAACACGAGCTGTTCTTCCTTGGCAAAATGTTCTTCCAGTTCTGCTTTCAGGCCGGCATAGAGATGATGGAGGCGCGTGAGCATTTTACCATGATGCGGATAATGGACGATGAGAATCTTGTTGAGGAGTTCTTCTGTTTCAGCCATGAGTCTGCGGTCTGTCACGTGATGCGTCGCTTCCAAATCGTCAAGCATCTCCGTGACTTTAAGCGTCTTGAACGCTTCGATATCATCATGGACGTCCCGCTGCGTCGCCTTTTTGGCAGCTGCCTGATTGAGTTCGGCCAGGAATTTATCCACGTCCAGACCCTTTTCACGGACAGCCATGGCAATAGGATCATGTCCGCCGCAGCAGTAATCAAGATGCAATCCATTCAGGAATCCAATCGTATTCGGATGAGCTTTTACAACGTCAGCTAAAGTCATGTCTTTCGTAATCATAGTATCGCTTCCTTTTCTCGCATAATCTATTTTCATGCGTTGGTTTCTTGGAACATCTTGAGTATAACAGATAGCGGCAAGGTCATCCGTCGTATTTGCAACATAGAAATATTCTTATATGGCCGTTTTTTTGCAATCTGCGTTCTTTTCCATCACCAGTATGCGATTTCATAGGGGACGCCCAAAGCCTTTCTGCCCCGTGTGAATCCTATGCACAGCCGGAATTTATGACGAACGGCGTGCGGAACGCCGCATTTGAGTCCG
This sequence comes from Megasphaera sp. SC8-1, assembly GCF_024436295.1. Taxonomy (NCBI): domain Bacteria; kingdom Bacillati; phylum Bacillota; class Negativicutes; order Veillonellales; family Veillonellaceae; genus Megasphaera; species Megasphaera sp. SC8-1. The sequence continues at coordinate 5,611 of NZ_JANFQH010000029.1, read as the reverse complement.
AAAAAAGCGCTGTCGCATGAAGACAGCGCTTTTTGAGTTTGAAGTTATAATAACGCCGTTACTTCCAATTCCGGATGTGCTAAATACCGCCTTTTTATCCTGGTCACAGGCTTCTCATGCTGTCTCTTCGCATCCGCAATCGCTCTTCCCCCTGTTCGTCTGCACCCTGTTTGAGCATCGCCAGTATCTTCTCTTTGTCCTCTGGAAGATGTCCATATACCGGCATCATGTTGGAGACATTCGTCGCATCCAGCAGCGTGTGGATATCAAGCGTCTTCACAAAGGTATACAGTTCCTGTATCTTTTCTGTCTCTGTAGCCTCTACGAACTCACCCCTTCTCACTTCTTCCATAAGCGGCGTATCAGGGAAGATGGAGAGTCCGGAAGCCAGCACCCTGACGGGCGACAGATGGTTCAACACTTCTGCCGTTTTAATGGCATGCCCCATACCATAATCATGGCCTCCCAGTCCGTATAAGAAGATGACGGAATAATGCATTCCTGCTTCATCCAGCTTGGAGAGCTGTTCCACTATATCACTGGCATGATAGCCCTTGTTCATCTTATCGAGGACAGCATCATCGCCCGACTCGATTCCGAATACGATCATGTCGTATCCCATCTCTTTCAACGACTTCAGCTCACCTACAGACTTGTTCCTTACACTATCCACCCTGCCATATCCGCCGACGGAAACACCCCAGGGCAGGTATTCTTTTATCAGGTCCATGATTCTTTTAAGCCTGTCGTAGCTCAGCAGGAACGGATCTGCCCCCTGCAGAAAAATCCGCTTTACCTCCCATCCGGAATCCCGGATCTCCTGAAGATCTTCCCGTATCTCACTCTCCGGAGATACGGAAAAAGGTGCTTCCTTGTAAAAGGTGCAAAAGCGGCACTTATTATGCGAACAACCCGACGTTACTTGTAAAAAACAGGAACCAGCCTCATAAGGCGGTCTGACGATTCCACATGAAAAATGCATACGAATTCCTCCTCGTTTCTATATATCTTTATGTCTCGCTTTGTCGATATGTGATGGTTTAAATTAAACGGGATCTTCATCCCGTCTAATCTATGCACAACTTAAATTTCGTGACCGAAGTAGTCTGCCAGCGCAGCGAGAGTCTCTTCATTCCGTCTGTAATATGTCCACTTTCCGTGCCTTTCGGAAAGAAGCAAGCCTGCTTTTTGCAGCATATCTAGGTAATGAGATACGGTTGACTGTGATATCCCGGCTTTGTCGCGGATGCTTCCAACACACACACCGCCTTTCAGATCCACCATATCATCAAAATGACCTCCCTGCGGCGGAAAGTTTTTCTCCGGTTCCTTCAACCACTCAATAATATTGAGCCGGGTTTCATTTGATAGTGCTTTAAAAATTTCAATCTTATCCATACATTTATTATATCCATATTTCACGATATGTCAATACTTATAAGCAAAAAAACGGCTGATAGAGAAATATATTTACTCTATCAACCGCCACATCAGAGCCATACAATGCCATCGCTGATGAGATTTTCCGGCTCCGCGACCAATTGGGCGATCAACTCCGCACACCTATCGATAACAGCTCCTAGACAACCAAATTAAAATGACACATAGACTTCTTTGCTATAATGGTGTTTGAAGAGAACTACCTATAACAAAAAGGGAGCCTATGTGCCACTGGGCATGACTGCCATCTCGTCAGCGTTCCGACAATCTACCGCGCTATCCACGCAGGCCTCGCAATCCAGAAGCTCAACCCGACACTTATCAAAAAACGTCAACCTCATCCTGACCGGCTGGAAGATCAGAGTGAAATAACTAAATATCCAATCTGCTATGCCTGCGAGTGTTCTTCGGAATACCCGCAGGCTTTTTTAGTTTATGTGAAAAATCCTCCGCTCAAAACGCCCGCCAATCTCCAGTGGAAACTGGAGGTGGATATGTTATGCCAAACGAAAACACAAATGCTCAATCTGGATATTTCACGCAAGAGCGGATTCAGGGTGATCTGGACTATCGCCGGGCACAGGACATCGCAAAAGGCATGCTTGATGACGGCCTGATTTCTGTGGCTGAATTCAACAAATTAACCGCCATCAATCGGGAAACTTTCTCCCCTCTGTTCGCGGAAATAATGCCAAAAATACCTTGATATGTAGCCGTTTTAGAGTGATGTATAGACGTACGGAAAGGAGGAGTTCCCTTGAGAAAAGTAACGAAAATAGAGCAAGCGACGAGCGCAAAAGTGAAGCTCAAGAAGATCAAGGTAGCCGCTTACTGCCGCGTCTCTACGGATTCCGATGCACAGCTTGAAAGCCTTGAGGCTCAGAAAACTCACTACGAAAATTACATCACTTCCCGTGATGACTGGGAGTTTGCAGGCCTCTACTACGACGAAGGCATCACCGGCACCAAGAAGGATAAGCGTCCGGAGCTTTTGAGGCTCATCGACGACTGCAAGGCCGGTAAGGTGGATTTCATCATCACAAAGTCCATCAGCCGCTTCAGTAGGAATACAACAGACTGCTTAGAGCTGGTTAGAAAGCTGCTCGCCCTGCGCATTCCCATTTTCTTTGAAAAAGAAAACATCAACACCGGCTCGATGGAGAGCGAGCTTTTTCTGGCGATCCTCTCCAGCATGGCCGAAGGCGAGTCAGTTTCCATTTCGGAAAACAGCAAATGGTCAATCCAAAAGCGCTTCGAGAATGGAACCTTCAAATGCAGTTACCCGCCCTACGGTTACGACTGGAATGGTGAGCAGATGGTCGTCAATCCGGAACAGGCGGCTGTGGTTAAGGAAATCTTCACAGCCCTGCTCTCCGGCAAAGGCACACACGCCATTGCGGATGACCTGAACCAGCGCGGTGTTCCTTCCAAGCGAGGCGGACGATGGACGGCCACGACCATTCGCGGGATGCTTTCAAACGAAAAGTACGTCGGCGACTGCCTTTTCCAGAAAACCTACTCGGATTCACAATTTGTCCGGCATAGCAACCACGGTGAGCAGGCGCAGTACATGGTCAGGGATCACCACGAGCCGATCATCAGTCGGGAGGATTTTGAAGCGGCACAGGCTTTTGTGAAACAGCGGGCGTCAGAGAAAGGTGTCGTCAAAGGCACCGAAAAATACCAGAACCGCTACGTTTTCTCCGGAAAAATCATCTGCGGAGAATGCGACGACACCTTCAAGCGCCGGATTCACAGCTGCACCGGATACAAATACGCTGCATGGTGCTGCAACACCCACATCGTGGATAAGAACAGATGCCACATGCTTTTTGTGAAGGATGAGGCTCTGAAGCTGGCATTCATCACAATGATGAACAAGCTGATCTTCTCACATCGGCTGATCCTGAAGCCCTACTTGGAAGCAATTAAGAATGTGTCGACAGATGATTCTCTCCGGCGCATTCAACAGATACAGACCCTGCTGACGCAGAACACCGAGAAGAGAGAAACGCTCACCAAGCTCATGACGCAAGGCATCATCGACCCGGTGCTCTACAGTCAGGAGACGAACGAGCTGCTCTCGCAGGCGGACACCTTCCGGGATGAGATCGACGCACTAAAGAATACGGTCTCCGGGGATGTGACAAAGGTCACCGAAGCCACGGCGCTGATGCACTTTGCGGAAAAGAGTGCCATGCTGCACGAGTTCGACGTCGATCTTTTTGAAAGGTTTGTAAAGCGGATCATCGTACATTCCAGAAATGACATCCGCTTCGAGCTCAAATGCGGTCTGACGCTCAGGGAAAGGAAGTGAGAACATGGGGCACACACCATACGGCTACAGAATCGAAAACGGCTGCGCTGTGATTCACGAAGAAGAAGCCGCTAAGATCAGGAAACTTTATGAGAATTACTTTGCTGGGATGGCACAGTCAAAAGCGGCCATCGAGGCAGGGATCGAGACCTACCACAGCTCGGCAAAGCGCCTGATGCAAAACAGGCATTACCTCGGCGACGATTTCTACCCGGCCATCATCGATCAGGAGACCTTCGATAAGGCAGAAGAACACTATGACGATCCGAGGCTGCAGGCAGAATATCTCTATAGTCTCATTGAAAGCGAGGCAATATAATGAAAAAAGTTATGATCATCCCCGCCAGAAAACGCATGGGAAATATCGAAAAAGAACCGGAACAAAAGAAGCTGCGTGTAGCTGCCTACTGCCGGGTCAGTACCGATTCGGATGAACAAGAAACAAGTTATGAAACGCAAGTTTCGCATTACAAAGAATTCATCAGCAGCCATCCGGATTGGGTTCTCGCCGGCATCTTTGCTGATGACGGCATTTCGGGTACAAACACGAAAAAGCGCAATGAATTCAACCGTATGATCCAGGAATGTATGGCTGGCAACATCGACATGATCATCACCAAGTCCATCAGCCGCTTCGCCCGCAATACCCTCGATTGCCTGAAATACATCCGTCAGCTTAAAGAAAAAAATATTCCAGTCCTTTTTGAAAAAGAATCCATCAACACGATGGACGCCAAAGGTGAAGTGCTGATCACCATCATGGCCAGTTTAGCCCAGCAAGAATCAGAATCTCTTTCCCAAAATGTAAAGCTAGGCCTCCAGTACCGTTACCAGCAAGGTAAAGTACAGGTCAATCATAAACATTTTCTCGGTTATACCAAAGACGAAAACGGCCATCTTATCATCGATCCGGAACAAGCAGAAGTCGTCAAGCGCATTTATCGCGAATACCTCGAAGGCTATAGTATGAAAAAAATAGGAAAGCATTTAGAAGCAGATGGCATCCTCACTGGCGCCGGACGAAAAAAATGGCATGACAGTACGATTAATAAAATCTTGCGGAACGAAAAGTATATGGGTGATGCGCTTTTGCAAAAAACATATACCGTCGATTTTCTCACCAAAAAACGTGTCAAGAATAACGGTTTCGTCCCGCAATACTATGTTGAAAATGATCATGAGGCCATTATTCCTAAAGACATATTTCTCCAGGTACAAGCTGAGTTAGTTCGCCGTCGCATTGTCCATATCAGCCCTTCCGGCCAAAGGCATAGTTTTTCCAGTAATAACTGTTTTGCCCAAATTACCTACTGCGGCGTTTGCGGCGAATTGTACCGTCGCGTCCATTGGAACAATCGAGGTCACAAATCTATCGTCTGGCGCTGCATCAGCCGCCTAGATCCAAGAGGCGCCGAGATAAACTGTACCAATCGAACAGTGAACGAAAATCTACTGAAGGAAATCACAATGAAGGCCATGAACCACATACTTTCTGATAGCCACACCTTCTTGCTGCAGATGCAGAAAAACATCACCAAGACCATTATAAAAAACGATACACTTTCACCAGAATGTATCCAAAAACGCCTGGACGAATTACAGCAAGAGCTCATTCAGCATGCTACGAATCGCCAGAACTATAATGCCATTGCCAATGAAATCTTTCGCCTTCGGGAACAACAGGAAGAAGCTGAACAAAATAATCTGAGCCAGCAGGCAAATATCAAACGCCTCGAAGACTTGAAAAAATTCATTAGAGAACATCCTACGCAGATCACAGAATTTAACGAAATTACCATTCGGAAAATCATCGAGAAAATCACCATATTTCCCGACCATTTTCTAGTCAAATTT
>NZ_JANFQH010000028.1:0-45298 GCF_024436295.1 Megasphaera sp. SC8-1 | reverse complement strand
TCAAATTTAAATCCGGCATCGAAGTTACGGTATAAGTGTATTTTTATAATGTAAAAGAGCGATGAACTTATGAGCAAATCTTTTCATAGGTTCATCGCTTTTCTATAAATCGTCTAATTTTTTATTGCATCAAACCAACTTAGTACGCCCACGCCTAGTTAATATTTTTAGTCAGGAACATTATATCGATGCCCATTCGAACATTGGTATACATCCCACCAATTGCCGTAATTATTTCCTCTTTCCCCTGTAAAATAAGCTGGAGCTCCACAATACGGACAATTATTTCTTGGGCCAGAAGTACTGCCAGAAAGAGTATTAGGGACATCATATCGATGACCATTCGAACATTGATATACATCCCACGAATTACTATAATTGTTTCCTCTTTCCCCTGTGAAATAACCTGGAGCTCCACAATACGGACATGCAGAAGCGCCAGCAGAAAAAGTAAATAAGGCGAGAATCAATCCTAGAATTAATGCAATTCTTTTCATAAAATTTCTCCTTTATAATTCATGAATTTTTTACGCAATTTATTTTTTATTGTTCTCTATTAAAATTTTAAAATAGTCAATATTGTTCAAAGTTTCCAAATAATTTAATGCTCTGTATGAAAATAAACCAACAAGAGATCTCGATTCAAAAGGCTCAAAACTGTACCACCCTTTAAAGGTACATACTTGATAACCATTATTGTTGTATCCATAGGAATTATCCACTCTAAACCCTACTTGATCTTTCCAGGCTTTAAAATGATAAGTCTTAATTTCGTAATCCGCTAATTCGATACCTTTGATTTTAACGCCTTTTAACGCATAATTACTAATAAGATCACTTTTTCCTTCACGACTATATATTTCTTTTACTTGTACTGTCCATTCAAATTGTTTAGGTGTAAATTTTATAACTTGTGAACTTTCTGGCAATATATACTCTTGATTCCCAGAAGAGTCATTGCCCATATATTCCCAAGAAGCGTATGCATTCGCGCTTACAAGAATGAACAACATACTTATTAAAACGAGTATTTTCTTCATATTAATTATCCTCCTATTACAAATAGTTTATTTATAAAGAAAATCTTGTGCTCCTGGCATTATTAATATTAAAGTGCCATCAAAATCACTTTGTTCCCGTTTTAAGAAAATCAATATACGTTCACCACGCCAGCCTACTGTATTAGAACTATCTCCATATGGTGGGTGACCAAATTTTTCGGTCAATTTGTAGAGTTCGTCATCATAACCCTTAAAAGGGATAATTATAGCAAACAATTTTCCATTCGCAAACTCAGCAGAAGCTACAAGCGGCCCATAAAAACACATGTTTCCATTGGCTTCTGGAATTCTAATTAAATAGGTTTCTACAGAAGTCGACGCTATACTTGATGTTCTTTTATTTACGAATTTAACATCATATTCGCCTTCAATATCATAAAGAGGTCTCCCCCATGTTAAATCTCCTAAGCCCATATATTTTTGATCTAGTTTTTCAGCAGCAAATGCCTGTAATGTAAAAGAAAAAAACACTACACACACAAGAAAAAAAATACTTAATTTATTTAGTCGCACTGACATATAAATCACATCCTTTAATCAACCAAGGCACCTGTTTTTGTTAATACGGGAATCGAAGAATCATAATAGAAAGCCATCCCATACAGCTTGTTATAAACCGTATTCACAGCAGCAGCCGTAGGACCTTGCGGATTTACATCTGAAAATTGACCATTTCCCTCTGCAGGCCCCTGTAACAATTTTCCTTTATAATCGAATGTGCTCATTGAGGCTAAAGAAACTCTAGCAACTTGGCTACTTACATCGTATGAAATATGATTTTTTATCTTATAAATTTGTTCTTTCGTATAATCAACATAAATAAAATCAGCCGATGCCAATTTGAATGTATCTGTCTTCTTTATAGATTTAGCAGATGATAAGTCTATGTAGAAAGCAGAGGAACCGTTGCTCCCTGCGTATACATACTGCTTATGCACATTAATATGAGGTCGACGATTCCGACTAAACAACGCTCCTAAAAGAGATCCGGCAGCTTGACCCGCTTCATAGGAACCATCTGATTCTGAACTTGGAATGTAAGTAATTGCATGACTCGTACAAAAAGGTAAGCAAATCATACATGCCGTTGCTACAATTAATGGAATTTTTTTAATACTTTTCATAAACTGCCCTCCCAACAATAAATATCACGATAATATTTATTTAATTTTATCATTTATGTTTTTTATTTGCAAATTAGAGTAATTTTAATCACAATTTAGTGTCATATATAATAATTTGCTATATAAGAAGGACATGAAATGATTTTACGTTCTGGCAAACGAATAAGAGCAGGCGCTCCACCAAGTGATGGGGCGCCTGCTCTTATTCTGTCTTATATTGAATTTTTTCACATCCATCTTAAAGCCCCAACCTGGAATTTCCCCATTTTAACATCCATATTGAAGCCCCGAGGTAGAAAATCTTCATCCATGGTGTGCTAAAAACACAGTTTTACAGGCCATTTTACAAATATGGACCTAAATAATCAATATCCGAAAAAGCCCGTAAATACGGGATTTTCGCCTATTTTTCTTCTCTTGACATCAATGCTACTGACTCAACATGGTGGGTCCGCGGGAACATGTCTACAGGCTGTACTTTAGCGGTATGGTAGCCGTGCTGGTCCAGGTAGGCCAGGTCGCGGGCCAGGGTGGCCGGATTGCAGGAGACGTAGACGACGCGTTTGGGTTTGCTCTGGGCGATGGCTTTGAGGACGGGTTCACCGCAGCCGGCCCGGGGCGGGTCGAGGACGATGACGTCGGGACGGATGCCGTTTTTGATGAGTTCCGGCAATTTATAGATAGCATCGCCTAAGATGAACTGGGCGTTGCCGACGTGGTTGTCTTTGGCATTGCGAACGGCGTCACGAATAGCCGGGGCGACGATTTCGATGCCGTAGACCTGTTTGGCTTTCTGGGCCAGGAACAAGGTGATGGTCCCAGTACCGCAGTAGACGTCGGCCACGGTTTCGCCGCCTTTGAGGTCGGCAAAGTCGAGGGCCTGTTCATAGAGGCGCTGGGCTTGCTCACTGTTGACCTGGAAGAAGGACTGCGCCGAAATGTGGAAGGTCAAAGGGCCGATGGAGTCGTGAATAGTCCCTTTGCCGTAGACGGTCTTCGTTTTGGGCCCTAAGATGACGTTAGTATGGCGCTTGTTGACGTTCTGAACGACGCTGGTCAGACCGGGGATATCCCGGCGCAGGCGCTGGACCAAATCTTTCATGTGCGGCACCATATCGCAGGCCGTGACCAGGCAGACCATGATTTCTCCCGTATGGACACCGACGCGTCCCATGATATGGCGGACGATGCCCGTCCGGGCGTCTTCATCATAGGCGGGAATCTTGAAATCTTTCATCCACTGGCGGACGACGGCGACGATGGCGTTGTTGCCTTCTTTCTGGATGGCACAGTCCGTCACGTCGATGACTTCGTGCGTAGCCGCAGCAAAACAGCCGATGGCGACTTTCCCCTTTCCGGCAGCGGCGACGGGGAACTGCATCTTATTGCGGTAATGCCAGGGCGTATGAGCCCCCAGGGTCGGCAGGACGTCGATATCCTGCAGGTGGCCAATGCGTTCCAGGGCATCCCGGACTTGCTGGCGCTTTTCCTTCAATTCCCCTTCATAGCTGAGGTGCTGGAGTTGACAGCCGCCGCAGCGGTCGTAGACGGGACACTGGGGCTGGATCCGGTCCGGCGAAGGCTTCAAGACCTCGACTAAAGCCGCTGTGGCATAATTTTTCTTGACCAGGGTAATGCGGGCCCGCACGTTTTCACCGGGCAGGGCGAAGGGCACGAAGACCGTAAAGCCTTCGTAACGGCCGACGCCTTCGCCACTGGTACCCAGGCGGGCAATGGATATGTCATAGGTTTTCCCCTTCTGGACGGGGATATGGCGTAATTCTTTCATGGACATCCTTTCAGGCGGGCGCCCCGCATGGGCGCCCCTACACTGTAAACTACAAACTACAAACTTTATACTATCACTTCACTGACGACGGGTTCGATGGTGTCTGCCTGGTCGGGCGTGACGATGATGTGGTCGGCGACCTGCTGGGCCAGGGCCATCATATCGGCGCCTTCCTTGCCGTACAGGGTGAACAGGGCTTCGCCAGGACGGACCGGGTCATAGAGTTCCTTGAAAAGGCGGATGCCGACCATAGGGTCGATGGCATCTTCCTTGCGGGCCCGGCCGGCGCCCATGGCCATGGCGATTTCGCCGAGGGCTCGGCCGTCGATGCGGGTGATGTAGCCTTCATCGGTGCAGACCGCCGTAAAGACCTGGGGCGCCTTGGTGAGGGGCCGCTTGCCAATCCACGATGAGCTGCCGCCTTGGGCTCGGACGAATTCCCGGAACTTGGCCAGGCCTTTGCCGGAAGCGATGAGGTCGCGAATCATGGTTCTCCCCTGTTCTTCGTCCTGGGCCTTGCCGCCGACGATGAGCATCTGAGCGCCGATGGCTTCGACGACTTCCATGAGCCGCCGGCCACCTTGGCCCGATAAGGCTTCCACAGCTTCATCGACTTCTAAGCAGTTGCCGATAGCCGTCCCCAACGGCGCTTCCATGGACGTGACGACGGCCCGTGTCGGCCGGCCGGCGAGATTGCCGATACCGACCATGGTCCGGGCCAGTTCCCGCGCCCGTTCTTTGGTCTTCATGAAGGCGCCGTCGCCGTATTTGACGTCGAGGACGATGGCGTCGGCGCCGGAAGCGATTTTCTTGCTCATGATGGAGCTGGCAATGAGGGGGATGCTCTCAACGGTCGCCGTCGCGTCGCGCAGGGCATAGAGCAGTTTATCCGCCGGCGCGATTTCACCGGACTGGGTGATGAGGGACAAGCCGATGCGGCGCACCTGTTCCAGGAAAGTTTCTTCCGGCAGGACGACGTGAAAGCCGGGGATGGATTCCAGTTTATCCGCCGTACCGCCGGTAAATCCCAGGCCGCGGCCGCTCATCTTGGCCACGGGAACGCCGGCGGCTGCGACTAACGGTGCCACGATGAGCGTCGTCGTATCGGCAATGCCGCCGGTGCTGTGCTTGTCGACTTTGATGCCCGGAATGGACGACAAATCGACGATATCGCCAGAATGAGCCATAGCCAGGGTCAGTTCCTTCGTTTCTTCATAGCTCATGCCCTGGAAATAGACGGCCATGAGCCAGGCTGCGGCCTGATAGTCAGCGATGCGGCCGGCCGTATAATCGTCGATGAAGCGCGTAATTTCCTCTTTGGTCAGGACCTTGCCGTCCCGCTTGTGTTCGATGCAGTCGATGGGCCACATAGGATCACCTCAGTTCTGATAAAAAGCTGGTACCGAATTCAAGGCCTGTCAGTCCGAAGTTATCCATAATGCTCATGCCCAAATCGGCATAGGTCTGGCGGATACCCAAGTCGACAGAAGCCTTCAGGGCCGGGCTGTAGACCAGGAGTGGTACCCGTTCACGCGTATGGTCTGTGCCATGCCATGTCGGGTCGTTGCCGTGGTCCGACGTGATGACCAGCAGTTCGTCGTCATGGATTTCTGTCAAGAGCTGGCCCAGTTCCTGGTCAAAAGCTTCCAGGCAGTCCGCATAGCCTTTGACGTTGCGGCGGTGTCCGTACATGCTGTCAAAGTCGACGAAGTTGGCCATGAGCAGGCCCTTATCCTTCCGATGGGCTGCCAGCTGAGTCCGCAAGGCTTCCATGTCTTCATGGTTATTGGCCGTATGGTACGATTCGGTCAGGCCGATATGGGCATAGATGTCACCGATCTTGCCGACGCCGACGACGGCATAGCCCGCTTCGGACAAATAGGAAAAGACCATTTTCCGCTTGGGCAGCCGGCTGTAGTCGCGGCGGTCGCCAGTGCGGACGAAGTGGCCCTGGGTCCCGACGAAAGGCCGGGCGATGATGCGCCCTACTTCATAAGGGCCGACGCAGACTTCGCGGCGCGTAATGTCGCAGATGCGGTACAATTCTTCCAAGGGGATGACATCGTTGTGAGCGGCAATCTGGAAGACGCTGTCTGCCGACGTATAGACGATGGGCAGGCCCGTCCGGAAGTGTTCCGGCCCCAGGCGTTCGATGATTTCCGTACCCGACGCGATTTCGTTGCCAATGTAGCCGTAGCCCGTCTTTTCCGTAAAGGCTTTCAACAAATCCGGCGGAAAGGCATGGGGGAAAGTCGGGAAGGGATTTTCTACGGGGTTGCCCATGAATTCCCAATGACCGCTGGTCGTATCCTTGCCGGCCGAGATTTCCTGCATGAGGCCATACGAGCCGACGACGTCTGTTGCTTCGGCATGGATATGGGCAACGCGGCCCAAGCCCAGATGGCGCAGATTGGGCACGTTCAAGGGTACGTTGGCATCGATGTGGCCGTACGTATCGGCTCCTTTGTCGCCAAACTTTTCAGCGTCCGGTGCATCGCCGGCGCCGACGCTATCCGTAACGATGACGATGATGCGATTGAATTTCATAAAACTCCCTCCTTATAATCCCGGCAGATATTTGCGGGCTTTTTCAAAGGCTGCAATGGTCTTGGCATCGGTGATTTCGTTCTGGTCGATGAGGTCTTCCATTTCCTTGGGCGTATAGTATTCGATGTTCATGAACTCGTCATCATCGAGGTGCTGCTTCCCTTTCTGGAGCCCTCGGGCCAGATAGAGATAAATCCGTTCACTGCAGAAGCCCGGCGACGTATACGTATAGCCTAAGGGCAGGATTTCCGAAGCCGTGACGCCGGCTTCTTCTTCCAGTTCCCGGGCCGCGCAGTAATCGGGTGATTCGCCGTCGTGTTCGATTTTCCCGGCCGGTACTTCCAACATGGCCTGTGCCGCAGCATAGCGGTACTGGCGGACGAGGATGATTTTGCCGTCATCCGTCAGCGGCAGGATGGCGCAAGCGCCGAAATGCCAGACCGCTTCGCGCGTGGCCGTCTTTGCTTCGCCACCCTGGCCGTCGTCGATAGAAACGGTATCCACCGTGACGTGGAGGACCCGGCCTTTCATGATTTCTTTACGAGAAACGAGTGTTTCCTTGCTGATACTCACTTGATTCATCATCCTTTCAAAAAAAGGCTCCCCTAATAGGGGAGCTGGCAGCCGCAGGCTGGCTGAGAGGTTGTTTTTTTCAGTGCAACCCTTCCGGCCCGTTGGGCCACCTCCCCTATCAGGGGAGGCAAAACCCTCCAGATAGGTATATTATCTCATTTTCACTTTTTACTTTCCCGTGCTGCCGATACCGCCCGTGCGGATACCGCTGGCAGCGTCGTCGTTGACGGTCAGGTACTTCATGAAGATGCCCTGGCCGATGCGTTCGCCCTTTTCCAAGGTGTAGGCCTGATCGTTCGTATTATAATAGGCAATCATGATGTGCCCTTCATTGTCGGCATTGTTATAGTAATCGCTGTCGACGATGCCCGTGCTGTTGGCCAGCATAAGGCCTTTCTTGAAAGCCAGGCTGGAGCGGATGAAGATAGACAAATATTCATCGTCTTCCATAAAGGCTTTCAAGCCTGTCGGCACGACGGTGACGGCATGCGGTGCGAGTACCGTCGTTTCTGCCGCTTCCAAATCGTAGCCGGCACTGTTGGCCGTCTTGCGGACGGGAAGATGGATGTCACAGCCTTCATAGGCCGTGACGATTTCAAATCCTCTGCCTGCCATAAGCCTTACCGTTTCTGGCGGTCGTGGCTGTTATGACCGCCGCGGGGACCCCGGCTGCGATGGGACGGACCTTCGTCGCCGCCACCCAAGAGGGCTTTGCGGGACAAGTTGACCCGGCCCTGGCTGTCGATTTCGACGCATTTGACCATGATTTCATCGCCGACGTGGACGACGTCTTCAACTTTTTCGACCCGTTCTTTAGCCAGCTGGGAAATGTGGACCAGCCCTTCTTTGCCCGGCAGGACTTCGACGAAGGCGCCGAAGTTCATGATGCGCGTGACTTTGCCGACGTAGGTCTTGCCGACTTCAACGTCTTCCGTCAGTTTTTCAATCCATTCTTTGGCTTTCTGGCCGCTTTCGCCGTCGACAGCGGCAATGTATACCAGGCCCGAATCGTCAATGTCGATCTTAGCGCCTGTTTCTTCGGTAATCTGTTTGATCATCTTGCCGCCCGGCCCGATGACGTCGCGGATTTTATCGGGTTTGATGTGCATGGAAATGATGCGCGGTGCGTAGGGAGAAAGCTCCTTTCGCGGTTCGTTGATGACCTGCAGCATCTTGCCCATGATATGCATCCGGCCTTCATGAGCCTGTTTCAAAGCCTGGGCCAGGATTTCACGGCTGAGGCCTTTGATCTTGATATCCATCTGGATGGCCGTGACGCCTTTCATCGTACCGGCGACTTTAAAGTCCATGTCGCCCAAAGCATCTTCCATGCCCTGGATATCCGTCAGGATGGTGAAGTCATCACCTTTGGTAACCAAGCCCATGGCGACGCCAGCAACGGGAGCTTTGATCGGTACGCCGGCATCCATGAGGGCCAAGGTGCTGCCGCAGACACTGCCCATGGAGCTGGAGCCATTCGATTCGAGGACTTCCGATACGACGCGGATAGCGTAGGGGAATTCTTCTTCACTGGGCATGACCTGGGTCAATGCGCGTTCTGCCAATTTGCCGTGGCCGATTTCACGACGGCCAGGACCGCGGGACGACTTCGTTTCGCCGACGCAGAAGGACGGGAAATTGTAGTGGTGCATGTAGCGGCGATCCGTTTCCAGGCCGACGCCATCGATATGCTGGCATTCCGACAGCGGTGCCAACGTGCAGAAGCTCATAATCTGCGTCTGGCCGCGGGTGAACAAGCCAGTGCCGTGAGTGCGGGCAAAGAGGCCGACTTCGCAGCTGACCGGACGGACTTCGTCGACACGACGGCCATCGGGACGGATCTTGTCGACGGCGATCATGTGGCGGACGATTTCCTTGATCATTTTCTGCGTGATTTCAGCGACATCATCGGCGTTGTCCGGATAAATGTCGGCAAAGTGTTCGTAAATATCCGTTTCGACAGCATCCATCTTTTCTTCGCGTTCGACTTTGTCAGCCGTGAAGATAGCCGTCTTCATGGCTTCTTCGCCATAAGCATGGACGGCTTCGACGATATCTGCCGGCGGTTCTTTTTCGACGAATTCCTGTTTCGGTACGGAAATCTTGTCGAGGAAACCGAGCTGGAATTCGACGACTTTCTTGATTTCTTCATGGGCGAACATGATGGCATCCAGGACCTGTTCTTCCGGGATTTCGTGAGCGCCGCCTTCAACCATGAGGATGGCGTCTTTCGTACCGGCGACGACGATGTCCATATCGCTCTGTTCGCTCTGGGCGACGGTCGGGTTGATGACGAACTGGCCATCGACGCGGCCGACGCGGACACCGGCAATCGGGCCGGCAAAGGGAATGTGGGACATGCACAGCGATACGGAGGCACCGATCATAGCGGCGATTTCCGGAGCGTTGTCATGGTCTACGCAGAAATCATAAGCCACGACGTGGACGTCATGACGGTATGTCTTCGGGAAGAGCGGACGGATCGGACGGTCGATGAGGCGGGCAAAAAGGGTTGCCGATTCAGGCGGTTTGCCTTCGCGTTTGATGAAGCCGCCGGGAATCTTGCCGACGGAGTACATCTTTTCTTCATAATCGACGGTGAGCGGGAAAAAGTCTGCGTCTTCACGCGCTTCTTTCGAGCCCGTAGCCGTGACGAAAACGGCGGTATCGCCATAACGGACCAATGCGGCACCGCTGGCCTGCTTGGCCAGTTTACCGACTTCAATTACCAGCGGGCGGCCGGCGAAATCCATTTGGAATTTCTGTTCTTCCATTGTTACCTCCTTGAATTCACAGGTGATAGGCACTAGTCCGGGAACATCGGCGATATACCCAGGCTACAACCTACCACCCTGTGTCCTGAAAAAAGAGGCTGATGCAGTCACATCAGCATCAGCCCCACAATATGCGAGATTATTTACGCAAGTTCAATTTTTCGAGAATAGCACGATAACGGTCGAGATCGTGTTTCTGCAAGTAACCGAGCAAGTTACGGCGCTGGCCGACGAGTTTCAACAGGCCGCGGCGGGATGCATGGTCCTTTTTGTGGCTGCGGAGATGTTCCGTCAAATAGATGATGCGGCTCGTGAGGAGCGCGATCTGTACTTCCGGAGAACCCGTATCGTTTTCATTGGCACCAAATTTAGCTACGATTGCTTTTTTTTCTTCTACGCTTAACATTGTATCTTTCCTCCATGTATAAAAAATTGAATCTATTCGCAAAGTGCTAAGTGATCGTCGGAGTCATCGAGACACCGAGCACCCGTACGACATAGCTATTATACTATACCCGGCCGGTTGTGTAAAGGGGATTTTCGTGGCTCGTGGTTCGTGGCTCGTGATTTGTAGGGGCCGTCCTGTAAAGGCGGCCCGCTTGTGGGGTTTTCGTGGTCCGTGGTTCGTGGCTATCATCTCATACGGCCTTGTCAAAAAGGCCGCTTTCGCTTATACTATACTAAAAAGGTTGTATTTAATATTTTTGTTACATATAAAGGAGCGTTATCTTATGAAGAAATATGATGTCATTGTCATCGGTACGGGGGCAGCCAACATTGTGACCGATGCGGCCTTGGCCCAGGGCTTGCAGGTGGCTGTCATTGAACGGGGCCGGTTCGGCGGGACTTGTCTGAATCGCGGCTGTATTCCGACGAAGGTCATGGTCACGGCGGCCAACCGCATCCGCGAGATCCGCGAAGGGAGCCGCATCGGCGTCTTGGCTGATAACGTCCGCCTGGACTGGGATATGTTATCCAAGCGGTTGTGGGAAAAGATCGATGAAAGCCCGGCCATTCAAGGTTATTACGACCAGTTCCCCAACGTCGACACCTTCAACGGCACGGCGTCTTTCGTCGACAATCACACGGTTGCCATCGCCTTGAATGACGGCAACAGCGTTACCTTGACAGGCGACAAGATTTTCATTGCCACTGGCGGCCGAACGAATATCCCCGCCCTGCCGGGCCTGGCAGAAGCGGGCTATGTGACGTCGGAATCGTTCTTTGGCCCGTCGTATCCGAAAAAGCCCTACCAGAGCCTGATCATCATCGGCGGCGGCCCTATTGGCTGTGAATTCGCCCACGTCTTCGATGCGGCTGGCACCAAGGTCACTATGGTCCAGCACAATGTCCGTCTCCTTCCCAAGGAAGACCCGGCTGTATCGGCGTTCATCCTCAAGCAGTTCCAGCGCTACGGCATGGATATCCGCCTCAATAAAGACACGGTTTCCGTCAGCCAGCGCGACGGCTTGAAGGTCTTGTCCTTCCGCGACCGCACGACTGGCGAAGAAGGCGAAGTGGCAGCTGAAGAAATCCTGGTCGCCCCGGGCATCCGGCCCATGACGGAACTGCTGCACCTGGAAAATACCGACGTCCGCCTGGACAAGCGCGGCTATATTGAAACGAACGAATTCCTGGAAACGACGGCTGAGAATATCTGGGCCTTAGGCGATGTCAATGGTCTGGCCCCCTTCCGCCACAAGGCCAATTACGAAGCAGAAATCCTGGCACACAACCTCTTTTCCGGAAACGCCCCGGAAACATGGCGCTGGGCCGATTACGATACGGTGCCGGCCGTCACCTATACCTATCCGGAAGCGGCCCACGTCGGCCTGACGGAAGAACAGGCCCTGAAGAAAGGCTACGACGTCGAAACGGCCATCAACCACTATTCATCATCGGCCAAAGGCTACGCCATGGGCTATGAACCGGGTGACGAAGACGACGGCTTCATCAAACTGGTCGTCGACAAGAAGACGAAATTCATCCTCGGCGCCCACATCATCGGCCCGGAAGCGTCCATCCTCATCCAGCCTTTCATCAATAACCTCATGAGCGGTACCCACGTCATCCATCCGGTCCATGAAGATATTGCATCGCCTACGGCCCAGGCCTTACGGGCCAAACCGCTGACGCGGACCCTCGACCCCAAATCGGTCTATACCTTCAGCGAAACCATGACGCCTCACCCGTCCCTGTCGGAAGTCGTCATGTGGACGCGCTATTATTACGAAGGGAAATAGGAAAAAGCGGCTGTCCTTTGAAGACAGCCGCTTTTTTAGTGGCTCGTGGCTCGTGGCTCGTGGCTCGTAGGGGCCGTCCTGTAAAGGCGGCCCGCTTGTGGGAATCCCGTGGTTCGTGGTTCGTGGCTCGTGGCTCATGGTTCGTGGATGGGGTTTCTGTAGGGGCGACCACGTGATGAGAATTCCGAAAACTACAACGTCCCTAGGACATCGCCGCGGACTTCGTCTGGGCGCCAGGCGATGAGGGCCGTGTGGCCCTGGGTGTGTTCGTCGACTTTGTTGATCCAAGGGATTTCGTGCGAGGCTTTGGCCTTTAACAAAGGGCTCGTCGTCTTGGCCTGATAAAAGGACTTGTTGATGACCCACCACTTCGAGCGCAGCTTGGTCCGCTTCAGGTCCGCTTCCAGACGCAGGGCTTCGTATACCGGCGTCGCTTCGGGCAAGGTGACGATGACGACTTCCGTTTCCGTCCCTTTCAGGCGCGGCAGCAAGTGCTGTACCGACGGCGGCGTCGAGCCATGGGTCCGGCGGATTTCCTTATCGTAGCTTTCCGTCGATTCCAGGAGCAGCAGCGTATGGCCTGTCGGCGCCGTGTCGATGACGACGATCTGGTCGTCGGCGGCTTCGACGATGTCGGCAAAGGCGTGGAAGACGGCAATTTCCTGGGTGCACGGCGAACGCAGGTCTTCTTCGATGTAAGCCAGGTCCGACGGGCCCAGGCCGTTAGCTTTGGCCTGGTTCAGGACTTCATCCTGGTATTTTCTCAGCTCTTCCCCTTCGTCGATATGGCTCAAGGTCAGGTTGTCCGTCTGGCTGACGATATACTGCAAATGGGCTGCCGGGTCAGTCGTCGTCAAGTGGACGCGATGGCCGCGGCGGGCCAGGCCCAAGGCGATGGCTGCGGCGACAGTCGTCTTGCCGACGCCGCCCTTGCCCATGGTGAAGATGACCTTACGATGGCTGCTTTCCAAATCGTCAATGACGGCCTGCAAAGGCTGGACCCGTTCCAGCGTCAGTTCCGTCGCCGCTTCCTTCACTTCCCCTTTGAGCAGGGCCCGGACGTGGTCCAAGCCGGTGATATTGTACGTCCGCAAGGGAATCTGGAAACGCGGCAAATCGGCAATGGCTTCGGGCATGGCCTGCAAGGCGGCCTGCTGCTTTTCATATAAGGTCTTGGTCGCATCGTCATCGTAGGAAGGCAGGAGGCCGTTGATGATGAGCTGCTGGTTGGCAATGCCCAGGGCGGCCAGCTCCTTCGACGCCCGCGCCGCTTCTTTCAGGGGCAGGCTATCGGGACGGGCGATGAGGAGCATCGTCGTCTGAGCCCCGTCGGCCAAGGTCCGGACGGCTTGCTTATACAGTTCTTTCCGCGATTCCAGCCCCGACAGCTGCCCCAGGCAGGACGCGCCGTGTTTGCTCTTCTGGATGAACTGGCTCCACGCCGACGGCAGCTGCAGCATGCGCAGGGTGTGGCCTGTCGGCGCCGTATCGAAGAGGATGTGGTCGTAATCACGGGCGACGGTCTCGTCGGTGAGGAAGTTGGTGAACTCATTGAAAGCAGCGATTTCTACGGTACACGAGCCGGACAGCTGTTCCTCCATGTTGCGCAGGGCCGCTTCCGGCAAGAGGACGCGATAAGGGCCGATGACGCTTTCCCTGTATTCGGCAGCGGCCTGGACCGGGTCTAGGTTGGCCACGGCCAAATTAGACACGGCGTCAATGGCCGTAGCCTTGTTGGTCAGTTCCATAGAAAAGACGTCTTGCAGGTTCGATGCCGGGTCGGTACTGATGAGCAGGACCTTCTTCCCGGCATCGGCCAGGGCGACGGCCGTGGCACAGGCGACAGACGTCTTGCCGACGCCGCCTTTGCCGGTCAGGAAGAGATATTTCGTCTGGACGACGCGAAAGGGATCATAAAGAATCACTTACAGTCACCTCCGCAGCAGCACGACGAGCTTTCCGGTTCCGCCGGTGCATCGCCGCAGCAGCAGCTTTCCCCAGCAGCCTGGGCTGCTTCGAGGATGGCCGGGTCGAAGCCGATGAGGCTGGCAAATTCATCATTCGTCGGATAGCGGCCGGCAAACTGGACGGCGCCGTCGACGAGGATGAGGGGCAGGTCTTCCGGGCCGTGGTGCTGGAGGAAATCCGTAACGGCCTTCGTCTGGACGAATTTCAAAGGCGCACTGGTCAGGTTATAGCGGCCGACGTCGATGCCGTGCTGTTTGAGCGTATCCAAAACGGTCGATACGCGTAAGAGTTCCGGGTCGATAGAGGGGCCGCAGAGACCGGTCGGGCAGCACATTGCTTGTTCAAAGATTTCCATATGTTTCATGATAAAAGACCTCCTAAAAAATTCATATATTTACATTTATCAATGTATTAGCTAAAAAAGAAACCTGCCTTACTGGCAATGGCAGGCTTCGTCCTCTGCCGGCACGGCACTGAGTTGAAATAAGTCGTGGACGGCCTGTTCCAGGACCGGGGCCTGGGCCGTATTGAGGGAATAATAGACCCACTTCCCTTCCTTGCGGCCTGTGACCAGCTGGGCCTCGCAAAGAATCTTCATGTGATGGGACAGCGTCGGCTGGGACAAGTTCAAGTGTTCCAAGAGTACACAGGCACACCGTTCCCCTTGCCGCAGGAGCGATAAGATACGCAGGCGCTTCTCATCGCCCAAGGCCTTAAAAACGCGGACTGCTTCCCTTTCGTCCATCACGACGCCTCCTTTCATATTGAAGTTCATCAATCTATGGTTAGAGTATAACGCACATATTGACGTTTGTCAATATGTGCGTTAGTGGTTCGTGGCTCGTAAACCAATCGCGTCCGCATAGTAGCACCTGAAAGGCTTACCATAATACCAGAACGGGCTGTGGTCAAATATCACAGCGGGCCGCCCGTTGGGACGGCCCCTACGAAAGCGGTCCATGGGACCGCGGCTGACGGCTGATTGCTAGCCACGAAGCGATTTACGGGATTCCCACACACGGGCTTCCTTATCAGGACGGACCCTTACTCATACGACCACAGGCCGTATATTTTTGCGAGCTGCCATTTACGGCCAGCGTTCATTTTTTCATCGCCTGTCTGCGATACCGTAGGGGACGTCCTGTCAAGGCGTCCCGCCTGAATCCTGTACACAACCGGAATTTATGACGGACGACACTTGGTCGTAATACAATCATGAGTCTGTCGCGGCGAAGCTGCATCGGAGTCCGAAGAAAGGCTCACCATAATACCAGAACGGGCTGTGGTCAAATATCACAGCGGGCCGCCCTTTGGGACGGCCCCTACGAACCACGAACCACGAACCACGAGCCACGAACCACGAACCACGAGCCACGAACCACGAACCACGAGCCACGAACCACGAACCACGAGCCACGAACCACGAACCACGAGCCACGAACCACGAACCACGAACCACGAGCCACGAACCACGAAAAAGGCTTGTCGCACAAGCGACAAGCCTTTTTCATCTCTCTTATTTACTTACCAAGTCTTCTTCTACTTGGATGTGGAGTTCATGCAGCTGTTTTTTGGTAACTGTCGACGGAGCTTCGCTCATGGGGTCGATAGCGTTCTGGGTCTTCGGGAAAGCGATGACGTCGCGGATGGACTTGCGTTTGAGCATGAGCATGATCATGCGGTCCAAGCCGAAAGCCAGACCTCCGTGGGGCGGTGCACCGTATTCGAAGGCGCGGAGGAGGAAGCCGAATTTCTGTTCTGCTTCTTCCGGTGTCAGGCCAATAGCCTTGAAGACGCGCTGCTGTACGTCGGGCTGGTAGATACGGAGGGAGCCGCCGCCAAGTTCGATGCCGTTGAGGACCAGGTCATAGGCCTTAGCATAGACGTGAGCCGGGTCTGTTTCCAGTTTGTCCAGGTCTTCATCGCGCATAGCTGTGAACGGATGGTGCATAGCAACATAGCGGTGTTCTTCTTCGCTGTATTCGAACATGGGGAAGTCGACGACCCACGTAAAGGCGAATTCGTTTTCGTCGATGAGATTCATGCGGCGGGCCATTTCTTTACGCAGTTCGCCGAGAGCGGCTGCGACGATTTTCGGTTTGTCAGCGATCATGAGGACCAAGTCGCCTTTTTCAGCGCCGCAGGCCTTACCGATTTCGCGGAGCTTATCTTCACCAAAGAACTTCTTGATCTGCGATTTAAGCGTGCCGTCTTCGAGGAAGCCGATCCAAGCCAGGCCCTTTGCGCCGTAGTGGCCGACGTATTCGACGAGGCCGTCCAGTTCGCGGCGGGGAATGTCAGCGTCGCCTTTGACGTTGATGGCTTTGACCTGACCGCCGTTGTCGATGACGCTGCGGAAGACTTTGAAGTCCGTATCCTTGACGAGTTCCGTCACGTCGGTGAACTTCATGTCGAAGCGCAGGTCCGGCTTATCAGAGCCGTAGTTTGCCATGGCGTAGTCCCAAGTCATGCGGTGAATCGGGAGCTGGACGTCGTGGCCCAACGTTTCTTTGAAGATGTAGTGTACCATCTGTTCGACGAGGGTCAGGATTTCTTCCTGGTCCATGAAGGACATTTCCATGTCGAGCTGAGTAAATTCCGGCTGGCGGTCGGCGCGCAGGTCTTCATCGCGGAAGCAGCGGGCGATCTGGTAATAACGGTCCATACCGGAAATCATAAGGAGCTGTTTAAAAATCTGCGGCGACTGCGGCAGTGCATAGAATTTGCCTTCGTTGACACGGCTCGGTACGAGGTAGTCACGAGCGCCTTCTGGCGTGCTCTTGCAGAGTTCCGGCGTTTCAATGTCGATGAAGCCGTGTTCGTTGAGGAACGTGCGCATGGCATGTTTTACTTTGTGGCGCATAATGAGGTTCTTCTGCATTTCCGGACGACGCAAGTCGAGGTAACGGTATTTCAGGCGGATTTTTTCGTCGACGTCGATGTTGTCTTCAATGTAGAACGGCGGTGTCTTGGACGAATTGAGGATGCGCAGTTCTTCGCAGCGGATTTCGATGGTGCCCGTCTTCATCTTGGGGTTAATCGTATCTTTATCACGCATGCGGACGATACCGCGTACAGCCAGGACGTATTCTGTACGTACCTGTTCCGCTTTATCGAAAGAAACCTTTTCATAATCCGGCGAAGCGACGACCTGTACGATGCCCGTACGGTCGCGGAGATCGATGAAGATCAGTCCGCCGTGGTCGCGGCGGCGTTCTACCCAGCCGGTCAAGACGACTTCTTTGCCGTTGTCCGCTTCACTTACTTCAGCGCAGTATTGGGAGCGGTGTAAACCTTCCATT
Organism: Megasphaera sp. SC8-1; assembly: GCF_024436295.1. Taxonomy (NCBI): domain Bacteria; kingdom Bacillati; phylum Bacillota; class Negativicutes; order Veillonellales; family Veillonellaceae; genus Megasphaera; species Megasphaera sp. SC8-1. The sequence goes on along the minus strand of NZ_JANFQH010000028.1, from coordinate 27,917 downwards.
GTATCCATTCGTAAATCATCCCTTCTTGTGTGTTTCCATATATGCAACAATCCCATCAAGGGGAACGCTGACTTGTTCTTTGCTGGCCATATTGCGGACCTGGGCTTCACCGGCAGCCAATTCATTTTCGCCGATGATGACCGTGTAATCGGCGTTGAGCTTGTTCGCCGATTTCATCTGGCCCTTCATGCTGCGGCCTAAGAGGTCGATTTCAGCATATAGGCCCTTTTCGCGGAGCTGCTGCTGCAGTTCAAAGGCCTTGGTCTTGGCAGCATCGCCGAGGGCGACGATGAAGACGGGCTGTTTCTTTTCGACCGGCGGCAAGAGGCCCTGTTCCTTCAAGGTCAGGAGCAGCCGTTCCATGCCGATAGCAAAGCCGATGCCCGGTGTCGACGGACCGCCGACTTCTTCGATGAGGCCGTCGTAGCGGCCGCCGCCGCAGACCGTGCTCTGTGCGCCCAAGGGAGCGTACATGATTTCAAAGGCCGTATTGGTATAATAGTCGAGACCGCGGACCAGGCGCGGGTCGAGGGTAAAGGGAATACCGATGGCTGTCAGATATTCCTGGACTTTGTGGAAATGTTCCTTGCAGTCGTCGCAGAGATTATCTGTAATCAAGGGTACGCCCATCTGCATCATTTTTTCGCCGTCTTCTTTGCAGTCGAGGACGCGGAGCGGATTCTTTTCCAGCCGTTCGTTGCAGTCGTCGCAGAGCTGGTCCCGTTTATCGGCAAAGAAATCGAGGAGCTTCTGGCGATAGACAGGACGGCATTTCGGGCAGCCGACAGAGTTGAGGTGCAGGACCAGATCGTTCAGGCCCAGTTCCCGAAAGAGCTGGAAGGCCATGGCGATGATTTCGGCATCGACAGCCGGGTCCTTGGAGCCGATTTCTTCGACGCCGAACTGGGTGAACTGGCGATAGCGGCCGGCCTGGGGACGGTCATGACGGAACATGGGCCCCATGTAGTAGAACTTATGGACCTGCGGGTCGCCGTACAGCTTATGTTCCAGGAAGGCCCGGACGACGGAAGCCGTATTTTCCGGGCGCAGGGTCATGCTGCGGCCGCCGCGGTCTTCAAAGGTATACATTTCCTTGGTGACGACGTCTGTCGTTTCCCCGATGCCGCGTAAAAATAATTCAGTACTTTCAAACATAGGCGTGCGGATTTCGCCGAAACCATAGAGCGAGCAGATCTGGCGGATCTTGGCTTCCAGCAGCTGCCACTCTGCCGTCTGTTCCGGCAGGAAATCCTGCGTGCCTCTCGGTGCAGTAATTGCCATTTAAACATCCTCTTTTCCGTATATGATAGCACACAAACGGCGGCGCTGGGCCATTTTCTCAGCCAGCGCCTGCACATATGCATCGACATCTTTCGGCATATACACCTTTTCCAAGGTGTGGCCGTCGCGGCAGAGGAACTTCGTCGCCCCGCCCGGTCCGGCTGCCAGGACGGACTGCCGCTCTTCCATCATTTCAATATTATAGGCACTGACGCTGCCCGGCAGGGCGTAGCCGATATTGGCAAAGCTGGCTGCCATGTACTTCTGACGGTACATATAATAAGGCACATAACCGCTACCGGTCAGGATGGACTGACAGAGGCGGACCATGCGGCCCGTTTCTTCGGCAGGCGGAATAGAAGCCCGCAATTCATGATGGAACAAAGGAGCCCGTTTTTTTAATGCTAACGTATGAATTGTAACATTTTCCGGGTGCAGTTTGCAAACAATTTCCATATTTTCCTGCATATCCGCCACGGTTTGCCCGGGAAGGCCGGCGATGAAGTCCATATTGATGACGGAAAATCCCAGTTTCCGGCAGTTTTCATACATGGTGTAAATCGCTTCGACGCTATGGCGCCGGCCCAGGGCATCGAGGAGTTGCTGCTGCAGTGTCTGGGGATTGACGCTGATGCGGTCGACGCCGGCCTTGCGGAGCATGGCCAGCATGTCCGGCGTCGCCGTATCAGGACGGCCCGCTTCGACCGTCCATTCGCGGGCTTCCGGGAAATTCCGGGCCAGCCGCGTCATCATCGCTTCCAGGACCGGCAGGGGCAGGCACGTCGGCGTCCCGCCGCCGACATAGAGCGACGTCACTTCCAGATCATAGGTCCGGCACAAGTCGGCCAGGTCGTCGAGATCGGCCAGGACGGCATCGCGGAAAGCCGTAAGCGCTGCCTCCCCTTCCCTGCCGATGAGGCGCGACGGGAAGGAACAGTACAGGCAGTGGCTGGGGCAGTAAGGGATGCCGACGTATAAGGCCAATTTCCGCCCCCGACAGGTCACGTAAGGCCGCTGCAGGCGGGCCATGGCCACCAGGTCCCGGGCCGTAGCCGGCGCGACGTGATACGACGTCTGCAAAGCTTTTTCGGCCTGGTCGTCAGTAAAGCCCTGGTCGAACAGGTGGTGGACCAGCTTCGTCGGCCGCACGCCGATGAGCGTCCCCCACGGACCCGGGCCATGGCCGGAAAAGCGGCTGTGCCAGTGGATGAGGCAGTCCTTGAGGGCGTCCCGTGCCCGGACCCCTGGTAAGAGGCGGGCTTCAGAGAACCAGGGTTCCCCGCCATCCTGGAAGGTACAGCTCAGATAGAGGTGGCCGCCGTCATCGCGGACGGTAACGGCCGCCCCGACGTCGCGGATTTCCCGGCCGCCGACATAGCCCAGCGACGCCATGACCTGGCCGACCAGGGCGTGGAGCCCCTCGGGCCCGTCATAGGTATAGGTCTGGACAGACATGTTATTCCGCTTCTTTCGCAGCTGCTTCCTTGGCCGCTTCTTCTGCCCGCTTCTTCTGGCAGTCTTCACAGTAGCCATAGACTTTCAGCTGATGGTCGACGGTGTGGAAGTGGAGGCGTTTTTCCAGGATCGTTTCCAGTGTTTCCAAGAGGTCGTCTTCACATTCCCAGACCTTGCCGCAGCCCAGGCAGATGAGGTGATGATGGAAATGGCCTTCATTGTCGCGGTCATTCAATTCGTAGCGGCTGCAGCCGTCGTCGAAGTCGAGTTTCTTCAAGAGGTCCATCTGGGTGAACAGGTCCAGCGTCCGGTAGACCGTAGCCAGGCCGATGTCGGGCGCCGTCTTCTTGACGAGTTCGAAGACTTCTTCGGCGCTCATGTGGCGGATCGGGCTTTCGACGAAGGCCCGCAGGATGATCTGACGCTGGGAAGTCATCTTGCACTTCTTGAACTTGATCTTTTCTTTCATGCGCTTCATCATGGTTTCCATGATTTCTTTTTTATTGGTTTCTGTTTTCGTTGTTTCCATTGTGCTTCATCGCCTTTTCTTTATATGTATTGTAGAACCATAAATGTTTACACAGAATCTGTAGCACTGCCGTCACCGGGACAGTAAGGATCATGCCGGCTACGCCAAAGAGGGTCCCGCCGATGAGCAGGGCGATGACGATGACGACCGGATGCAGGCTGATGACGGCCCCCATGACCTGAGGCATGATGAGGTGGCTGTCGATCTGCTGGATGACGATATAGAAGATGATGACTTTGATCGGCAGGGACAGGCTGACTGTCGCACTGAGCAGGATGGCCGGCACGGCGCCGACGATAGGCCCGACGATGGGGATCCATTCGGTAATGGCCGCCAAAAGTCCGATGACCATGGGATAAGGTACGCCCATGGCCCACATGCCGAGGAAGGTCAGCGTCGCAATGATACAGCTCATGAGGATCTGGCCGCGGATGTAACGGCTCAGGACGTGCTGTATTTCCTGGAAGAGCCCGGCCAGGTGGCTGCGGTAACTTTCGGGGAAGATGTCGACGAAAATCCTGACCATATGGCCGCCGTCTTTCATGAAATAAAAGGTAATGATCGGTACGACGAAAAATTCAACGACGGTCCCGGCAATGGCAAAGACCGACTGGATAAGGTTGGTAATGCCGTCGATGCCGTAATTGCCGACTTTGACGAAGGCGTCGTTGATGATCTTCTTGACCTGGTCGGGAATATAGAACTGGGTCTGCTCATTTTCAAGCTGCGTCACCAGAGCCGCCGTCTGGCTGACCAAATCGTTGAAGTTGGCTGCCAGTAAATTGACCTGGACGACCAGCGGTTTGACGATGCTGTTGGTAATGACCGTCACGATGACGATGAGGATGACGAAGGAAATGAGGATGGCTATATCGATGGGTACCTGGCGTCCCGTAAGGCGGCGCAGTCCCTTGATGACGCCATCGCGTATCGGCATGAGGATGAATGTCAGGATCAGGGAGATGACGACGGGCCAGTAGACGGCGTGGACCGTCAGGAACAAGGCCCCGGCCAGGACGGCCAGGGTGACGCGCATCCAAAATTCCGCTCCCTTATAGGCAGTCATAGTTTACCAGCCTCCGTCCAGGAAGGGATTGCCCCGCTGTTCGTCACCGATGGACGTGGCCGGGCCATGGCCGGGCAGGACCAGCGTATTGTCGGGCAAGGTCATGAGCTTCGTTTCCAGGCTGTGGAGCAAGGTCTTCGACGAACCGCCGTAGAGGTCGGTACGGCCGACGGAATAGCGGAACAGCGTGTCGCCGGAAAAGACGACGCCTTCGCCGTACAGGCTGAGGCCGCCCGGCGTGTGGCCCGGCGTTTCCAGGACCGTGAAGTGCAGGTTCCCCAGGGTCAGTTCATCGCCGTCCTTGACCAGGTGGTCGGCCGACGTACATTCGATGGCCTGGCCCATGAACAGGGACAGGTTGTTGTGCGAATTGGAAATGAGGTCGGCATCGCCGGCGCCGACGTAGACCGGTACATTCTTGCGCTGGCGCAGTTCCTGCAGGGCGCCGATATGGTCGGCATGGCCGTGAGTCAGGAAGATGAACCGCAGCGTCAGGCCATGGCTGGTCAGGGCCTTGTCGATGGCCGGATAGTCCCAGGCCGGGTCGACGACCATGGCGTCTTTCGTATCCGTATCGTAGACGATATAACAATTGGTCATGATAGGACCGAGTTCCATATTGATATATTTCATGCTCATATACACATTTCCCCCTTAAAAGGTTTTCTGGCTGTCCAAGAGGATGGTCACGGGCCCGTCGTTCTCCAGGGATACGACCATGTGGGTCCGGAAACGGCCTGTCGCCACGGGTACCCCGAAGGCGCGGACAGCGTCGACGAACTGATTGTACAGGGCTTCAGCCTGTTCAGGCCTGGCCGCTTCGATATAACTGGGACGGCGGCCGTGGCGGGCATCGCCGTACAAGGTGAATTGCGAAATGACCAGCATCTCCCCGCCTTCATCGAGGAGGGAGTGATTGAGTTTCCCCTGATCATCTTCAAAGATCCGCAAGTGGACGATCTTATCGGCCAGGTAGCGGACGTCATCGTCTGTATCCTTGACGGACACGCCCAGGAGGACCGTCAGGCCGCTGCCGGCCTGACCTGCCAAGACGCCGTCCGACGTCACAGAGGACTTCAAGGTCTTTTGTACGACAGCTCTCATGCCTGTCCCCCTCCCGTATAGCGTTCGACGGCATAGACATCCTTCAGGCGGCGTATCTTGGTGGCGACAAATTCGAACTGGGCCAGGTCCTTGATGCTGATGCCCATGTGGATGGTGACGTTCTTGGTATCGCTGGTCTTGGCGTTGACGCTGAGGATGGAAATCTTCATTTCCGCCAGGGTGGCCATGATTTCGGCCATGATGCCCGTGCGGTCGTAGGCGACGATTTCCATGTTCACTTCAAAGCGTTCGTTGCCGTCGTAATCCCATTCGACGTCGATGAGGCGGTCTACGTCATTCTGGCCATGGGTGACATTCGGGCAGTCGGCGCGATGGACGGAGACGCCGCGGCCGCGGGTGATGAAGCCGATGATGGGGTCGCCCGGTACAGGACTGCAGCACTTGGCCAGGCGGACCAAGAGGCCCGGTTCGCCTTTGACCAGGATGCCCGTGCCGTTGTGCTTGACAGGCTTCTTGGTCTTGAGTTTTTCCAGGGCTACCAGGCTGTTGGTCTTTTCTTCCTGCTTCTGCAGGTCTTTCTTGTGCAGTTCCAGGAGCTTGATGAGGACCGTATTGACGGCAAAGCCGCCGTAACCGACAGCGGCGACCAGGTCGTCTTCGGAGCCGGCATTCATCTGCTTGGCCACGCGGCCCAGGCGGCCGCCGACGTTGAGGGCTTTCCAGTCATGGCCCAGGCGCTTACATTCCCGTTCCAGCGCATCCAGGCCTTTGGCGATGTTTTCTTCGCGGTTTTCCTTCTTGAACCAGCTGCGGATCTTCGAGCGGCTTTCGGAGCTGCCGACGATGTTCAGCCAGTCCAGGCTGGGCTTGCCCACTTTGGACGTAATGATTTCGACGATGTCGCCGTTCTTCAATTTATAATCCAAGGGGACGATCTTGCCGTTGATCTTGGCGCCGACGCAGCGGTGGCCGACGTCGGTATGGATGCGGTAGGCGAAGTCGATGGGAATAGCCCCCTGGGGCAGGTCGATGACGTCGCCCCGCGGCGAAAAAACGAAGACTTCGTCGGAAAAAGCATCGAGCTTGAGGGCATTGACAAATTCCTTGGGATTGCTCGTATCCTGCCATTCCAGGAGGTTGCGCAGCCAGCCCATCTTTTCATCGAAAGCGTCCTTATTGGCCGTCTGGTTGCCTTCTTTATACCGCCAGTGAGCGGCGACGCCGTATTCGGCGATGCGATGCATTTCCCAGGTGCGGATCTGGATTTCGACGGGCTGCCCCCGCGTCCCGATGACCGTCGTGTGCAGGGACTGATAGTTATTGGGCTTGGGCATGGCGATGTAGTCCTTGAAGCGGTACGGCAAGGGCTTCCACAGGCTGTGGACGATGCCCAGGACGCCGTAACAGTCCTTGACGTCGTCGACGATGACGCGGATGGCGAAAAGGTCATAGACCTGGCTCAAGTCGCGGTTATCTTTCTTCATCTTCTTATAAATGCTGTAAAAATGCTTGGGCCGGCCGTTGATTTCGCAATGGATATGGGCTTCGTCGAGGGCCTTCTTGAGGACGTCGATGGCTTCGTTGACGATTTCTTCGCGGACGTGGCGCTTCTGCTTCATCTGGTCGACGAGGTCATAGTATTTATCCGGTTCGAGATAGCGGAAGGACAGATCTTCCAGTTCCCATTTGATATTGAAGATCCCCAAGCGGTGGGCCAGGGGCGCAAAGATTTCCAGCGTTTCCTGGGCGATGCGCTTCTGCTTGTCGCTGCGCATGTAGCGCAGGGTCCGCATGTTGTGCAGGCGGTCAGCGAGCTTGATGACGACGACGCGCACGTCCTTGGCCATGGCCAGGAACATCTTGCGCATGCTGTTGAGCTGCTGATCTTCTTTGGTACGGTAATTGAGACGGCTCAATTTGGTGACGCCGTCGACGAGGAAGGCCACTTCCTTGCCGAACATCTTCTTGAGGTCGTCCAGGGTATACGACGTATCTTCGACGACATCGTGGAGGAGCGACGCCGTAATGGTCGTCGTGTCTATTTTCATATCTGCCAGTATCTGTGCCACCGCCAGGGGATGCAGGATATACGGTTCCCCGCTGACGCGGCGCTGGTCCTTATGGGCCTCTTCGGCCAGCTGGTAGGCTTTGGTCACATCATCGCATTTGGCCTTAGGCAAATACGAATGTATCGTATCGATGAGGTGTTTAAATTCGACATCTTTATCTTTAAATTCCATAATATGAAGACCTCCTTACTCCTTGCAGTACAATTCATACGTCGGCGACGCATGGAGATCCATTTTCCCCGCAAGGATAGGAAAATAATAAGCTGGGCCGTCGTCATCATGGCGCACTTTGAGGACGCCGATTTCCCGCAGGACGACGATGGCAGCATAAATGGTATGGACGTCGTAGCAGTCCCCCTGGGCCGCAGCCAGACGGCGGCGGACCTGCCAGACCGGCATGCCCCAGTCGGGGATGCACTTCTTGAGGGCCATGTAGATATCGACCATGACCGCCCGATTGAGGACGATATGGCGATGGGGCAGGTGGACGTCCTGGATGACCAGCTGCTGCGACGACAGGCCATTGAAGTCGTTCCGTTCGAGCTGGAAGGCCACGTCGATGACATCGCCTTCGACGATGGCGTCACACAGGCCGGCCTGGGACCAGGCCACGCCGGAAAGGCGCGTCCTGTCGGCTCCGCGGGCGACGAGGCGGACGTGCTGCTTTTCCCGGCCGATGGGCCGGATTTCTTCTACCACCGCCCCGGTCAGGGAAAAGACGGGCCGGCTGTTGCCCATGCCATACGGTTCCAGGCGGGCCAGTTCGGCAATGAGGTCCAGCGTCACCTCCGCCGGTTCCAGTTCCTTGTCGATGTGGACCAAGGGGATGTAATCAGCCGCCGTCATGTGGGCTGCGGCATAATCGAGCAGGCGCTGGCGCAGGGCCTCGATATTCTCGGCCTTGACGGAAAAGCCTGCTGCCATGGTGTGGCCGCCGAACTGGATGAGCAGGTCCTGGGCATACTGCAGGGCTTCGTACATATTGAAACCGCTGATGCTGCGGCACGAGCCCTTGCCGATGCCGTCGCGGACGGTGATGACCAGGGATGGCCGGTAGTACGTTTCCACCAGGCGCGATGCGGCAATGCCGATGACGCCGACGTGCCAGCCCTGGTGATAGGCGATGAGGACGCCGTCGCGTCCCCTCCCCTGCCCTTCGATCTGAGCGATGGCTTCCTGGGCAATGGTGTGCTCGATGTCCTGGCGCTCTGTGTTGAGATGGCTCAGTTCGGCCGCATCGGCCGCAGCCTTAGCCGCATCGGTCTCCAGGAGCAGTTCGACGCCTTTCGTGGCATGGCTGATACGGCCGGCCGCATTGAGGCGCGGCGCCGCCGTAAAGGCGATGCGGCCGGCCGTGATGTCCCTGCCGCTCAGATTCGACGCGTCGAGGAGGGCCTTGAGGCCCGTCCGCTTCCCCTCTTTCATGGCCGCCAGGCCATAGCGGACGAGGATGCGGTTCTCGCCGGTCAGCGGGACCAGATCGGCAATGGTCCCCAAGGCGGCCAGGTCGGCATAGCCCGGCAGGTCCTCCTGGCAGTGATGCTGCCACAAGGCCCGGCAGAGGACGTAGGCCACGCCGGCTCCGGCCAGCTCCTTGAAGGGATAGGAGCAGCCGTCCTGCTTGGGATTGAGGACGGCCAGGGCCGGCGGAATCAGGTCCGGCGGCTCGTGATGATCCGTAATAATCATATCCAGGACTGGTGAGAACTGCCGGACCAGGTCGTATGACGAAATGCCGCAGTCGACGGTGATGAGCAGATCCGCCTGCCGGCTCAGCTGGGCCAGGGCCCCTTCGTTGAGGCCATAGCCTTCGCTCTCCCGTTCAGGAATGTAGAACTGCGGCGACGCACCCAGGTCGCGGAGGACGGAATAAACAAGAGACGTCGACGTAATGCCGTCGACGTCATAGTCACCGTAGATGACGATGCGCTGGTTTTCGGTTATGGCCTGTTCCAGCCGCTGCACGGCCGCGTCCATGCCCTTCATCAAAAAAGGGTCAGCCATATCGGCCAGGGTATCATGAAGAAAATGACTGGCTTCGCCGGCATCGGCAATGCCGCGATTGGCCAGTACCTGTGCTAAGACCGGAGAGATATGTAATTGTTCGGTCAAAGCCTGTATGAGCCCGCTGTCCGGACGGCCGAATTGCCATCGTTTCTCCATAGCTATCACAACACATTCTCAGGAATAATCACTATCAATAAGTCATCTCTTATTTTATCACTTTCTATTCTCAAAATAAAGACTAAATCTATCGCTCCTTGCCATTATTTGTTAATTTTGAGAAAATTTAAGATTTGTTTAAATTTGAAGTATAAAAAAAGCGCTGTCATATAAAGACAGCGCTTTTTGGAGTTTAAAGTTTGATGTGGATGGGACAAACTTTAAAAGCCATTGCCTCAAACATCAGACATCAAACCTCAAACATTTAAGAAAAGGGCCATGCATGATGGCAAAAACCTTCGTGCGACAGCCCCTACTACAAACTCACGATTCGGCCGCTGCCGCCGGTGTGGAGATGGCGTTGTGGTCGGCTGCGGGGTTAATGTCCTCTTTGGAGATGGTCAGGCGGTGCTGAGCGGCCTGCAAGATGAGGTCGGCGGTCTTGACGACGCCGTAGTCACTGGACTTGAGGCTCAAGTCGTAGTTGGCGCCATAGCCCCAATAGGAGTCGGTGCAGTACATGCAGTGGTCGCGCCGTTCGTGATTGACGTGGTTACGGATTTTCCGCGCCTTGTCGGCATCGACGTGTTCCCGGAGCATGATGCGCTGGATGGCCCAGTCCGGGTCGGACGAGATGAAGACGTTGAACGTATTCGGCCGTTTGCGCAGGATGTAGTTGGCCAGGCGGCCGACGATGACGCAGGATTTCCCAGCCGTCAGGCCCTGGATGACTTCCGCTTCATCGCGGAACATTTCCTGCTGCTTCGATTCATAGCCCGATGCATAGTGGATGTAATCATCATAGACCTTGGTCAGCAAGGGCCCGAGGAGACGCTTGCGGTCTTTACACCAAGCAGCGAAGGTCTGAGGATGTTCTTTGCGGGTCAAATTGAGGATTTCCGTATCGTAATACGGGATACCGAGCTGACGGGCGACGAGCTTGCCAATATTGCGGCCGCCGCTGCCGTATTCACGGGAAATCGTAATGACCAAGGGGCTTTCTGTATCTTCCTTGATCCAAGCCGGATGGTTTTCGCGGCCTTCGATTTCGCCGATAGCATGGTGGCGGAAGAGCAGGTGTTCAATCGGCCCTGCCATGGTGCAGCCCAGAAGGATCAGCGCCAAGCCGACGACGGCATTGACCGTAATCGGTTCCGACAAGATGATGGCCGACAAGATCAAGGCGATAATCGGCTTAATGAAGAAGGCAAAGGACGCATTGGACGGACCTGTCAGTTCGACGGCCTTCATGAAACACAGATAGCCGAAGCCCGTGACGACTAAGGAACAGTAAATAAGGGACCACACGGTATGAGAATCAATACCGGCCACAATGGGATCGCCGTGGAACAAGAGGAGGAAAAGCAGAAAGACGCAGCCGATAAGAAAGCTGAAGGCATTTTCTACATTGCCGCCCAGTTTTTCAATACGCAGTTTCCCCAGCGTCGTGTAAAGGGCAAAGGAAACGGCAGCTGCCAGTGATACGAGCAAGCCGATATTGCCGCTGCGGATAATAGCCATGGGATTAGCGACGATGACCAGGCCGATAAGGCTCAAGACCAAGGTAATGGCCTTCTTGCGGGTAAAGGCTTCGTGAATAATGAAATACGAGAAAATCATGACAAAAATCGGATTACTGGAGAAGACAATGGCTGCCAGGCCGGCATTGGCCATGTTGACCCCGATCTGGAAGAAGATCATGCTGAAACAGATGTTGATCAGCCCGAGGACAGCCAAATACCCCCAATCGGAACGATCGAGGTGGATGCTGCGCTTCTTCAAATCGCGGATAGCCAGCGGCATGAGCAGCAGCCCGCCGACGAGGAACCGGAGAAAGGTCAGCTGGAAAGGCGTGAACGCCGTCCCGGCAATCTTCAAGGAAATTTCCATCGTACCAAAGGCTATGGCCGTTAGGACAATACATAACGTACCCAATTTAGATGACATACAGAAAGGCCCCTTTCTAAGTGGTTCTTAAAAACACACTTTATTATATACCTATGGAGAAAGGATGGCAATAAAAAAGACCCCGCATGAGGGTCGAAACCTTCATGCGGGGCCTTTCTTCTATTCTCATGCAGCGAGTGCAATCAAATTAGTCTTCAAAACCCTTCTGTAAACGTACATAGGATTCGCGACGAGCTTTAGCGTCTGCTTCTGTCTTAGCATAGAGAGCGTCTGCTTCTTCCGGGAAGCCTTTCTTAAGGGAAGCATAACGAACTTCACCCTGTAAGAATTCCTGGAATTTGCTGTAATCCGGTTCTTTGGAGTCGAGGCTGAACGGATTCTTGCCCTGAGCTTTGAGATCCGGGTTGTAACGGAAGAGATCCCAGTAACCGCATTCGACAGCGAGTTTTTCTTCGAGCTGGCTCTTGCCCATGCCTTTACGGATGCCGTGGTTAATGCAAGGAGCGTAGCAGATAACCAGGGACGGGCCATGGTAAGCTTCAGCTTCCGTCATAGCTTTCATGAGCTGGTTCTTATCAGCACCCATAGCTACCTGAGCTACATATACATAGCCGTAGGAAATAGCCATCATGCCGAGGTCCTTCTTCTTCGTGCGTTTGCCGGCAGCAGCGAACTGAGCGATTGCTGCAGTCGGGGTAGCTTTAGAGGACTGACCGCCAGTGTTGGAGTAAACTTCAGTATCGAGGACGAGGACGTTGACGTCGTGGTCGGAAGCGAGGACGTGGTCAACACCGCCGTAACCGATATCGTAGGACCAGCCGTCACCACCGATGATCCACTGGCTACGTTTAACGAAGAACTGTTTCTTAGCGAGGAAGTCTTCGAGAACCGGTTTGCCAGCAGCTTCTTTTTCGAGGAGAGCTGTCAGTTTGTCAGCGCGTTCACGAGAGCCTTCGCCTTCGTTCATGTTAGCAGCCCAGTCGCTGAGTGCAGCCTGGAGTTCCGGAGAAGCAACGGCTTTAGCAGCGTCGAGGTTTTCAGCCAAGTCTTTGCGGACTTTGTCTACGCCGAGGAACATGCCGAGACCAAATTCAGCAGCATCTTCGAAGAGGCTGTTTGCCCAAGCCGGGCCATGGCCAGCAGCGTTCATGGTGTACGGGGAAACCGGAGCGGATGCACCCCAAATGGAGGAGCAGCCAGTAGCATTTGCAATCATCATGCGATCGCCGAAGAGCTGCGTGATGAGTTTGACATACGGTGTTTCACCGCAGCCTGCGCATGCGCCGGAGAATTCGAGGAGCGGAGTTTCGAACTGAGAACCGATGACGGTCTTCTTGTTCTGCGGGTTAGCTTTCGGAGCAACCTGTTCCGTACCATAGTACCAGAGATCCATCTTCTGACGTTCTGCGTCGGTGTTCGGAACCATCGTGAGGGCCTGAACCGGGCAGACGTTTACGCAGGAACCGCATTCGAGGCAGTCGAGCTGGTCAACGATGATGGAAACATGATACTGTTTGCCGGATTTAGCTTTAGCAGCCGTCTGGAAGCCAGCCGGAGCAGCTTTGAGTTCTTCGTCAGTCGTGAGGACCGGACGGATGGTTGCGTGCGGGCAAACGAAGGAGCACTGCATGCAGCCGATACATTTTTCAGCATCCCAGGAAGGAACGTGGAGAGCCGGGCCTGCTTTTTCGAATTTAGCAGTGCCGGAAGGCATGGTGCCATCTTCGCGGCCAGCAAATGCGGAAACCGGGAGATCGTCGCCAACCTGTTCGAGCATCGGTTTTGCAACTTCCGTGAAGTACTTCGTAGCCGGGCGGCCTTCGACGACTTCGTCTTTAGCGTCAGCCCAGGAAGCCGGATAGTTAACTTCATGGAATTCTTTGATACCAGCATCAACAGCGCCGTTGTTCATGTCAACGACTTTCTGGCCTTTCTTGCCATAGCTCTTGACGATGGAGTCTTTCAGGTATTTAACGGCATCATCGATAGGAATGATCTTAGCAAGTGCGAAGAATGCAGCCTGCATGACCATGTTGATACGAGTGCCGAGGCCGAGTTTCTGGCCAATAGCGTCACCATTCAAGGTGTAGAATTTAACATGATGTTTAGCGATGGAACGTTTGATGCGAGCCGGAAGTTCTTTTTCCAGTTCTTCATCAGTCCAGGTGCAGTTCAGCATGAATGTGCCGCCGTCTTTAATGCCGCGGAGGACATCAAAACGTTTGATGTAGGACTGACGATGGCAAGCGATGTAGTCAGCTGCGTCGATGAGGTACGGCATATCAATCGGGCGAGTACCGAAACGCAGGTGAGAAATGGTTACGCCGCCGGATTTCTTGGAGTCATAAGCGAAGTATGCCTGAGCATACATGTCGGTGTGGTCGCCGATGATCTTGATAGCGGATTTGTTAGCGCCGACAGTACCATCAGAACCGAAGCCCCAGAATTTGCAGGACGTAAGGCCTGTCGTGTCAAGCGGCATTTTCGGTTCGCGCGGAAGGCTGAGGTTGGTAACGTCGTCGTTGATAGCCAACGTGAAGCCGTTGAGCGGATGTTCTTTCTTGAGTTCTTTGAAGACAGCGAGGAAGTCTTCCGGAAGAACGTCTTTGGAGCCCATACCGGTACGGCCGCCGATAACGTCGATGTTGAGGTTTTCTTCAGTTACGAAGCCAACGATATCGAGGTAGAGAGGTTCGCCGAGGGAACCCGGTTCTTTCGTGCGGTCGATGACAGCAATCTTCTTAACTGTTTTCGGAAGAACGTTGAGGAGGTACTTGTTGGAGAACGGACGATAGAGGTGAACGTTGATGGCACCGACTTTTTCGCCCTGGCTCTGCAAGTATTCGACAGTCTGTTTAGCGACGTCGGAGAGAGAACCCATGGATACGACAACGTATTCAGCATCAGGAGCACCGTAGTAGTTGAACGGTTTGTACGTACGGCCCGTGATTTCAGAAATCTTGTCCATGTAGTCAGCTACGATATCCGGCATAGCGTCATAGAACTTGTTGGAAGCTTCTGTGTGCTGGAAGTATACGTCCGGGTTTTCTGCAGTGCCGCGGATTTCCGGATGATCCGGGTTGAGGGCACGTTTGCGGAATGCTTCGATAGCGTCCCAGTCAACGAGTTTCTTGAAGTTTTCGAAGTCCATGACTTCAACTTTCTGAATTTCGTGAGACGTACGGAAACCATCGAAGAAGTTGATGAACGGCAGGGAACCTTTAATTGCTGCCAAATGAGCGACACCACCGAGATCCATGACTTCCTGAACATTGGATTCGGCCAAGAGACAGCAACCTGTTGCACGAGCAGACATAACGTCCTGATGGTCACCGAAGATGTTCAGTGCATGGTTAGCCAAAGCACGAGCAGCTACGTGGAATACGCCCGGGAGGAGTTCACCGGCAACTTTGTACATGTTCGGGATCATGAGGAGGAAGCCCTGAGATGCCGTGTACGTAGTTGTCAAAGCACCAGCCTGTAAAGAACCGTGGAATGCGCCAGCTGCACCAGCTTCGGACTGCATTTCAACAACGTTGACTTTGTGGCCGAAGATGTTTTTCATGTCAGCGGCTGCCCAATCATCGACATGTTCTGCCATAGGAGAAGACGGCGTGATCGGATAAATTGCGGCAACTTCAGTAAATGCATAGGACACCCATGCAGCTGCTTCGTTACCATCCATGGTTTTAAATTTGCTCATAGATAAAACACGCTCCTTAAATAAAAGTATACTTTCAATATGGAAACACCATACTGATAGGCTTAAGAAAGCTATAAAGACGTTCTGTTGCATCCTCATACGGGCGGCGCGGACACCATCACCCAGGTTCCATGGATGACTTTTGTTCACGTATCGTCCATACACGTCCCTACCTTGAAAAAAATGCGATGAAAAGTGGGAAGGTTCAACAATATTCAAAAAAAGTATTGCTAATATTCTCAATCTGTAATACTATTATAGTGATATTACAGATTTGCACACCAACATGCCTTTTGAAGCTTGCTGACCATCACAAACCGAACGACTTTGTAACTTTTTCTTACAAGTTAATTATATGCCTAAGTAATGCTAAATTCAATAGGAATGTGATGCTAGTTTATGCATCATTCAGTGCTATTTTGTAAACGTATACCAATCGAGTGTATATTAAAGGTCCGATTCGGTGTACACCATCAGTGGAGGTGTTAGTATGGATTTTCATCATCTTAAATACTTTGTCGAAGTAGCCGACAAGAAATCATTCAGCAAAGCGGCTCGGACGCTGCACATTTCCCAGTCCGCCATCAGCCGTACCATCAAAGCCCTGGAAGAAGAGCTGGGCGTCGTCCTCTTCATGCGCAATGCCAAGGCCGTCGAACTCACCGATGCCGGTACGATCTTCCTCTCCCACGCCAAGCGCGTCGTCTTCATGTTCGAACACTTGAAGACGGACTTTGAAAATGAATTTAAGCTGGAACAGGGGACAGTCCTCATCGGCCTGCCGCCGATCACGGGCGCCCCCATCTTCGCCAACCTTCTCGGCGCCTTCAAGCAGGAATACCCGC
The DNA here is from genome assembly GCF_024436295.1 of Megasphaera sp. SC8-1. Lineage (NCBI taxonomy): Bacteria > Bacillati > Bacillota > Negativicutes > Veillonellales > Veillonellaceae > Megasphaera > Megasphaera sp. SC8-1. The sequence goes on along the minus strand of NZ_JANFQH010000028.1, from coordinate 11,833 downwards.
AGATCGAACTGGACCTCTACGAACATGGCTCGAAGAAAGTCGAAATCAGCGTCCAGGAAGGCCTCATCGACCTGGGCATCGTCTGCACGCAGCCGAAGGAAAAGGATTTTGAATCGTTCTTCCTGACCCAGGACCCGATGAACGTCATCATCCACCGGGACAACATCCTGTCCAAGGAAAAGACGATTCCTCTCAAGAAGCTGGCCAATGAATCGCTGGTCCTCTACCGCGACGACTTCAACCTGCACGATGAAATCATCCAGCACTGCAAGAAGATCGGCTTCCAGCCGAAGATCGTCTTTGAAACGAGCCAGCGGGACCTCATGATCCAGACCGTCGTGGCCAACCTGGGCGTCGCCCTCCTGCCGAGCCGCCTGTGCCCGACGAAGGAAACGAACCCCCGCGTATCGGAATCGGTCGTCGTCCGTCCCCTGGTCGAACCGGAAATCATGCACGTCCTCTACGTCATCTGGAAACGGGGCCACTACCTCTCCCATGCCGCTCAGTTATGGCTCGACTTCGTCCGCAATAAGGCCCGCGTCATTTCCAACTTATAGGCGCCATGGACAGACATAAGTCCCCGGCCTTCCTGGCCGGGCTCCGCCAAAAGGAACAGCAGGGCTGTGCCGCCCTTTCCCACCTGCGCCGCCGTTTCTGCCAGGCCTGGCGCGGTCTCCCCAAGGCCCAGAAGTGCGTCGTTCTCGTCGCCCTTCTGGAGTTCCTGTGGATCGCCGCCCTCCAGTTCCAGGTCTATGAGCTGGCAGACACGATCTCCATGCAGCGTGTCCGCATCGCCCAGCTGGAAAAGCAGGCTAAAAAACAAAATAATATGTTATATTCTGCTTCACAAACACTGGATGATATCGAAAAAAAATGGCATCGCCTCAATTTCCGTGTCCTGGAAAACACCTGGCGCATCGAAGAACCCGAAAAAGACCCGGACTCCTTATGAGTCCGGGTCTTTTTCGAGTTTGATGTTAAAAGTTTGATGTTTGATGCGGATGGTTGTAAATTTAAAGGCCCTTACATCAAACCTCAAACCTCAAACAAAAAAAGGGACCTCGCCTGATAGCCGAAGCCTTCGTGCAACAGTCCCTTTCTATGTGTGTTTAATTTTCGATGATTTTCAGGAAGGTTTCCGGTTCCGGCAGGGAATGGAGCAGCTTCCAGGGCGCGCACTGAGCCAGTTCCTCATAGGAATAGCGGCCGGTGGCCACGCTGACCGTGCGGGCGCCGATGGCCTTGCCGCACTGGATGTCATACGGCGTATCGCCGATGACATAAGCCATCTCGATGGCGTCGCCCCAGGCTTTCTTGGCAATGGCCAGGGCATTGCGGGCCAGATCATCGCGATAGTAATAGTTGAAGGCGAATCCCGAATGAGGGAAATCGAAATACTGGGACAGGCCGAAGACATCCATCTTCATGCGGGCGCCAGTGGCACTGTTGCCGGTCAGCAGGAGTTGCTTATATTCCTTGCGCTGCTGGAAAAAGGCCAGGTTCGCTTCTACCTGAGGCAGGACGACGCCTTCGTCAGCCTTGCGCTTCAGCCATTTGAGGAGCTTCTTTTCGTAGCCCCGGCAAAAAGCGTGGACTTCTTCGTCTGTCGGCATGATGCCCGTCGCTTTGTACAAGAGCTGCTGGCAGATGAAATTATCCGTCCGGCCGCCGGCGGCGATTTTGGGCACGGGCACGTCCGTGCCTTTGAGGTCATGGAAGACTTCTTCAATGGCATATAAGCCGGCCCGGCCTGTATTCAATAAGGTTCCGTCAATGTCCCAGTATAGTAGTTTCACCGTATTCACTCCCTCTGCGGGCACGCACTTGAGTCATTACTGTTTGGATACGATTTCCTTCGTATCGCGGGCGATCATGATTTCTTCGTTCGTCGGGATGACGTACATCTTGACCGTCGAATCGTCCGTGCTGATGAGGGCATCTTTGCCGCGGACGTCGTTGCGCTGCGGGTCGAGTTTAGCACCGAGGTATTCCAGGCCTTCTGCAATGGCAGCACGGTCTTCGATACCGTTTTCGCCGACGCCAGCCGTGAAGGTGATGACGTCTACGCCGCCCATAGCGGCTGCGAAAGCACCGATTTCTTTGCGGACCTGATAATGGAACATGTCGAGGGCGAGCTGAGCGCGTTCATTGCCTTCCTTAGCTGCTTCGCCGAGGTCGCGGAAGTCGCTGGATACGCCGGAAATGCCGAGGACGCCGGATTTCTTATTCATGAGCGTATCCATTTCTTTCGTCGAAAGGTTGTGGTTGTCCATGACGTTGAGGACGATAGCCGGGTCGATATCGCCGCAGCGGGTGCCCATGAGGACGCCGGCGAGCGGTGTAAAGCCCATAGTCGTGTCGACGCATTTGCCATATTTGATGGCAGCCAGGGAAGAACCGTTGCCGAGGTGGCAGTTGATGATGCGCAGTTTTTCAACCGGTACGCCCATAACTTTAGCGACTTCGCCAGCGACATAGCGATGGCTCGTGCCGTGGAAGCCATAACGGCGGATGTGGTCTTCTTTGTAAAGTTCATACGGAAGGCCATACATGAAGGCTTTAGCCGGCATGGTCTGATGGAAAGCCGTGTCAAAGACGCCGACCTGAGGAACGCCAGGCATGATAGCTTTGCAAGCGTTGATGCCGATGATGTTAGGCGGATTGTGGAGCGGAGCCATAGCCGAGCATTTTTCCAAGGCTTTCATGACTTCATCTGTAATGAGCGTGGAAGCCGCAAATTCTTCGCCGCCATGGACGACACGGTGGCCGACAGCATCGATGGCATCCATGGATTTGATGACGCCACATTCAGCATCGGTGAGGATGTCGAGGACGAGTTTGACAGCGACTTTGTGGTCCGGAATGGACTGTTTGATTTCTTTTTTCTGGCCATTCCATTTGTGTGTCAGCTGCGAATCGGGAAGGCCGATTTTTTCAACCAAACCTTTTGCCATTACTTCTTCATTGTCCATGTTGACGAGCTGGTACTTCAAGGACGAGCTGCCGCAGTTTACAACCAATACGATCATGAAAATTTACCCTCTTTCATTTGTCTTAGAATTATTTGAGCTGGCCAAATACGTGGTCAACTACTTCTTTAGCCAGGGCATCGCCGTCTTTGTACATGTACATGACGTGCCATATCTGGCCATTATCTTCAAAGAAGAGACTCCGCACAGTGAGTTTGGCCGGCTGGCCGTTGAGCGGTTCCGTATAGGAAGCGTTGACAACGGTGGTCTTACGGCCGCTTTCTTCCGCGTCGGTGACCTTCGTTTGCAGATCAGAAACATCCGGTGTCTGTTTCAGCATGGCAACGTATTCCTTTGCCATGGCTGCAGGCGTCGTTTCGCCAGCCGTTTCGGAGACAGCGACGACATTGATGTGCTTATCGTTGTTAATGTACATCATGCCTTCACCATTCTGGCGGCTTACATGTGCCAGATCGAACGGCGTCATGACATACACTTCCGAATTGCCGGCTTTCAGCTGGACATACCCGAAACTGTATTCTTCGAGCATCGTCATGTTGCCGCATCCGGACAACAATACGACAGCTGCGGTCATGGCCGCAACTGCTAATAATTTCAATCCTTTCATGCAATCACCTATTTATGCTTTCTACAGACTAGGTTCATTATAGCATAAAAGATTTATAGCGTCACCTAAAAAAAGCGACGAATTGCAAATACTTTCGCCCCTTCCCTTGTCCCTAACGAGTATACACCATTGACGTTTCAATATACCGCCCGTATACTTAACATAATAAGCTATACTTTTTATAAAAAAATGCGTCCCATAAATACAGTGATGCCATACTCGGCGTCAATATTGTGAATTTTAGAACTTATGGAGGTCTTATGGAAGCTGTCGCCATCATTGCCGAATTTAACCCCTTTCATACCGGTCATGCCTATCTCATCCGCCAGGTCCGGCGCTTATCCGGGACCGATGCGGCCATCGTCGTCATCATGAGCGGCGCCTTCGTCCAGCGCGGTGAACCGGCCTTTTTCGATAAATGGCACCGCGCAGCCTGGGCCATCGAGGGCGGCGCCGATGCCGTCATCGAACTTCCGGCCGTCTATGCCCTGTCCAGCGCATCGGGCTTTGCCCTGGGCGGCGTCACCTTAGCGGCCCGGCTGGGCTGCCAGTCCCTGGCCTGCGGCGTCGAGGCGGGGACGGCCGAGGATTTTCTCTCCCTGGCCCGCCGGGCCGATACCCTGGAAATCGGCCCGGAGACGGCCAAAAAAGGTTCGGCCGGTCAGTCACGGACCGACGCACTCATGGCAGCGGCCCCCGACGAAGCCCGGCTCCTGGAGCAGCCCAATGCCCTGCTGGCTTTTGAATACGCCCGGGCCCTCTTGAAGCAGGAACGGCCCCTGTCCTTCCTTCCCCTGCCCCGCCAGGGCCGCCATGGCGATACCGGCCTCGGCGCCACCTTTGCCAGCGCCTCCGCCCTGCGGCAGGCCATGACCGACCATCCAGGCGATGGGAAGCCTTATATATCCTATATAGTAGAAAGAGTCCGCCCGTCCCTGCAGGACCAGCTGACCTTGGGGGCCTTTACGGATTACCGCCGTTACGGCGATTTCGTCGCCGGCCAGAACCGCCTGCTCACGCCGGACCAGCTGCGCCGCCTGCCGGCCTTTACGGAAGGCCTGGAAAACCGCTGGTACCGCGCCTTCGCCGAAGCCGGCGATTACGACCAGGCCCTGAAGCTCATCAAGACGCGGCGCTATGCCTACAGCCGCCTGTGCCGCATGGGGGCCTATACCCTCTTGCAGCCCTCCCGCCGCCTCATGGACCAGTCCTACGAGGCCGGCCCGCAGTACGCCCGCCTCCTGGCCCTCAACGGCCGGGGCGCAGCCTTCCTGAAAGGCGCCCGGGACAGGCTGGCAGTCATCACCAAAATCCGCCAGGACCTTTCCAAACTGACGCCGCTGGGCCGGGAACAACTGGCCTTGGACCTGCGGGCCAGCGATGTCCAGTCATTCTGTTTTTCTAAAGAAAATCAGCGCAAAGGCCATCAAGATTATTATCATTCACCTATTTTTATAGGTATTCAAAAATAATATCTGCTATATACCTAAAAAATCAAAAAGTTTCCCTATTTTCGCAATTGTTTTACAGCCTAAAATCTGTTATGATATGTATTGTATTTTTAAAATTATAAGGAGGTTTTCCGCGTGTCTTTAAATCTTAATATCTATCAGACCCTGGCTGCGGCCATCGTCGTCTACTACGTCGGCGTCTTCTTGCGCGTCAAGATCAGCGTCCTTCGTAAGTATTGTATCCCGGCGCCCGTTGTCGGCGGTATCTTATTTGCTATCATCAATTGCATCTTATATACGCAGGGCATCTGGAAGTACGAACAGGATACGATCATGCAGAACATCTGCATGATGCTCTTCTTCACCAGCGTCGGCTATACGGCCAGCATCAGCCTCATCAAGCGCGGCGGCGTCATGGTCTTCAAAATGGCCATCGTCACGACGATTTTAATCATCTTCCAGAACATCATCGGCTCCGGCCTGGCCATGGCCTTCAACCTGAGCCCGCTCCTGGGCCTGGCAACGGGTTCCATCCCCATGGTCGGCGGTCATGGTACGGCAGCGGCCTTTGGCCCGCTCCTGGAAAGCATCGGCCTCGACAGCGGCGCTACCATTGCCGTCGCAGCCGCTACGTTCGGCCTCGTCGCCGGCGGCGTCATCGGCGGCCCGATTGGCGAAGAACTGGTCCACAAATTCCACCTGGTCAGCTCGGCCGAATCGGAACGCTTCGACCCATCCTTCAATGCTGGCACCGTTTCGAAACTGAAAGCCGTTGCCGGCAATAAGGAACGCGCAGAAAACGCCATCAAGATTGAAAATAAAATCGGTCAGACCATCGACAACTACCGCTTCATGAACGCCATGGCCCACCTCTTCCTGGCTATGGGCCTGGGTACCCTGGTCAGCGGCTTCTTCAGCAGCATCGGTCTGGTCTTCCCGGGCTATATCGGCTCCATGATCGTCGCTGCCATCATCCGCAATATCGCCGACTTCACTCACGCCTACAAAATCTACCAGCGTGAAAGCGAAGTCCTGGGCAACCTGAGCCTGACCGTCTTTTTGACCTGCGTCCTCATGAGCCTGAAACTCTGGCAGCTCGCCGATCTGGCCATCCCCCTGGTCGTCATGCTCCTCAGCCAGGCCCTGTTCATGGCTATCTTCGCCTACTTCATCGTCTTCCGCGCCATGGGCAAGGATTACGAAGCAGCCGTCATGACCAGCGGCGTCTGCGGCTTCGGCCTCGGCGCTACGCCGAACGCCATCGCCAACATGACGGCCATGACCGAACTCTTCGGCCCGGCACCGACGGCCTTCTTCGTCATCCCCCTCATCGGCTCGCTCATCATCGACCCGGTCAACGCCTCGATCATCACCATCTTCATCAATATATTCCACTAGTAGGGCCCGTGGCTCGTGGCTAGCAGTTAGCGGTCTCACGGCTTTCGTAGGGGCCGTCCTGAAAGGCGGCCCGGCTCTCCTGCTAGGAGAGCTGTCAGCGCAGCTGACTGAGAGGTTAATCGGTGAACTGCGGCCTACGAATTGCGGTGTCAGTTTGCGGAATTCCCACAAACGGGCCGCCTTAACAGGACGGCCCCTACGGCAAAAGGGCTTGTCGCATATGCGACAAGCCCTTTTGCTGGAGGAACGTCCCTTCCGGTCACACACCGGGAGGGGCTTTTTTTGTATGGAATTTTATTTTGCCATCAGGCTGGCTACTTTATTGGCGAAAGCCACGGGGTCGTCAGGCATGATGCCTTCCAGGAGCAGTGCCTGATCGTAGAGGAGGTTGCAGTAGTCCTTGAAGGACTGGCTGTCTTTACCCTGGTCGTGGACGGCAGTCAGTTTGCCGAACAGTTCATGCTGCGGGTTGATTTCCAGGATGCGGCGGGCCTTGAGCATGGGGTTGTTGGCAGCGGCAAAGGCCTGTTCCATAGCCAGGGACGGGCCGGCAGCGTCGGCGACGAGGCAGACGGCACCGCTCTTCAAGCGGTTGGACAAGCGGACATCGGCCACTTTATCGCCCAAGAAGTCTTTCATATCCTTCAAGAGGCTTTCATTATCCTTAGCCAATTCTTCGTTCTTCTTCTTTTCTTCTTTGAAGGCGTCGTCTTCCAAGTCCAAGTCGCCACGGCTGATGGAGTGGAAGCGGTGGCCTTCGTATTCGCCGATAGCTTCGACGGCAAATTCATCGACCGGGTCAGTCATGTAGAGGACTTCGATGCCGCGGTCGCGGAGCATTTCCATCTGCGGCAGGCCTTCGATGGCTTCTTTGTCCTTGCCCGTGGCGTAGTAGATCTTCTGCTGGCCGTCTTTCATGCGGTCGACGTATTCCTTGATGGTGCAGAGTTTGCCATCTTTCGACGACATGAAGAGCAGCAGGTCCTTCAATTTTTCGACGTTGTTTTCACCGGTCATCATGCCGCTGTAGACGCCGATTTTCAGGGATTTGCCGTATTCAGCCCAGAACGTTTCATATTTTTCACGGTCTTTTTCCAGATTCCGCTTCAACGTCTTGAGGATGGTCTTTTCCAAGTTGCGGCCGATGAGGCTCAGTTCGCGGCTCTTCTGCAGGAGTTCACGGGAAATATTCAAGGACAGGTCCGGCGAATCGACGAGGCCCTTGACAAAGCGCAGGTAATCCGGCAGGAGGTCTTTACATTTATCCATGATGAAGACGTGGCGCGAATAGAGCTGGATGCCCGGTTCATAGTCGGCATAGTAGAGGTTGAACGGAGCCTTGCCCGGGATGAACAGGAGCGCCGTGTAATCGACGGCCCCTTCGACGCGGTTGTGGAAGATTTCCATCGGTTCTTCCCATTCATAGAACTGGTGCTGGAAAAATTCCTTATATTCTTCCGGCTTGATGTCCGATTTGTTGCGCGTCCACAAGGGCTGCATGGAGTTCAGCGTCCGCGTTTCCGTGTGTTCTTCTTCCGGTGCGTCTTCGATGACCTTGCCATCGGCATCCTTCGGTTTTTCCTTGGCCGTGAAATCCATGGTAATCGGGTAACGGATATAGTCGGAATACTTCTTGACCAGGCTCTGGAGGGTCATCTTGTCGGTGTAGTTTTCTTCACTGTCATCGCCGTAGAAGTCCTTGCCCAGGCTGAGGATGATTGTCGTGCCGTGTTTCGGTTTCTGACATTCTTCCAGGCTGTATTCACCATCGCCTGTGGATTCCCATTTATAAGCCTGTTCTTCGCCGGCCTTGCGGGTGACGACGGTGACTTTATCGGCGACCATGAAGGCCGAATAGAAGCCGACGCCGAACTGGCCGATGAGGTCCTTGTCCGTGCTGTCTGCATCCTGGGATTCCTTCAGTTTTTCCAGGAAAGCCTTGGTGCCGGACTGGGCGATGGTGCCCAGGTTTTCCATCAAATCCTGTTTGTTCATGCCCAGGCCGTTATCGGAGATAGTCAGCGTGTGGGCATCGGCGTCAGGCGTCAAATGGATTTCAAAGGCCGTATCGCCTTCGAGGAGGTCGCCGTTAGTCAACGACTGGTAATGCAGCTTGTCGATAGCATCGGATGCATTGGAAATCAATTCACGAAGGAAGATTTCGTGATTCGTATAAATAGAATGGACCATCAAGTCCAGTAATTGTTTCGTTTCAGCTTGAAATTCATGGGTTTCTTTCGCCATATTCAAACACTCCTTTGTACGATTCTGCCGTAGTGGCGGATACCTTCAGGTACCCTTACACCAATATCATACAGCAAAAAGTCAAATAGTCAAGTATTTTTTAAGAATTTGACCTTTATCGTGTATCCAGTATGCAATTTGAAATAGTGTACCAGATTGTATTATACTATATTTAGCATGTTAGTATGATAAAAAAACAAGTAAATCTATAGAATACCTCATCACTTACACTTCCATGTTAATTCGCATTTCTCCTGGTATTATATCATATGTATCAAAGATTAGAATCAGGCAACAAGCAACCAACAAAAAAAGAACGATGCATCGAGAAAATTTTTCTCTTTGCATCGTTCTTTTTCCTATCCGTTATTCAATGGTTCGTTAAGCTTATTTATTTTTGTTTTCTTTGACTGTGCGAACACGCTGAATCGTCGGATTGCCTGCTTTGTCTTTTGCTATCGTATCGACAGTGAAGTATTCTAATTCATGCGAGAATTCGCTGAGGATCTTGTCGGACAAGACAGCGCCTTTTGTCATGGCACGATACAAGATAGCTGCAAATTCATACCGCGTCATCGGGCGGTCTCCGGCAAAGTTGCCATCCGGATAGCCTTCGATCATGCCGTTGCCGGCCAGCTGTGCTACGTATTCGTAAGCCCAGTGATTCTGCGGTACATCCGGGAAGAGCTGCAGTTTGGATGTATCTATCTTCTTACCTGCATTGGCATCGAGCATGGCTGACTTCATAGCTTCCAATTCACCGCGCAGTTCTTTAATTTCCTTCGCCATCGCTACACGAGAAGTCGATACATGACTGCTTCCGGAACCTAGTTTGAAGCTTACGCCGGCATTAACCATGTTTTCGCCATTACCAAAGGTACCGCCTACAGAGAACATCGTGTCTTCATTCGGACGATAGTATGCCCCAACAGCAGCTGCATTGGCGCCGCGGTAGTTGCCATAGCCTGCCGCAAAGTCCCACTTCGCATCCGGATCAAAATCCAATGGATGTAATGCTGCCAAAGCCGCAGCACCGGCACCGACTTTGTTGACGCGGTTATCGAGGTCAGAAATACGACCATTCATATGGTAAATGGATTCCGTGTTGGCCGTTACCTGGTTATCCAAAGCCGACAAGTTTTTGCCAGCCGTGTTGGACTGTTTGACGAAGTTGCCGTCTTTTGCAACTCTCGTTTCGTTGTAGAGCTGACCGCCATTGATGGCATCTTTCGAACCTTTCGAGATGATTCCATCTGCTACATTCGTGATTTTCTTATCACCCGCATTAATACCACGCTGGGTGACTGACGGGCCTTCCGCAATGGTCAAACCATCACTGGAAATAGCAGTCTTTCCAGCTGTGACCTTATCTACGGTAATTTCTTTATTGAGGGATACTTTGTAGTTAGCCGGTTTGGTTGGGTCTTTTTCCTGATTTTCAACGGTTATATTGGTATCGTCACCAACGACAGTTCCTACGCCACCGTCTTTACCGTCCTTACCATCCTTGCCGGGAGCACCGGTGTCACCTTTATCGCCCTTGTCGCCTTTCGGACCTTGTTCACCCTGAGCGCCGGTGTCACCCTTGTCGCCTTTCGGACCTTGTTCACCCTGAGCGCCGGTGTCACCTTTTTCGCCTTTATCCCCCTTGAAATCAGGGTCGCCCTTCAGGGCATCTTTATCCAGGGATACCAGGACGCGTTTGTCTCCTTCTGCGCCCACTTCTTCTGCTTTCAGGCCATCGCCAAAATCAAACTGCAGATTGCTAATCGTCATGTCCTTTGCAATCTGGGTACCGCTTGCATACACACCACTGGCAACTTTACCTCCGTTATAGATGTGAACGGGCAGATTCATCACATTATAAGGAGTTCCATTAATAGTGAATCCTGTTACTTTTCCGCTAGTATCTTCAATTGCCCTAACAACAGAGCCTGTCTGAAATTTTTGAGATTCGTTTCCAACTGTAACAGTTACTGCTGTATCTTGACCGTTAACACCACCGTTTCCAGTTAAAGTAATATTATTTTGAACGCTACTCCCATCATTACGTATCAAGGAAATTGTTCCCTTATTCGTTTCCTTATTCATGGTTACATTTTTAATGTCCTGATCATAAAGCAATTTATCATTCTCAACTAACGCATCAGCAACTTTATTAATGTCCCCAATCGTCAATGTTGTATTATACGTCAACTCACCACATTCAGCTGTATGACCATGAACCCAAGTACCAGGACGATAATGGCTTAAATTAGGATCATTTAACTTCGTGGTTTCATCTGTTGTATTGTTATATACAATAGTTTCTTTTGGCTCTTTTACACTTGTATCTACATTATCAGCAGCATATATAACGCCTGTCCCGATAGTTAGCATAGTTGCTGCCATAACAGCCGCTACAGATGCAGCTTTTATACGGCTTGAACCCGTTTGATGATTTTTAGCAAATTCCGAAGCTACAACATAGCAATTTCTTGCTTTATTCCACACGACTTTGTATATTTTATTCATATAGATATCCTCCTTCTTTTATACGTACTTTTTCAGGTATTATTTCTGTTCATACGAAACTTTCCGCCGTTTATTAAACCAACGTTTTCGGCAGTCATCACAGCAAAAAGTCCGATGCCGGTCTTTGGGGGTCGTAACGATGACGATTTTCCCACATTCCCGGCAGGTAAATTCTTTGCCGCAAACAGCACATTTCATACGAACATGGTCATGCTCCTGTCATTCCATACTGAATGGCAGACAGGTGGTAACCAATAATTGGAAATAACAAACGAATGCAAACATGCCAAAAAGGAGAGTATATGCCTACACTGTCCTTCTTTATATCTATATGAAACAAGACGCACCCATTCCTGGGCCTGTTTTTTTATATATGTGCCTTTACTATCTTGTAAATCCCCCCCTGTATATTGTTTAGCCGTCACCTCTCTGCCGATATGCATGATGGCCGTAAAACTAGTTGTAAAGTAAGAAATCATCAGTTGGACAGGATACATGATTTTCACCCCCCCCCTTACATTTTATGATAATTTTATTATAATATAATTATAGCATAATATGGAAGGAACGGCAAGATATCCGGAAAAGCTATATATATATACATACTTTAGTATATATATAGTTTGCAG
>NZ_JANFQH010000027.1:0-123563 GCF_024436295.1 Megasphaera sp. SC8-1 | reverse complement strand
GCGAATTGTCTCTATAGGAGCCCCGCCGGTTGTCAGCAGACAATAGCTTCTTGACCAGAACATTTCCTTCCATAGCTTACACCTAACCTCGGGGAAGTATCTCTTTATGAGCCTTGAGCTGGCACTTTTATAAGCGTTGACAAATTTCGATATCTCTGTATTAGGATGGGCACGAAACATAATATGTACATGGTCCTGGTCGTGGTTCCATTCTTCCAAAGTGATATTATATGATGAACCTATGCGGACGAATATATCTTTTGCATATTGGCTCATTGGGTCAGAAAATACTTTGCGTCGGTACTTCACCACTAAAACAAGATGGTAATAGAGCAAGAACACTGAATGGTTATTACTGTCTAATTCCATAGTATAATCAGTCCTTTCTCTCTTACTACTGATTATACTGCAAAACAAATTATGAAGCAATTGTCTTTCTGAGGGCATCGAACCCTCAGAAAAACCTGCAATTCATCTCACCGCCTAAAGAGGCGGGAGACTTCTTGCAGAATTAGGTTAAAATAGATAGTTGTTAAGTCGGGCCGCCCGTTTCGGAGCGGCCCCTACGAACTAAGAATCTCAAAGGAGTGATCGATATGCAACATACTTATGGCTTAGACCGCATCGGAGTGATAAATCCAGAAGTAGTATACCGCAATATGTCGCCGGCCTGGCTGACGGAGCAGGCCCTGTTGAATCAGGAAGGCGTCCTCAGCGATACCGGGGCCCTTGTCGTGCGGACCGGCAAATATACCGGCCGGGCACCGGATGACAAATTCATCGTCGATACGCCGTCTATCCACGATTACATCGCCTGGAACAATATCAACCGGCCCATTTCCAAAGAAAAATTCAACGCCATCAAGAGCAAGATGCTGGCCTATTTCCAAAACCGGCCCCTGTACCTCTTCGACGGCTTTGCCGGTGCCGACGAGCTATGCCGCAAGAAATTCCGCGTCGTCAATGAACTGGCCAGCGAATGTCTCTTCATCCGCAACCTCCTCATCCGGCCGACAGCGGAAGAGCTGGCCCAGTACGGTGAACCAGACTTCACCATCCTCGTCGCCCCGGGTTTCCAGTGCAATCCCCAAGTCGACGGCACGCACTCGCAGGCAGCCATTCTCGTCGATTATGAATCCCGTATGGTCCTCATCGCCGGCACGCGCTATGCCGGAGAAATCAAGAAGAGTGTCTTCTCTGTCATGAATTACTTTCTGCCTAACGAAGGCGTTCTGCCCATGCACTGCTCGGCCAACATGGATCCGGTCACTAAGGAAACGGCTATCTTCTTCGGCCTGTCGGGCACAGGCAAGACGACCCTTTCGGCCGATCCGAACCGCAAGCTCATCGGCGACGACGAACACGGCTGGTCGTCACGGGGCATCTTCAACTTTGAAGGCGGCTGCTATGCCAAATGTATCAACCTCAATCCGGAAAAAGAACCGTACATCTATAACGCCATCAAGGCCGGCACCCTCGTCGAAAACGTCGTCCTCGATGAAGACACGCGCCATCCCAACTATTTCGACAGCAAGATAACCGAAAATACGCGGGCCGGCTACCCTATCGACTACATTCCCAACGCCGCCCAACCCGGCAAAGGCGGCATCCCGACGGTCATCATCTTCCTCACGGCCGACAGTTTCGGCGTCTTGCCGCCCATTTCACGGCTCAGCAAAGAAGCGGCCATGTATCACTTCGTCACGGGCTTTACGTCAAAAGTCGCCGGTACGGAACAAGGCATTACCGAACCGATTCCGACCTTCTCGACCCTCTTCGGCGAACCCTTCATGCCCTTGGCGCCGGACATTTACGCCGGTATGCTCGGCGAACGCATCGAAAAGTACAATACCAAGGTCTACCTGGTCAATACGGGCTGGACCGGCGGCCCCTATGGCATCGGCAGCCGCATGGACCTGAAATACACGCGGGCCATGATCACGGCCGCCCTGAACGGCTATCTCGACGACGTCCCCTACCGCCATGACCTGCGCTTCAACGTCGACATCCCCCAGACCTGTCCCGGCGTCCCCAACCAGATACTCAACCCGCGGGCGACGTGGGACAACAAGAAATCCTACGACATCATGGCCAAGAAAGTCGCCGCCATGTTCTATGAAAACTTCAAGACCAAGTACCCCGACATGCCCGAAGAAATCATTGAAGCGGGCCCGCGGGTGTAGTCGTTCGCAGGCCGCAGCGACATCCATGATGTCGCACCGTAGGGGCCGTCCTGTCAAGGCGGCCCGCCGTAAAATTTAAAAGCACTCACTAAAAACTATAAACTGCAAACTTAATACTCGAAAAATCGACGATGGTCAAAGCTATTAGCTGATAGTGACTGTTTCGACTTCTCCCAATGTGACGGGGCCGCCGATGAAGATCTGCTGCAAGTCGCCTTTTTCGCTGACTTTGGCAGCAATGGCCAGGGTCCCGCCAGGCTGTTTCATGTAGCAGGCCACGTTCTTATGGGTCGTGCAGGCCAGGGCCGCGGCGACGGCAGCCGAGCCACTGCCGCAGCTGTTTTCCCAATAGAGGGTATCCGTATCGCGGACGTAGACGGCGGGGATCATTTCCCCTTTCTTCGTATCGCAGAGGACCAGGCCGTAAGCCGGCAGGTCTTCGCCGTCGACATAGTCCTGGAGAATGGTCCAATATTTTTCTTTATCCAGGCCTTCCAAGGACGGGACGAAGTGGACGAAGTGCGTAATGCCCGGCAAATCGACGCGGAAAAAGCGGGCCGGGAAATCATCGACAGCGATGAGGATACCGCTTACGTCTTCGGGATAAGGCATTTCAATGAAAGCTTCATAAGTCCCCTCCCCTTTTCGGGCCACTTTGGCCGGCAGGACCGTATCGCAGCCTGAACAGGACACGTCGTACACGCCTTGTTCCCCGCCATCACAGGCCAGGGCCCAGGCCGCCGCCGACCGCGACGCATTGCCGCAGAACTCGCCGCCCATCATATCGACGCGCAGCGGCTTTCCCGCTTCACGGCTCACATAGCCGACCTGTTCCGCCTCGATGCCCGGCAGGGCCAATAACTGCGCCGCCAGGGAACTATGCTGCGCCTTCGCTACCGGCGTCAGCACCAAAATCGTCGTATTGCCGCTAGGGTCGGCCACTAAATAATCTATCGTCATGTCTATCGCTCCTTTAGTCTAGTGAAATATGCATTTATTATACCATGATTTGGCGAAGAACGCAGGCCGGCGGGACGGCGATAGCCGTCCCTATATTCCCAAAATATGGTATAATATAAATGAATAGGAGGCATGCTCCCATCGAATTTGTGATAAAGGGGTTGATCTTATGTCGAAAACGGCAGCAGATATTATGGAAAAAAATGTCATTACGGCGCAGAAAGATACGTCCATTTTTGATCTCGTCGATATGTTCGTAGAAAACAACGTCAACGCCATCCCTATCGTCCAGGACGACAAGGAAATCATCGGCATCGTCACCGACGCCGACCTCTTGTATAAGGAAGTCAAGCCCTGCGTCCCGCAGTACGTCAACCTCCTGGGCGCCAACATCTATTACGGCAACCTCAAGGAATACCAACAAGGCTTCAAGAAACTCTTCGCCTGCACAGCCGAACAGCTCATGACCAAAAAAGTCATCATGGCCGGCCCGGATGCCACCATAGAAGACCTGGCCAGCGTCATGGTCGCAGAACATCTGAAAGCCATCCCCATCGTCAAGGACAAAAAGCTCCTGGGCATAGTAGAACGAAAGAACATCCTCAAACAACTCTATAACGAATACGGAGATAATGGGCAGTGAAAAAAGGTCTTGTCGCACGTGCGACAAGACCTTTTTTGAGTTTGAAGTTTGAAGTTGAAAGTTTGATGTGGATGTTAGCCGCGGTCCCATGGACCGCTTCGTAGGGGCCGTCCCAGAGGGCGGCCCGCTTTGAGATGTTACCACCGTTCATTCAAGTAAGGCGATAGCTTTACATTGCTGGCTATCCACTACAAACCCATTATGGCAGCGGGCTCGCCACGTGCGAGCCCCTACATCGTTATTTATTCTGCAAACATTATTTATCCTCGTACACGCGGACGCGGAGGTGGAGGCCCAGTTTATCACAGATGGCGCGGCACTTCTTGATTTCTTCGCTGTCTTCGACGTGGTCGACGACGGTGAGGACGACGTTAGGAACGTACTGTTTGCAGTCGACGGCGAATTTGAGCATGGCGTCATAGGACTGGATACCGAATTTGCTGCGCGTCAGTTCCAGATAGCGTTCCTTATTGGAGGCATTCATGCTGATAGAAATGGTATCTAAGATGCCGCCGCCAAAATTCGGTGCCGTATCGCGGCCATAGGCCAAATCGGATAGGCCGTTGGTATTGACGCGGGTCTTCATGCCGGGATGCGTGTCTTTGACGTATTTCAAGAGGGCCGTCAAATCATCGAGGCGCTCTGTCGGTTCGCCGAAGCCGCAGAAGACGACTTCGTTGATGTGGTCCCAGGGAGCACCGTCGAGGGCTTTCTTCACTTCATCCACCGTCGGTTCCCGCTTCAGCCACAGTGTCTCATTTTCGGCCATCTTCTTCATGGACCGCAGACAGAACGTACAGGAACAGGTGCAGCGATTGGTCAGATTGACGTACATGCTCCACTGTCCTTCAGGCTTCATCTTCAAGCCATCTTCGAGATCTACATATTGTCCTTGTCCTACTACCGTATAAACAATCATGATACGCTATCCCCTTTTTTGTCAATTTGTGTATCTTTTGAATCTCATCGCAGCGTCGTCAAGTATTCTTCAAAGGCCAGGCCGGCGTTATGCGGCAAATCCAAGGTTTCTGTATAGGCCATGACGCGGCAGATGAAATCCGACGCTTTCTGTACGGCCTGTTCCAGGCTTTCGCCGCGGACGACGGACGCCGAGACGATGGCCGCAAAGACATCCCCTGTCCCGCTGCGGTCGCTGCCGATTTTTTTCGCTTTGACCCAGCTCGTCCGGCCGTGGTCGTAGATGAAATTGCCGATATACGGCCCGTCGTGGATGCCCGTCAGGATGACGCCCTGAGGCCCCTTTTCGGCCAGAGCCTGGGCCATGGCCAATAAATCGGCTTCACCAAGGTCGCGGTCCGACCGATAAGGCAGGCTCAAAAGTTCGCAGGCTTCGGTCACATTGGGCGTCACCACGTCGGCATAAGCCAACAGGCGCCGCATTTCGTCGCACATTTCCTGCGTATACGACGGGTACAGCTGGCCATCGTCGCCCATGACCGGGTCGATGAAGGCCAGGGTCTGCGGTCCTTTGAAGTCGTGCAGGAAATCGAGGACGATGTCGATCTGCCGGGCCGAGCCGAGGAAGCCCGTACTGATGCCGTCAAAGGTCAGGCCGTTCTTCTTCCAGCTCTCGATATACGGCGTCATGTGATCCGTATAGTCGTCGAGATAATAATCGTGGAAGCCCGTATGGACCGACAAGATGGCCGTCGGCAGGATACAGCCCTGGACCTTCAGGGCCGACACGATAGGCAGGGCCACGGCAATGCTGCAGCGGCCATAGCCGGTGACATCATTGACCAGAGCCAGTTTCTTTTGATGCATATACAATCATTCCTTATCTTTTCAGGCTATAACCATAACCACGGAATCTAGCCTTGACCAGACAAGCAGCCAGGGCATAGGCGGCAATCATATTGACGACGCCTTCCCCGATGAGTCCCGGTACCATCGGGATGCCGACGGCCCAGCTGCCGTAGAGGAGACTGCCCGATACAGTATAAGACAGGACCATCCAGGCAGCAGATAAGAAAAAGCCGAAGAAGACGCGCGGTGACGTCAGTTTCCATTCCCTTTTGTCCGGACGGACCGTATAAAAGACGGCTTCGACCATGACGTACTTGATGATCAGCGTCGGGATGATCCAAAGCGGAAAACCGCCGATGAAATCAGACAGGGCCGAGCCGACAGAAGCGGCCAGGGCTGCCTGGCGGCGCGTACTGAACAGGACAGACGCAAAGATAATGGCGTCCCCCAAATGGGCATAGCCCAGGGGAATCGGAATCTTCGGTACAAAGGTAAGGACAAAGACCAGGGCCGTCAAAACGGCAGCATAACAAAGACTCCCAGCCGAAACGGCTTGCTGTTTGTGTTCCATAGAATATGATGACATGTGAAATCCCCCTAACGATTACAGAGTTTCACACATTGGCCAATGTATGGTTATGATTAATCTGTACCCTATTTTAGGGTATATTCAGCCCATTGTAAATGGGACAGATTGAACTTTTTCTGTCTAACAGAAAAAGTTCAATCCGTAGGGGACGTCCCAAAGGGCGTCCCGCCTGAATCCAATAGAATAAATCCGTAGGGGCTTGCCACGTAGAGGCCCCTACAAAATCAAAACGGGACCGTGCATGATGACATATGTCTTCGTGCACGGTCCCGTTTTTATACGAACCGCTCAATCGCATCAGCTTGCGGGATTCCCACAACGGGCCGCCCTTTGGGACGGCCCCTACGGCGACATGATTCATGTCGCTGCGGCCTGCGAGCCCCTACATATCCAAATAGGTCCAGCCCTGGTCCTGGTGGATTTTCTTCTCTTTCATGAGGTGGCCCAAGGCGCGCTTGAAGGCGGCTTTGCTCAGGCCGAATTTGGCTTTGATGACGGCCGGCGCCGTCTTATCGCCATAAGGCATCTTGCCCTTGCGCTGCTTGAGGAAGTCCAGGATGCGTTCGGCATCGGGATTGATGGCATTTTCCTTGGTCTGGCGCAGGGAGATGTTGATGCGGCCGTCTTCGCGCAAGTAAGTGATGCGGCCTTTGATCATCTGGCCGATGAGGATCGGCCCGTTGAACTCACTGCGGTGCAGGAAGGCGATCCACCGTTCGCGGGTCATGAGGTAAGCCCCCTGGTCGGTCATATTGTAGACCGCCCCTTCGACCCAGTCGCCGATTTTAGCATCCGTCGCTGCTCGCGACGCCCGGCGCATTTCGTCTTCCACTTCCATGGAGACGGCCAGGCGATGGGATTTGTCTTCATAGAGCTTGACCCAGACGTATTCCCCTTCTTTCGGCCGGCCTTTCATTTCGGCGAAGGGCATGAAGATACCCCGTTCTGTACCGACGTCGACGAAGGCGCCGAAGCGCGTCGTATTGATGACTGGCGCATAGCCGATCTGGCCGACTTTGATTTTAGGCAGGCGCATAGAAGCCGTCAAGCGACCGGACGGGTCATGGTACAAGAAGACCGTCACTTTGTCGCCCACTTTGACGTCGCCAGTCTGCTGATTCTTATGGAGTAAAATATCGTCGTTCGTATTGCCCGTACCGCCGTTCAAAAAGACGCCCATATCGCTCTGGCGCAGGACTTCCAGCGTAGCAATACTATTTTCCTGAAGTGTCGTCATCTCATTCACCTTCGTAGGCAATGCGCGGTGCGTCGCACCACAAGTTTTCCAAATCGTAATACTGGCGGTCCTGTTCGACAAAGACGTGGGCAATGACTTCGCCGGCATCGATGAGGATCCACTTGCCTTCGCGGTAGCCTTCGACGTGACGGACATCATAGCCGTTCTTTTCCATCTGTTCTTCGATGTTGTCGGCAATACTCTGGGACTGCCGGTTATTGCGGGCACTGCAGATGACGAAGTAGTCCGCCATGAGGGACGAATCGCTCATATCGAGGGTGACGATGTCCCAGGCTTTCTTGTCGTCAGCGGCCTTGCAGGCAATTTCATAGCTCTTCAGTTCTTTCGGTTGTTCAGCTTTCGCTGCTTTCATGGTAATTGGCATGTATGTAGTAACTCCTTTATGACGTAATTATTATTGTTTCGTATCATCCGGTTCCGGTGCTGTCGAAATGGCATTGTTCGTGCGGCCGATGACCTTCTGGACTTCGACCGGGTCGTAGGTCCAGTAATATTTCGTATCGCCGTTCTTGCCGCTCATGGCCATTTCGCCGGGCAGGATATAGAAGTCGATGTTATCGGCCGTGACGCCGCGGAAATCAAAGGCCAGCTGGGCCATATCCTTGGCGGAAATATTGGAATCGACGTCGTGCCATGCCCGGTACAGGAAGAAGGCATTGGTCACGCCGAAGCAGTCCTGCCGGTCTTCATAGAAATTCTTGATGAACCGTTCCTGGCGCTGCGTCCGCGACAGATAGCCGTCGCCATCGACGTAGCGCATATAGCCGGCAGCTTCCTTCCCGGTCAGGGTCTGATAACCCTGGAAGAGGTTGATGTCGGTCTTCCCCGTTTCTTCATCGCCGTGGTACATGTTCTTTTCGACGTAAATCGGCACGCCGCCACTCATATCGACCATCTTCGAGAAGGAATCGGCCGTGAAGGTCGCATAATAGGGGATGGGGATGTGGAAAATATCTTCGACGACGGCCCGGACCAGGCTCATGCCGCCTTCGCTATAGACATCCTGCAATTCCTGGATGCCCTTTTCCTTGCGCCCTTCGATCTTCGTATCATCTGGCAGCATGATGATGTCGATGTGCTTCTTGGCCTTGTTGATGGCCGCGACACCGACGAAATTCGCCTGCTGCGGATGACCGCCATCGGTCCCGAGGAGGAGGACGTAAAGCGGCTTGTCCGGACTGGTCTGGGCAAAGACGGAGCTGTCGCTCTGGGTCTGGCTGGTATCGGGCGCGTCCTGCTGGATCGGCGCCTCTTTGATGGACTGGTAATGCAGGTACAAAGACCGTCCGGCCAGGAAGACGGCGACGGCGGCGACGACGGTCAAAATGCGGTATAAAATCTTCCTTCGTTTTTCCTGTGTCATCCTCAGGCCTTCCGATCTGCGGCACGGATGACGTCGATCTGTGCATTGCGATTGACGACGGTGCCGACGAAAATAGGCTTGCCCTGGTCGAGGAGATGGCGGATTGTCGAATCATAGCCTAAGAGGACGGCTTCATCGAGGTTGCGCCGGGCGGCTTTTCGCAAATCGTCGACGCCGTCGAAGTCGCGGTTCACTTCGATGTAATCGGCGAGGAAGATGATTTTTTCCAGCGTGCTCATCTGTTCCGCCCCGGTCGTATGATGAGCGATGGCCCCTAAGAGGGCCTGATCGGTGATGCCATAGCGTTCCCTGGCGATAGTCACGGCAGCGTAGCCGTGGAGCAGGCCGCCGTTAGCCAGGATGGGTGCCGGCAGGACGGGAAAGGATTTTTCCGCCAGGGCCTGCATGTCCGGCAGGGGCAGCTGTTTGGCAGCATCGTGCAAAAGGCCGGCCACTTCAGCCGTATCGGCATCGCAGCCGTAGCGGTCTGCCAATTCGCGGGCCGCTGCTGCTACACCCAGTACATGGGTATAGCGATGAGAAGACAGAGATTCCTTTAAATCCGCTTTGATTCTATCTTTGAATTCTTCGTTGTACATTGATATACTCCATTTTTTCTGATGTATTCGGCCACAGCCGGCGGTATCATATAGCGGACAGACAGGCCCAGGCGGATGCGGCGGCGCAGTTCCGTCGACGAAATTTCCATGGTCGGCACAGGCAGCTTGAGGATATGTTTCCCCAACTCCCCGAACGAGGCGATGATGGAGTCGATCTGTTCCGAGCCGTCCGGCCGGGTCGCTCCGACGAACTGGCACAACTTCAGGATTTCTTCCGGTTCTTTCCAGTTGTGCAGGTCGTGGATCGTATCTGTCCCGGATATAAAATACAAGATATACGACGGTCCGTAGAGCTTCTTCAGGAAGCGCAGCGTATCGACCGTATAGGAGTTGCCCTTGCGGCGCATCTCCATGTCACTGACTGTAAAACGAGGATTGTCAGCCGTAGCCAGGCGCGTCATGGTCAGGCGCTGCTCGGCCGTCGCCCCGTTGACGTTCTTGTTGGGCGTGATATATGACGGCACAAAGAGTACCTTGTCCAGGTGAAAGGTCTGGCGCGCTTCTTCGGCAATCATGAGATGGCCTAGATGGATGGGATTGAAGGTCCCCCCCATGATGCCGAGCCTAGTGATTTCCATGGTACCAATAAATTCCTCCCCAGGCGATAGCTACTGCTAACGCATAAAGCAATAAAAATTTGGCATAATGCCGGTATTCAAACTGAGTCTTCGGCGACGCCGCATACTGGCGCAGGGTCCGTCCATACCCGCGCAGCCGGGCCAGCCTCACCGGATCTGACCGTTGCCGTCGACGAGGTATTTATAGGACACGAGTGCTTCCAACCCCATAGGGCCGCGAACGTGCAGCTTCTGTGTACTGATGCCGATTTCGGCGCCAAAGCCGAATTCAAAGCCATCGGTGAAGCGCGTCGACGCATTGACATAGACGGCCGCCGAATCGACAGCCGCCTGGAAAGCGGCAGCTGTCGCCTTATTTTCCGTAATGATGGCTTCGGAATGATGGGTACTGAAGCGGCGGATGTGGTCCAGTGCTTCCTGGAGGGAGCCGACGACCTTGACCGACATGATGAGGGCATTGTATTCCGTCGCCCAGTCTTCCTCGCTGGCCGTCTTCATGGCACTCGACTGGCAGGCTTCGTCGTCACCGCGCAGTTCGACGCGGTCCGCTTCCATGACCGGTGCCAGCTTCTTGAGGAAGGCATCGGCCACATCGCGGTGGACCAGGAGCGTTTCCATGGCGTTGCACGTCGACGGCCGCGAAACTTTGGCGTTTTCGACGATGTGGACGGCCATGTCCAGGTCGGCGTCTTTATCGACGTAGACGTGGCAGACGCCGCTGCCCGTTTCGATGCAGGGTACTGTCGCCGTATCGACGACCATGCGGATCAGGCCGGCTCCGCCGCGGGGAATGGCCAGGTCGATGTACCGGCGCAAGGTCAGCAGTTCCTTGACCAAAGCCCGGTCCGTATTTTCGATGAGGTTCACGGCATCGGCCGGGAGACCGGCTTTGGCCAGGCCTTCGCGGATGACGTTAGCCAGGGCCGTATTGGACGCGATGGCTTCGCTGCCGCCGCGGAGGACGCAGGCGTTGCCGGCTTTGACGCAGAGGACGGCTGCGTCGACGGTGACGTTGGGCCGCGATTCATAAATGATGGCGATGACCCCTAAGGGCACGCTGACCTTGCGGATGTGCAGGCCGTTCGGGCGGTCCCATTCGTCGAGGACGACGCCGGCCAGGTCAGGCAGGTCGATGACCTGGCGGACGCCTTCGGCCATGGCGGCGATGCGGTCCTTGGTCAAAGTCAGGCGGTCGACCATGGCTTCGGCCATGCCCTTTTCCCGGGCCCGCTTCAAGTCGACGGCGTTGGCCGCCAGGATATCGTCTTCATGGGCGACCAGGCCGTCGGCAATGGCCGCCAGGGCCTGGTTCTTTGCTGCCGTCGATGTCGCAGCCAGGGCATACGAGGCTTCTTTGGCATCGCGGCCTTTACGGAATACTTCGGATATCATGGAAAATACCCCCTTCTAATACATGGCGACGAGATTGTCGCGATGAATGACTTCCTCATAAATGCCATTGTGGCCGAGGACCTTGGGAATGTCGGCGGACTGCAGGCCCTTGATGGCATTGATGTTGACACTGCTGTAGTTGCTGATGCCCTTGGCAATGGTCAGGCCGTCGTAGACGACGCTGACGATGTCCCCTTCGTCAAAGATACCTTCGACGGCGGTGATGCCGACGGGCAGGAGGCTGGAACCGCGGTCGATGATGGCGTTGCGGCAGCCTTCGTCGACGATGAGCCGGCCCTGGGCCTTGCTGCCCGATACGAGCCAGCGTTTCTTCGAATGTAGCGGCGTTTCCTTGGCTTTGAACAGCGTCCCCACTTCCTCACCGGCGCAGATGCGGCTGATGATGCCGTCTTCACTGCCCGAAGCGATGACCATGTCCACGTCGGCGGCGGTAGCAATGGAGGCCGCCTGGATTTTCGTGTACATGCCGCCGGTGCCCATGCTGGAGCCGGCGTCGCCGGCGATTTCATAGATGTGCTTGTCGATGTTGTCGACGACGGGGATGATCTTGGCATCGGCATGGGTCCGCGGGTTGTCCGTATAGAGACCGTCAATATCGGATAAGAGGATGAGCAGGTCCGCATCGACGAGGCCGCTGACCATGGCCGACAAGGTGTCGTTGTCGCCGATTTTATATTCGTCGACGGCGACGACGTCATTTTCATTGATGATGGGAATGACGCCCATGTCGAGCAGGGTCAGCAAGGCGTTGCGGGAGTTCATGAATTTGCTCCGGTCCTGGGAATCCATGCGGGTCAGGAGGACCTGGCCGACGACCTGGCCGTATTCGCGGAAAAACCGTTCATACGTATGCATGAGGACGCCCTGGCCGACGGCGGCGAGGGCCTGCTTTTCCCGGATCGACCGGGGCCGGTGGTCCATATGGAGGGGTGCCAGGCCGGCGTTGGTGGCGCCGGAGCTGACGAGGATCATCTGCTTGCCCTGGTTCTGGAGGTCCGCCAGTTCCCGGACCAGGTGTTCCATGCGCTGGTAGTTCAGTTTCCCCGTCGCATGGGAAATGGTGCTGGACCCGACCTTGACGACGATGCGTTTCTTCTGGCCGAAGTCCCTGCTTGTACTGTTCACAAAGCCTCACGTCCTAATCTTTAATAAATTCGAAATGAGATTTCTTGTCTTTCTTCTTGAATAAGACGCCGTAGTGGCCGATGACCTGGATGAGTTCGGCGCCGAGCATGTCGGCCAAATCTTCCATGGTTTCCTTCGTCGGCAGATTGGCATTGTTGAGGACGTGGGCCTTGATCAGTTCCCGCGCCGTAATGGCAGCCCGGGCGCTGTCGATGACAGCATCGCTGAGGCCGTCCTTGCCAATCTGGACGACAGACGGCATGAGGCTGGCCATGCCCTTGAGTTGCTTCTTATCTTTATTGTTCATGTGGATCTCCTTAGGTTCATTATTATGTAAAACAAGTAGGATTCAGGCGGGCCGCCCTTTGGGCGGCCCCTACGGGGTGCCGGGGGCGTTACCGCCGGACTCTGCGGGCTCGCCACATGCGAGCCCCTACGGAGGCCTGGTGCGTTACCGCCGGACTCAGGCGGGCTCGCCACGTGCGAGCCCCTACAATGGCTCCCCTACGGGGCGGGGTATGTTGCCGCAGGCTGTAGGGGCGTGCCGTGGCGCGCCCGCTCTACCCCTAGGGGGATTTTCCGTTTCCCGTCCATTGGGTTTGAAATGTGTGATTCAACCTCTCAGTCAGCTTCGCTGACAGCTCCCCTATCAGGGGAGCCAATGGCGGTCTGCGTTATTTGTGGTATTCAAATTCCATGGAATAGATGCGGACAGTGTTGCCGTCCTGGATGCCGTGTTCCTGGAGGAGCTTGTCCAGTTCCATGTAGCGCCAGATGCGCTGGAAACGGCGCAGGGACTGGTCATCGTCGAAGTTGGTCATGGCGACGAGGTTTTCGATGCGGGCGCCGGTGATGACGAAGGCGCCGTCGTCGTCGCGCTTGACTTCAAAGTCCGGTTTGTTCTGGGCCTTATAGACGACTTCTTCCGTCGTTTCATCCGGTTCTTCCACGTATTCTTCCAGCATCGTCCAGACCCGTTCCAGGAGCTTGTCCATGCCTTCGCCGGTCATGGCACAGATGGGATAGACTTCGACGCCGTGGGCGGCCATGTAGTCCATGAGCCGTTCCAGGTTGTCCGAATCGCCGAGGAGGTCGATTTTATTGGCCGCTACGATTTGCTGCTTGCGCGACAGTTTTTCACTGTATTTCGCCAGTTCCGCGTTGATTTTTTCATAGTCTTCGATGGGGTCGCGGCCTTCGATGCCCGATACGTCGATGACGTGGATGAGGATCTTCGTCCGTTCGATGTGGCGCAGGAAATCGTGGCCCAGGCCGACGCCTTCACTGGCGCCGTCGATGAGGCCGGGTATATCGGCCATGACGAAGCTGCGGTGATCCGGCAGGTTGACGACACCCAGAATAGGGTTGAGCGTCGTGAAATGGTACGCAGCCACTTCCGGCTGAGCTGCCGACACCTTGCGCAGGATGCTCGACTTGCCGACGCTGGGATAGCCCAGGAGACCGACGTCAGCCAGGACTTTCAATTCCAGGCGCAGCCACCGTTCTTCCCCCGGTTCCCCCCGTTCGGCAAAGGTCGGCGTCCGGTTGGCACTGGTGCGGAAATGCCAGTTGCCGCGGCCGCCGCGGCCGCCTTTGGCGACGATGGCCCGCTGGCCGTCACGGGATAAGTCGGCCATGACCTGACCCGTTTCTTCGTCCTTGACGATGGTCCCCAAGGGGACGGTGATGACTAAATCTTCGGCGTTGCGGCCGTACTTGTTGCTGCCTTCGCCCTTGCCGCCGGGTTTGGCCTTGAACAGGCGGCGGAAGCGGAAGTCGACGAGGGTATTGACGTTGCGGTCGGCGACGAGGACGACGTTGCCGCCCTGACCGCCGTCACCGCCATTCGGTCCGCCCTTGGGGACGAACTTTTCGTGACGGAAGCTGCTCATGCCGTCGCCGCCCTTGCCGGACTGTACAAAAATTCTTGCTCTGTCTATAAACATATTTCACCTCATAGGAATACATGCGGATACAGAAAGAGACACAGCATACATATACCATGTCTCCTGTCTATCTGTCCAAAAATATCTAATTGACGTTACTATCAAATTTTAAAGCATATTTGCCCATCTGTAAAGTCATTTTTCCCGAATAATTTCCAAAGCCTTTTCAAATTGGCTGTCTTCCGGGTCCGACGGGGTCAGGGGGACGACGACATCGGGCTCGATGCCGACGCCGTCGATTTCGCGGCCATTGGTCGTTCGATACTTGGCAACGGTCACTTTGACGGCTGACGAGGAATCGACAGGGAAGACGCCCTGGACGGTCCCCTTGCCGTAGGTCTTGACGCCGACGATGGGGCCGAGCTTCATATCCTGGACGGCACCGGCGACGATTTCCGAAGCGCTGGCCGAATTTTCATTGACCAGGACGACAAGGGGAATGGGGTCCTCCGTCCCCTGGGCCGTGTACTGGTCCACTTTGCCATCTTGTTCCGTATAGGACACGATGGTGCTGTCAGGCGGCACAAAATTGCTGGCCACGCCGACAGCCTGTTCGACGATGCCGCCCGGGTTGTCGCGCAAGTCGAGGATGAGCTTATTCATGCCCTGTTCGCGGAGCTTGGTAAATTCTTTCGTGAAATCATCGGCTGTGCCCTCACTGAAGACGGCGACGCGGATATAACCGACATCCGTACCGTCGACCATCTTGCCGGCCACGGTCGGCACGTGGATCTGACGGCGCTGGACAGTGAAAGATTTTTCTTCGCCATCGCGGCGGACGACGAGGTCGACGCTGGTATCGACAGGACCGCGGATGTGCTGGGACACATCTTCCAGCTTATAGTCTGCGACAGACGTCCCATCAATGGATACCAGGATATCGCCGCGCTGGAGGCCCGCTTCTTCAGCCGGACTGCCTTCCATGACGCCGGCGATGAGGATGCCGTCATCGGTCGATGCGATGTAGACGCCGATACCGGCATAGGTGCCGCTCATCTGGGCAGAAAAATCTTTATACAAGTCGCCGCCGAGATAGGTCGAATGTTTATCCCCCAGCGTGCTGACCATGCCCTTCAAGGCCCCGTCAAAGATGGCGTTTTTATCGACATCTTCGGCGTAATGGCTTTCGATGATCTCCAGCGTCCGGAAAAACTCGAACATCGACGAAGGCCGGCCGGTATAATACCAAAAGAGGCCAACCATGGCGACAATCATGATGATCATACCGCTGCAGACATACCCCAGCGGCCGGCGGACGTTCTCCCACGTCTGCCGTAAACTATGTTTCCCCATTATGGTGCCTCCTTGTATAGTGTATCAAACTTCATACCTCAAACATATCCCTGCGGATCGACAGGGTCGCCGTTGGCGCGGACTTCGAAGTGGACGTGAGGGCCGGTGGAGTTGCCTGTCGAGCCGGCGTAGGCGATGACCTGGCCCTGAGAGACGCTCTGGCCGGCGGAAACGGCGAGTTCCTGATTGTGGCCGTACAAGGTCGACAGGCCGTTGCCGTGGTCGATGACGACGGCATAGCCATAGCCGCTGACCCAGCCGGCTTCGACGACAGTCCCGCCGTCGGCGGCCTGGACAGGGGTCCCATAATCGACGCCGATGTCGATACCGCTATGGTAGATGGTCGTCCCGAAGATGGGATGAGTCCGATAGCCGTAAGGCGAAGTGATGACGCCGTTGACGGGCCAGATCATGGCACCGCTCCCTCCCCCGCCGGAAGGCTGGGAGCTGCCGGCATCACTGCTTTCGCCCTGGTCGCTGCTGTCGGGAGCGGCCGGAGCCGGCTGGGCTTCAGCCGACGCCCGCTGGCGCAGCATCTCGGCAATGGACTGAGAAGCCTGCTGATATTCGGCATAAGCCTTTTCTGCCGTCGCCTTATCGGTCTGAGCCTGGTAGAGGACAGCCTGTTGTTCTTCTTTATGCGATGCGATTTCGTCGCGCTTGGCCTTCGCTTCATCGCGCAGCTTGGCCTGGCGGTCGCGCTGTACTTCTAACTCTTTCTGGGCCGCTTCGATGGCCGCCCGTTCCCGGCGGATGTCGGAAATAAGGGAAATATCGGCATCGACGACGCGGCGCAAGAGCTCCAGGCGGTTCGAGAAGTCGCTGAAGTCCTTGGCGCCGAGGACGACGTCAAGATAGCTCAGCTGGCCATGCATGTAGACGTCGCGGATGCGCCTGGTAAAGACTTTCTCCCGCTTCTCCAGGCGGGCCCGGTTTTCGTCGAGCTCGGCCTGAGTCGCGGCTATTTTTTCTTCTGTCGCCGCCAGGTCAGCCGTTACCGTCCGGTATTCGCCCTGGGCCGCTTCCAGGCTCTTCTGGATTTCATAGAGCTTGTCGCTGACGTTGTCGATGACCATTTGGGCCTGGGCCTTCTTTTCGCTCTGCTCGGCCATGCGGGTCTGGACGTCGTCCAGCTGGTCCTGCAGGTCATCGTCGGCAAAGGACAGGAGGCACGGCGACAACAGGGCTGCCGTTACGGCCAGGATAATGTATTTTCTTACCATATTACACCTTCATATATCGTTTCAGCGAAATCGTACTGCCCAAGGCGCCGATGATCATACTGATGACCAGGAGGATGGCCGCCGTGCGGTACATAAAGGGATAGACACTGACCATGGGCAGGAAGGCCAGGGACTGATGGATGGCCGTGACGGCGAATCCATAGAACTGCCACAAGGCCAGGTCAGCCAGGACGCCGCCGATGAAGCCCAGGAGCAGCCCTTCCAGGAGGAACGGCCAGCGGATGAACCAGTTCGTCGCGCCGACGTATTTCATGATGGCGATTTCCTTGCGCCGGGCGAAGACGGTCAGGCGGATCGTATTGGAAATGATGAACAGCATGGCCAGGGTCAGGAAAATGATCAAGGCAATGCCGCCCCAGCGGATGATGCGCGTAATCTGGAAAAGCTGTTCGACGATTTCCTGGCCGTAATGAGTCCCTTCGACTTCGGGATAATCGGAAACGATGTCCGCCGTCCGGCGCACGGCTTCCGGTTCCGTAAAGGTCACTTCATACGAACTGGGCAGGGGATTCTTGCCGTCCAGGGCGTCGAGGATACCCGGCTGGTCCTTCATGCGTTCCTTGAGGATATCCATGGCCTGGTCCTTATCGGTAAAGGCAACGGACTTCACGTCGGGCAGGGCGCTCAGGCGGCGGCCGACGCTGTCGATGTCCTTCTGGCTCACGTCGTCTTTGAGGTAGACCGTGATCTCGACCTGGCTTTCCAGGTTCTCGGCGAAGTAATCGAGGTTGGCCACGAGGGTCAGGAAAAGGCCCAGGATGAACAGCGACAAGGCGACGGTAGCGATAGAGGCGATGGACATGAAGCGGTTGCGCCAGAACGACTGGAGCGCTTCGGCCATGTAATAGCGCATGGTCCTAAGTTTCATCGTCGTATCCCCCCTTCTGTTCATCGCGGACGACTTTGCCGCCGTCGATTTCGATGACCCGCTTGTTCATCATGTCGACGAGGGTCTTATCATGGGTCACCATGAGGACCGTCGTCCCCATGTGGTTGATTTTCTTGAAGACTTCCATAATGTCCTGCGACGTTTCCGGGTCCAGGTTCCCCGTCGGTTCATCGGCAATGAGCAGCAGCGGCCGGTTGACGATGGCCCTGGCAATGGCCACGCGCTGCTGTTCGCCGCCGCTGAGGTTCCGCGGCAGGGCGTCGGCTTTGCCCACCAGGCCGACCAGGTCGAGGACGTCCCGGACACGGCGGCGGATGAGGCGCCGCGGCGCTTCGATGACTTCCATGGCAAAGGCCACGTTTTCCTGGGCCGTCTTATTGGGCAGGAGGCGGAAGTCCTGGAAGACGATGCCCATTTTGCGGCGCAAGTAGGGCACGCGGCTCTTGGCCAGTTTATTGACTTCGATGCCGTTGACGAAGACCGACCCCCGCGAGGGCAGTTCTTCATGGGACAAGAGCTTGATGAGCGTCGACTTGCCGGCCCCGCTGGCACCGACGACGAAGACAAATTCGCCCTTGCCGATATGGAGCGATACGTGGTCCAGGGCAATGGAACCATTGTCATAGACCTTGGATACGTTCTTTAATTCAATCATAAAGACCTCCGATGCTGTTGCAGGCGCTTGCGGACGCCCTTGCGCCCTTCCAGGATACGCAGGGCCAGATAGGCATTGCGCAGGGACTGGCGCCGCAGGTGATTGAGGCGGGCCTTGATTTCCGGTGCCAAATGGCCGAGAGATAATTTTTTCGTCACGTCGGCGACGATATCTGCCGCCTCGACGTCTTCCGTCGTACCGCAGACCTTATCGCCGATGAGGTTGATGAAACTGTCGATTTTCGGGTCATACGACACGGCCGTCGCCGGCACCTGCATGATGGCCGAAAAGATGAGGGCGTGCAGGCGATTGGCAATGACCGCATCCATACAGCCCATGAGAGACATAAATTCCACCGTCGTATAGTGGCCGTCGAGGACGACGGCCTTCGTCTTCATGCGGCTGGCAATATCGCGGCCTGCTTCGACATCGGCCGGGTACTGCATGGGGATAAAGATGACGTGGACGTCCTGTTTTTCCTGCAATTCGTCGGCCGCAGCGGCGATGGCTTCCTTATAGGCATCGTGGTCCTGCCAGTTGCGGACGGCAATGCCCAGGCGCCGGCGGATGCCGGTGATGCCGTGCTTCTTCAGGATGTACAGGCCGATTTTCTTGTCGACGGGATGCATGGACAAGACGGCATCGGCCGTCACGTGGACCGGTGGTTTGGTCACGCCCATGGCAGCCAGTTCAGCCTTGGAATCGGCATCGCGGACGCCGATGACGGCGACGCGCTGCAAGACCTTGCGCACGGCCCGGCGGGCTTTGGCACCGCGGACGGGACCGATACCCTGGGCATAGAGCATGACCGGCTTCTTGAAGAACAAGGCTATTTTCATGATCCACAAGTAATAATAGAGGCTGCGGGCACTGGTCACGTCCTGCAAGAGGCTGCCACCGCCGCTTATAAGAATATCACAGCGGCGAATAGCCGCTGCGATAGCGAAGAAGTTCAGGCGGTGTACAGCCTGTACGTTATGGTTTTCCCGGGTCATGCGGCAGTTGCCGGTGATGACCGTAATGGATACGTCGGGAATGATGTCTTTCAGGGAGCCGACAATGGCAGCCAGCATGGCTTCGTCGCCGGCATTGGCAAAGCCGTAATAGCCGGAAATGACGACTCTAGTCACGATGGGCCACCTGCTTTCCCAGCCACGTCGTCACATAGCTGACGATGGCAATGGCAATGATCAATCCGATGCCGACGACCATGCCCGTCACCCAGCCGTTGATGCCGCGGATGAAGGACATGAGGAAGGGCGTCCGGATATGGGCGAAGGTTTCGACCATGGAGCCGACGCCGATGGCAGCGGCGATGACCAGGAAGAAGTGCAGCAGCTGCGGCCATTTACGGTACAGGGCAGCGACCATGAGGTAGAAAGCCGGATGGCCGATGAGAAATTCCTTTTCCCGCGGACGGGCATAGAGGACATTTTCCAGGAAACGGCGCATGGCTACTTCCACGCCCGGTACGGGGACGCCGGCCGTGTGACCGCTGCGGCCGACGAAGATGACGCCCGCCAGGGCCAGGACGGCCAGGATGAGGATAGTCCCCATCTTGATGGGAATGTTGAGGAAATCCTTGACGAAGACTTTGAGGTCTTCCGGCGAGGCGATGGTCTGTCCCATGAGCGGGAAACGGCGCAGATAGCCGATGGCAACCAGGAGCAGCGGCAGGACGAAGGTCAGCTTGACGCCGCGGTAGAAGTCAAATTCCATGAAGAAGCGGATATTGCCCAGCATGGCGGCGATATAGAGACCGCCGATCATGGCGACGGCGACGGCAAAGAACAAGCCGATCGTACCATCGCGGACGACCCGGCCATAGCCGAGCTTCCTGGTGATTTTCTTTTTCTTCCAGTGGTCCAGGGCCAGGAGGATGGCCGCTGTCGGCGCAGCCGTAGCACAGCCGATAGCCCAGACCTGAAGGAACAGGGCCCCTTTGGCGACGACAGCGCCGATGACGGCGCAGACGATGCCGATGGCCATGAGGATATAGTTCTTGCGGTCCGACAGGGGAATGAGCAAGTTGAGGACAAAGACGAAGCCGCAGGCTGCTGCCGCTGCCGTAATGGCCAGGAGCAGGCGGTTCGGATAATACGGCGGCATGATGGACGCCTTGCCCAAGGTATAGCCGCGGTCCGTCAGTTTCTGCGAAACCATCTTGACATAGGACAAGTTAGTCTGAGTCAGGTTCATACCGTGGAGGGGCTTCTTATAAAGTGGATAGAGATTGACCCGGGCATTGCGTTCCAAGTCGCTGATATAGTAGCGCATGGCCGCTTCTTCAGGCGTAATCTTTTCCAATTCTTCCTTGGCCATGGCATAGACGCGGGCCGTGCGGTAATGGACCAGGCCGGCCAGGTCGTACATGCCGTCCTGCTGGTTATACTGGAGCTGGTTGACCGATTCGATCATATAAAAGGGAATATCCCGGTCATTCAGGTTGTCTGCCGTATAGTCCAGCATGGTCTTGCGTTCGGCATTGACCGGCGTATAGCCCAGGACTTCCTTGCCGACGAACATGATGCCCGATACGTTCTGTATCTTATCGGCGCGGTCGAAGAAATGGGCAACCTGTTCTTTCGTCGGATTGCTGTAGTTCGTCGGACGCAGGATGACGTGGAACCCGTGGTCCGTAATGGTCCTGGCATCAGCACTGAGGATGCCAAGGTTGACGTCGCCCAGGCCAGGCATGACGCCTTTGATGCCGGCCATGCGGTACTGGCCGTTGGACATGATCTTCACCTTGTCATCGCCCAAGCGGGCCTTGAGGTCCGATACGACTTCATCGAAATACAAGTCCTTCTGGCTCTGGGGCTTGCCAATGAGGTAGTAGTCATAAGACTTGTCCGTCAGGCCGAACTGGGGATAATAGAGATCGGCGCCGAGTTTCGTCACCAGCGACAGTTCGCCGCGCTGAGTCAGTTTGTTGAGGGTTGCATCGTAAATAGTAAAGCTCGTCACGCCGGCATCGCGGCACATCTGGAGAGCCGTGTCGAGGTCGTAGCCGTCGTTCCGGGCCATGACGACGATAGCATCGTAATCCATAGCCTGTTCTATCGTCATCGACTTGTCTTCTATGGCATTGCGCTGTACGCACATGACCAGCGCACAGACGAGGCCGATGAAGACGGCCAGTATCATCGCCAGCATACTGCGTTTATTCATATTTGTCATTCTTTTCACCTTATCTATGAGTTGCTCACCTGGCCATGGATGGTCAGGAGGCCGTCGCGCATGGTTACGCTGTCCGGCTGGATTCCCAGGGGAAAGCCGGCAAAGTCGTAAATATCAGCACTCGCCATCTGCGTCGTGCTGATCTGCATGCCCATGCCTTCCACCGTCACTGACGACGGGATGAACATGAGCTTCGACCCTTTCATGCCAAAATGACCGCGGACGTCGGCCTGGGCCGACACGAGGCCGCCCAGTTTCACCCGCCCCTGGACGCGGACAGCATCGTCTTCAAAAGAGACTTGCGGGTCCTTCAAGCCTTCGACTTTTTTCACGAGGAATTTTTCCAGCTCCTCGCTGCGGATGGACGCCGTCATTTCCCCGCTCTCTGCCCGCGTGACCCGTACTTCCTGATCGGCCAGGGCCAGGAGCGGCTTGAAGTGGACGCCGTAGAGATTGCAGTCGAAGTGGGCGAAGGTCAAATCGCCAGCTTGGAAGTTGGTGGCATGGACGGTAATGGCGTCGATGTCGCCGAGGAAGATTTTGGCTCCCGGCGACGCCTGGACGCGGACATCATCGCTGTGCAGATTGAGCGTCGCCGACAAGGCTTGGCAAAGGCCGACTTCGGCCAGCTGCGGTGCATAGGAATTGGCACCGACCAAGAAGGCTGCGACGATGACAAAGAAAATCATCCATTTTTTCATTTAGAGCTCCTGCTTTGCTAACTTCTTTTCTTTCTCCTGCTGCAAATAGCCTTCGATGAAGATGTCCAGGTCGCCGTCCATGACAGCCTGGATATTGCCCGTTTCGACATTGGTCCGATGGTCCTTGACCAAATTGTACGGGTGGAACACATAGGAACGGATCTGGCTCCCCCATTCGATAGCCTGGTGGACGCCGCCGATTTCGGCTTTCAGTTTTTCCTGCTTTTCCTGTTCCAGTTCAAAGAGTTTGGCCCGCAGGTATTTCAAGCACATTTCCTTATTCTGCAGCTGCGACCGTTCATTCTGGCACTGGACGACGATGCCCGTCGGCATGTGGGTCATGCGGACAGCAGAACTCGTCTTGTTGACGTGCTGGCCGCCGGCACCGGAGGCGCGGAAGTAATCGACGCGGACGTCGTCCATGTTGATTTCGACATCGACATCATCCGGCAGTTCCGGCATGACATCGACAGCCGTAAAGGACGTGTGGCGCCGGGCTGCAGCATCAAAAGGCGAAATGCGGACCAGGCGATGGACGCCTTTTTCCGATTTCAAATAGCCATAGGCGTATTCACCTTCGACGCGGAAAGCGGCGCTCTTGATGCCCGCTTCATCGCCGGGCTGCATATCCAGGATAGTCAGTTTATAGCCATTGCGTTCGGCCCAGCGGGTATACATGCGGATGAGCATCTGCGCCCAGTCTTGGGCTTCCGTACCGCCGGCACCGGCGTGGAAGGTAATGAGGGCGTTGCACTTGTCGTATTCGCCGGACAAGAGGAGCCGCACTTCCCGCTTCTCGATATCCTTGAGCAGGTCGTGGTACTGCTTTTCAATATCTTCGGCAAAGGAAGCATCGCCGTCTTCCATGGCCATTTCCAAATACTCGCTGAGGTCGTCAGCTTTGCGGACGAGTTCTTCGTGACCTTCGACTTCCGTCTTGAGCAGCGTCGCTTCCTGGGAAATCTTCTTGGCCTTATCCGGGTCATTCCAGAAGGCCGGGTCACTCATCTGCATGTCTAAATCCATGATACGTTCTTTTTTCCGAGGTAAGTTAAAGTGAATCCCCGATTTCTTGTATTCTATGTTTCAGGTCTTCCAGAGGTTTTCTCATTTCATCTAGTAACACAAGTATCACCACTCTTCTAAAAAATAAATGTAATAGGTTATGCACAGGATTCGCGCGGGCGCCCCACATGGGCGCCCCTACGGCTGCCTTTTACTGCTTTTCTCTCTCTTCATCGCGCTTGATGTCTTCGGCGCTGACGGGTTTGCTTTCTTCATGGACTTCATGAGCGCCCTGGAGATGATCTTCTGCCTGCGGTACGGGCTTGCTGTACGTGACCTGGATATGGTAGAGGAAGGTGACGACAGTCCGCTTGATGGAGTCGATCATTTCTTCGAACATTTCATAGGCTTCGAATTTGTATTCGACGAGCGGGTTCTTCTGGCCATACGCACGCAGGTTGATGCCTTCTTTGAGGGCGTCCATGGCGTCGAGGTGGTCCATCCACTTGCTGTCGACGACGCGGAGCATGATGGCCTTTTCCAGTTCCTTCATAGTCGTTTCGCCGATTTCCTTGAGGCGTTCGTCGTAGAGGTCGACGGCGATCTGCTTCAATTTATCCTGGACTTCCACACGGCTCAGGTTTTCCAGTTCTTCTACAGTCGTCGCGTTCTTAGGCACGAAGTACTGCTGCATCTGAGCCAGGAGGCCGGCGAAATCCCATTCTTCCGGATAGAGCTTTTCGTCAGCGTATTTATCCAGGCCATCGTGGATGATATCGTCGACCATGCCCATGATGGTATCGCGCAAGGAATCGGCTGTCAGGACCTGGCGGCGCTGGCCGTAGAGGACTTCACGCTGCTGGTTCATGACATCGTCATATTCCAGGACGTACTTACGGATTTCAAAGTTGTGGCTTTCGACTTTCTTCTGGGCCTTTTCAATGGACCGGGTGATCATCTTGGCCGTAATCGGTTCGTCTTCATCCATGCCCAGCTTATCCATGAACTTGGAAATATTGTCCGAGCCGAAGATACGCATGAGGTCGTCTTCCAGGGACAGGAAGAACTGCGTCGTACCGGGGTCGCCCTGACGGCCGGCACGGCCGCGCAGCTGGTTGTCGATACGGCGGCTTTCATGGCGCTCCGTACCGATGATCATCAGGCCGCCCAGTTCGGCGACGCCCGGCCCGAGCTTGATATCCGTGCCGCGGCCAGCCATGTTGGTGGCAATGGTGACCATGCCCTTCTGACCGGCGTTCTTGATGATTTCCGCTTCTTTTTCATGGTATTTGGCGTTGAGCACGTTGTGGACGATGTTTTCCTTATCCAGGAGCTGGCTGAGGATTTCCGACTGGTTGATGGACGTCGTACCGACCAGGATCGGCTGGCCCGTAGCGTGGCGCTTCTTGACTTCCCGGACGACGGCGCGGTACTTGGCGTTCTTCGTCTTGTAGATGACGTCCGGCAAATCCTTACGGATAGCCGGCTTATTGGTCGGGATGACGTAGACGTCGAGCTTGTAGATCTTGTTAAATTCGTCTTCTTCCGTCTTAGCCGTACCAGTCATGCCGGCCAGTTTCTCGTACATACGGAAGTAGTTCTGGAAGGTAATCGTAGCCAAGGTCTTGCTTTCGCCCTGGACCTTGACGTTTTCCTTGGCTTCAATGGACTGATGGAGACCATCGCTGTAACGGCGGCCGAACATGAGGCGCCCGGTAAATTCGTCGACGATGACGATTTCACCGTTCTTGACGACGTAATCCTTGTCGCGGTGCATCATGAAGCGCGCCCGCAGGGCCTGGATGACCAGGTGGTTCAAGTCGAGGTGTTCGTTGTCGAACATGTTGCTGATGCCCAGCATCTTTTCGACTTTGGCAACGCCCGAATCGGTCGGCGCAATGGTCTTCTGCTTTTCGTCCATCGTGTAGTCGTCCTTGGTGAAGGTCTTGACGATGCCTGCCAGCGTATAATAGAGGTCCGTCGATTTTTCACCAGGGCCGGAAATGATGAGCGGCGTCCGCGCTTCGTCGATGAGGATCGAGTCCACTTCGTCGACGATACAGTAGTTGAGCGGCCGCTGTACCATCTGGTCTTCACTGATGACCATGTTGTCGCGCAGGTAGTCGAACCCAAATTCGTTGTTCGTCCCATACGTGACGTCAGCGTTGTACGCCCGGCGGCGCTGGTCATACGTGAGGTCGTGGACGATGAGGCCGACAGACAGGCCGAGGAACTTATAGATGCGGCCCATATCTTCGCTGTCGCGGGTAGCCAGGTAGTCGTTGACCGTGACGACGTGGACGCCCTTGCCCGTCAGGGCATTGAGGTATACCGGCAAAGTCGCAACCAGGGTCTTCCCTTCACCAGTACGCATTTCGGCGATATCCCCGCGGTGGAGGACGATGCCCCCCAGGAGCTGGACGTCGAAATGGCGCATGCCCGTCACACGGCGCGACGCTTCACGGACGACGGCAAAAGCTTCGGGCAGAATGTCGTCCAACGTTTCTCCGTTGGCCAGGCGCTTCTTGAACTCGAAGGTCTTTTCCTGCAGCGATGCATCGCTCAGGCCTGCCAATTTCGGTTCCAGGTCGTTGATGCGGCGGACAATAGGCCACATCTTTTTTAATTCATGCTCGGTATTATTCCCGAGCAGTCTTTGTATCAGTTTATTAAACACCTATCCGAGACCTCCAATTTACACAATTTGCAATCTACTCTGTGATATTATATCAATTATACATTATACCCCGACTACGACTCACAATGCAATACCTATTTCCCATATACAACAACGCATGAATATGCTAAAATAGTTTTATTATTTATATACCGCGTGAAAGGGGTTTTATGATTATGATGCAATATGATGTTTCCATATTGACGGCCTTTGCCTTGTACCTTCTGGTCATGCTGGCAATCGGCGTCTATTATTCCCGGTCCCAGCAACGGCTGAGCGACTATATCCTCGGCGGACGCAGCCTGGGGCCTTGGATCACTTCCATGAGCGCTGAAGCGTCAGACATGAGCGGCTGGATGCTCATGGGCGTCCCGGGTTTCGCTTATTCGACAGGCATCTCGGCTGCCTGGATTGCCATTGGCATCGCCATCGGCACGTACCTCAACTGGCAGTTCGTTTCCCAGCGCCTGCGCAACTATACGGAAGTTGCTAACAATAGCCTGACCATGCCGGACTACTTGAAAAACCGCTTCCACGATGACAAAAATATCATCCGCATCATCTCTGCCATCTTTATCCTCATATTCTTCCTTATATACACGTCGTCCGGTTTCGTCTCCGGCGGCAAACTCTTTGAATCGGTCTTCGGCATGGACTACTTCTCGGCCCTCCTGCTCAGCGCCGGCGTCGTCGTCATCTACACCTTCCTGGGCGGCTTCATGGCCGTCTGCTGGACCGACTTCATCCAGGGCTGCATGATGTTCCTGGCCATCGTCCTGGTCCCCGTCGTCGGCATGATCGCCTTCGGCGGCTGCGACGCCGTCATGACCCGATTAGCTGCGACGGCACCGAACCTCCTGGAAATGGCACCGGACACGACGACGACAGGCATCATCGGCATCATTTCCGCCCTGGCCTGGGGCGTCGGCTATTTCGGCCAGCCTCATATCCTGGTCCGCTTCATGGCCATCGGTGACCCGACGGAACTGAAGAAATCGAAACACATCGCCATGACCTGGGTCGTCATCTCCCTGGCCGCTGCCGTCCTGGTCGGCCTGGTCGGCAAAGTCGTCGTCCCGACGCCCTTAGCCGGCGCGGACTCGGAAAAAGTCTTCCTGGTCATGAGCCGCCAGCTCTTCCCGCCGTTCGCATCGGGCCTCATCTTGTCCGCCGTCCTGGCCGCCATCATGAGTACCGCCTCATCGCAGCTCCTGGTCACGGCATCGGCTATCTCCAAGGATTTTTATCACACCTTCATCCGCAAGAATGCCAGTGAAAAAGAACTCATATACGTCAGCCGCCTGACCGTCCTCGTCGTCGCCGCCTGCGCCATCGTCCTGGCCCTCAACCCGAACAGCTACATCCTGACCATGGTATCCTACGCCTGGGCCGGCTTCGGTGCCGCCTTCGGCCCGACCATCCTCCTGTCCTTGTACTGGAAACGCATGACCAAGAATGGCGCCCTGGCCGGCATCATCGTCGGCGGCCTGACCGTCCTCATCTGGAAACAATTCGCCTGGTTCGGCCTCTACGAAATCGTACCGGGCTTCCTCTTCTCGCTCATCGCCATCTACATCGTCAGCAAACTCGACGGCGAACCGAGCCAGGAAATCCAGGATGAATTCGAACAAGCCATCCACCATACGCCTAAAATCAGCGTCCTCCATAATGAAGAGGAATGAGGAACGTGCCGTTCCTCCGTGGTTCGTTTGCCGTGGTTCGTGATTCGAAAAGGCATACAAATGCAGAATAAGGCGATCCACAGGATTCTTCCAGCGATGCGTCAGCGAGCGTTCTGCTTCGAACCACGCCAAACGACCCACGAACCACAAAAGAGGCTGTCGCAAAAGCGACAGCCTCTTTTATTCATTCAACGATGAACGACCTACGATGAACGGCTCTTAATATTCCGGTTCAATCAAGCCGTATTTCCCGTGTTTCCGTTTATACACGACATTGATGGTATCGGTCTTGGAATTGAGGAATACGAAGAAATCGTGGCCTACGAGATTCATCTGC
This sequence comes from Megasphaera sp. SC8-1, assembly GCF_024436295.1. Taxonomy (NCBI): domain Bacteria; kingdom Bacillati; phylum Bacillota; class Negativicutes; order Veillonellales; family Veillonellaceae; genus Megasphaera; species Megasphaera sp. SC8-1. The sequence continues at coordinate 95,455 of NZ_JANFQH010000027.1, read as the reverse complement.
AAAATAGCTTCTTCCACATCCATCGGACGAGCCGCGAATTTCTTGACGCGGGCAACTTCGAAGTTTTCTTCCGGAACAGCCGGGCCTTCGACGAGAGCGTCATTGAAAGCGCCTTTCTTCATGCGGCGGGCGATTTTCGTTTTATATTTATGAATCTGGCGTACCAGTTTATCATAGACTAAATCGATAGCAGCATACATATCATCGTTGGCTTCAACGCCGCGGAGGACGACGCCGTCCACTTTCAACGTGATTTCAGCGATTTTCCGATCTTTTTCTACAGAAAGCAGGGCCTGGACATTGACTTCGTTATCAAAGTATTTCGTGACTTTCTTTTCCTGTTTTTCAACGTGATCTTTCAGAGCCGGTGTAATTTCTAAATTTTTACCTCTAACGATGGTTGCCATAAAACATCCCTTCCTTTCGTGGGGAGATCCTGTCTAAGAAATGTATGGCTTTCATTCCTTGTGGTCTCTTCCCTTATATGTATAGTATTCAACACGGAGATGCAAATTCCTTCTAAAAAAACAAAAAAATTTGAAATTTTTTTATTTTGGGCCTGACGGCCAGGCCGGTCGCAGGTCGTCTCGGACTCAGATGCCGCTTTGCGGCAACAGATTCAAACTAACAACATCGCCTCGAGTAACCCTCGGCTCGTAAAAATAGTGGTTCGTGGTTCGTGGTTCGTGGCTCGTAAAAGCCCGCCATTATACCAGAATGGGCTGTGGGCAAATCTCACAGCGGGACGCCCTCTGGGCGTCCCCTACGCACACGGCCGATGGCCGTGCATTTTTTTGCGGTCTGTGCTCATTTCCATCGCCTGTATGCGATACTCGTAGGGGACGTCCTGAACAAGGCGTCCCGCTACGTGCTGAGGGTTTCCCGAAGCGTCGTTGTCAGTCTGAATCTGTCGCGGCGGAACGCCGCATCTGAATCCGAAGAAAAAGCCGTGGTAGCTCGTGGTTCGTGGCTCGTAAAAACATACCATTAAAACCGGATAGGCTGTGGTCAAATCTCTCTAGCGGGCTCGCCACGTGCGAGCCCCTACGAATACGGCCACGGGCCGTATGTGTTTATGCGGCTATCTGCGTCTTTTCCAGTTTTGTGCAAAAAAAGACCACCCATTTCTGAGTGGTCTTTTTGTAATCTTCCTACAAAAGGAAGGATTAGAATACGAATACGAACTGAGCACGTGTTTCTTCGCCCGGATCAGCATTGCCATCTTTGGCGCTGGTTGCGAAGGACTGCATGACCTGGAACTGAGCGTTCTTAGCGAAGGTGTAGTCAACGCCGACGCCCCAAGATTTAACGTTGTTCAAGAGGCTGCCTTCTCTCCAGCCATAGGTTGATCCAACAAAGTTGCCATTTGCATCAGCAAAGCCCTGGTCAGCATTGAGGTATTCAACCCAAGCGTCCCAGGATTTCGGCGTAGCAAAGTTAGCAGCACCGTAGGTCAAGCGGCCAACCCAGACTTCCGGGTCGTTGTCTTTGCTATCTGTGCTATTGTATTTTTCGTAGTTGGCCAGGGCATTCCATTTACCGAAATTAGCACTAGCATAAGCGCCCCAAGAATCATCAAAGCCAAAGCTACCTGTACGATCCTTGCCACCAGCAACAGTATAATCGTTGTAGTAAACACCAACTGCCGAACCAGCTGCACGACCGCCGCCGAAGAAGCCATCTAATTCGCCGTAGCCGGTCTTGACACCATCGGTATCCGTAGCCATCGAGCCTTCTTTAAATTTACCATAACCAGCGGTTGCAGCAAATTTGTCGTTGTGATACTGCAACTGAGCGCCGTCGAAGGTATCGCCATAGAGGAAGCCATAGCCGTGGCCATTGCCCATGTCGTATTCATAACGACCTACGAGGAGGTCCCAGTTGTTGCCGCCGAAGTTGTAATCAACGTTGGCCAAGTCCGTATAGATATTGTTATTATCGCTATCGCTAGCCTTGCTATTGTCAGCAAAGCTTATGCTATTAGTGCTAATACCATAAGTAACTTTCGTGCGGTCGTTGACCTGAGCATTAGCGCGGACGCGGACACGGTAGGACCAGGAATCATCGTTCTTCGTAGCTGCATTGACCGGTTTGCCGGCTTTATCTTTGTCGCCTTCGCTCTGGTGGATATAACGGACACGAGCGTCACCAGTCAATTTAACGTTGCCAACGCGGTTTTCCAAAGCGCTTACGCGAACGCCGAGGTTGTTGAGTTCGTCAGCATATTCATCAGCCAGTTTGTTGATGAGGGCGCGCTGTTCGACAGAAGCTTTGTCCATGTGAGCCATAGCTTTGGCGACCATTTCAGCGGCTTCATAACGGGTGATGTTACGGTTGCCCTGGAAGTACTGGCCGTCAACACCCTGGATGATGCCGGCATCAGCCAATTCTACGACGGATTTGTAAGCCCAGCTGTCGGACGGTACGTCGACGAACGGGTTAGCTGCAAAAGCGCACGTTGCGCCAACAGCCATGGTTGCTGCGAGAGCTGCTAATACTTTTGTTTTCATGAGTATTACCCCTTTTCCAAAAATAAGTTTCTTATAAAGTCTTACTCCGTTACAAGCGAGGGACAGAAACATATTTTCTGAGGGTTCATTGGCGAGTTGTCCTAGTTTCCTCTCTTTTACTGCCTCAGACTGTCTATTTCTTCGTACCTCTTTTCACTAGTATACCTGCACAGCACTATACTAGTTCCCTTCCACTATACTCTATTTTGTAAGTTTTGTCAAAATTATGTAAGTTTTTATCACGATAAAAAGTCCTGTAAAGGGCAGAAACAAGCCACGTTTTACGTATTATGCCGATTAGGAATATATATAAAAAAAAGACCACCCATTTCTGAGTGGCCTTTTGCAATCTTCCGGTAAAGGAGAGATTAGAATACGAATACGAACTGAGCACGTGTTTCTTCGCCCGGATCGTTGTTGCCTTCTTTCGCTTCAGATGCGAAGGACTGCATTACCTGGAACTGAGCGTTCTTAGCGAAGGTGTAGTCAGCACCGACACCCCAAGATTTAACGTTGTTCAAGAGGTTACCATTTCTCCAGCTCTGTGTAGAACCAATGAATGCGTGAGTCTTATCACCAAAACCATTGTCGGCATTGAGGTATTCAACCCAAGCATCCCAGGACTTCGGCGTAGCGAAGTTAGCTTTATTGTAAGTAATCTTACCAACCCATACTTCCGGATCATCTGCTTTGCTGTTTTCACTATTGTATTTTTCGTAGTTAGCTAAAGCATTCCATTTGCCGAGGTTCAAGCTACCATAAGCTCCCCAAGCATCATCAAAATTGAAGGACTTATTGCCACTGAAGTCATTGTAGTAAACACCTACAGCAGAGCCAGCTGCACGGCCACCGCCGAAGAAGCCTTCTAATTCACCATAGCCAGTCTTTGTAGCTGCCGAAGCACCATTGTCACCACCCATGACACCTTCTTTAAATTTACCATAGCCAGCAGTAGCAGCAAATTTATCGTTGGTATATTTCAACTGAGCGCCATCGAAAGTATCGCCATAGAGGAAGCCATAAGCACGGCCACCGCCCATATCATATTCATCACGGCCAACTTTCAAATCCCAGTTGTTGCCGCCGAAGTTGTAGTCAACAAAAGCACGGTCCGTAAAGATGTTATTGTCCTTACTATCGCTAGCTGTGCTATTATCAGCGAAGTTTACATTGTTAGTGCTAACGCCGTAAACGACTTTCGTGCGGTCGTTAACCTGCGCATTAGCACGAACGCGGACACGGTAAGACCAAGAATTATCGTTCTTAACTTCACCCTTGCCCTGGTCATCGCTGTCCTGATGGATGTAACGGACACGAGCGTCACCGGTCAATTTAACGTTACCGACGCGGTTTTCCAGAGCGCTTACGCGAACGCCGAGGTTATTGAGTTCGTCAGCATATTCATCAGCGAGTTTGTTGATGAGGGCGCGCTGTTCAACAGAAGCTTTGTCCATGTGAGCCATAGCTTTTGCGACCATTTCAGCAGCTTCATAACGAGTGATGTTACGGTTGCCCTGGAAATACTGGCCGTCGACACCCTGGATGATGCCAGCGTCAGCGAGTTCTACGACGGATTTGTAAGCCCAGCTGTCAGACGGTACGTCGACGAACGGGTTAGCTGCGAAAGCGCAAGTTGCGCCAACAGCCATAGTTGCTGCGAGAGCTGCTAATACTTTTGTTTTCATGAGGATTACCCCTTTTCCAATAAAAAATAAGTTTCGTAAAAAGTCTTACACCGTTACTAGCGAGCGCCGAAACGTATTTTTTCCAAGGGTTCATTGGCGAGTTGTCCTAGTTTCCTCTCTTTTACTGCCTTGAAAAAGGTACTGTTTTTTTGCTCTTTTCGCAGGTGTTGCCTGCGTCCGCACCACACCTGTTGCGATTATTATACAACTTTTTTCGGCACTTGTCAAAATTTAATGCTTGCTGCCCTCTTTTATCATCGTAAAAATCGGCTCAACAAAGCCATTTCCCCTTCATTTTTTAATCGCCATTTTTTAAAATTTAAAGGGTAATTTTGCATAAAAATTTTATTTATGGTTATTTATTCACAGCCCATCGTTTTTCATGGCAGTTCTATCTCAACGGTTATTGACTCTCATTCTTTTATTCTCCAGCCATTGCGACCACGACTGACTTCCTCCCTGTCTCACCTGGTCTTGCACATACTGATAAAATAAAGACACCATTTCGTGTTTTTCATGATAATACGGTCCTTTCCAATCGCCCTGTTTAGGATGGGCCACGTCGTGCGGCGTGTAGTTGCCGCCGATTTCATACTGACGGTAGACGATGTCCTTATAGGGCAGGCCGGGATTTTTGATCATGTCGTACATAACCATGTAAGCCGTCGTCCGGCCGGCTCCGGCTTCGCAATGGAAATGGAGCCAGGCGTCATCCGGCAAGGTGCGGACGAAAGCTAAGAAGGCATCGATTTCGCCCGGCGTCGGCCAAAGATGGTCCGTGTTAGCCAGGCGGACGTAGTGGATGCCTTTGCTGTCTGCCAGTTCCTGTTCTGTCTGGACGCGTCGGACCGCTATGACTCGAGGATGAATGGGCAAATCGCCTTTCCCCTGGTCGTAGACGATGACGTCCTTTCCCAAAACGGCCTGCAAGCGCTGCTGTTCATCAGCCAAGGCGGCCGTCGGAGATTTGCCGATATTGCCCCAATCGTGGCGGCCATACCAGCTAACTGCCGTACCATCGAAGAAGCCATGCGACTCCTGCCGCAAGTCGACATCATAAATGGGGCCTTTCGTCTTTTTCCGCAACGCCTGGACCAGGGCGTCGAACTGGCGGGCCGAAAACTGGCCAGACCCGGAAATACGTAAATCATCCAGGCCTTTCCGCGATGGAACATAAGACGAATCGACTTCCGATGCATATTTATGTTCTACCTTATGAAAAGGTGACTGACACGTGCGGAAATTCCGAGGCAGAGAGGCATCATTTTCCGCATCGACACGCCAGAAATGCCCTTCATAAGCGGCCGGCGCCAAAGCCGGCAAAGGCGTGCGTCCACCTTGAGAAAAAGCGATATTATCGCCATTTCCTTGACCTTGAACAACCATACCCATGGCCGAAAAAACAGCCAGGATAACTGCAATTTTTTTACATCTAATCATAATTTTTCCTTTCGATTGTAATAATTTGTTTTTATGCATTATACGTGTTTAGTAAAACGTGTGAGGGAATATATATAAAAGGGACCTGACCGCCCCGCAAGGCCGCCATTCGTAGGGGACGCCCAAAGGGCGTCCCGCGTGAATCCTGTGTACATCCCCCATGCCACTGCGCGGCGTTAAACTCAAATAGACGACATCGCCTCAGGAAACCCTCGGCTCGTGGAAAGGGCCCCATCCGGGGCCGTCGTAGGGGCCGGCCAAAGGGCGGCCCGCTATGCGCTGAGGGTTTCCCGAAGCGTCATTGTCAATTTGAGTTTGTCGCGGCGGAACGCCGCATCTGAATCCGAGGGAATTTCAACAAAAACACCGCCAATGGTTTCTTGCCCCGTAGCGGTGTTTTGTAATTATTCCTAAATCAATTTATTTTGTTTAGCAAGTTCCTTGATGATGGAAAGTGATAATTTGCTGTACTTTGCTACTTTTTCTAAGGCCATCCCATCCTTCAACATTTCAAGAGCTAATTCCAATTTTCCTTCCCTTCTGCCTTCTTTTCTGCCTTCTTTTCTACCTTTCTCCCATCCTTCTTGTTTGCCTTTCATCAGGCCATCTTCGTAGATTCCTTCTCCTAAGTTGCACATGACTTCCAAATCCCCCTCTTCTTCTTGTGTCAAATCAATCCCAAAATCATTATGCAGGGTCGTAATCTTTTCACTGGCGTTCTTTGATGATTTGAACATCAAATCAAGCAGGTTTATCAGCCGGTCTTTGACTTTGCTGTTTCCCAGATAGACAAAGATGATGCCCATGAGGTCATAATTCTGACAAGGTTCCTTATAGCGGTGCAGCAAATGCTGTTCTTTCAGCTGATAGCGGTTGATAGCGCTTTTTCCCTGCGGGGCTTCCATGCAAATCCAGATGGTATAGACCTTCTTTATTTTATTGTAGTCGCTATTGGTAAATTCGGTTCCTTTTTGTGAAGAAATCAATTAGAAACCGGAACCGTACTGACTTCCGGCGTCCCTTCGATGTAGATATTGGCAATATCGTCGAGGCTGGCCGATTCAAATTCGGGAACCGTCCGTTTCAAGATATAAGCCAGCACCATTTTCTGTGACAAAACGCCTTTCGCTGCTTGATCATAGTCCAACGCGCCCACCAGCTGCTCCTTTACATCCTGCATCATCTCTTCATCCATCGGCCACACCTCCTTGAGTTTATTGTATCAGATTTCAATTTCTTTGTACAACCGGGAAATCGCTCATCGAGAAAAGCTCACCATTATGCTCGAATAGGCTGTGGTTGAATATCACAGAGCGGTCTGCCCAGCCACAGCTGTCCGTTTTGGCAGCCGTCCTGCGACTCCTATTAGTCGGCACCTGACGGGCCAAAAAGGCTTGGTACAGCCCCTACGCACAAGGCCGTTAGCCGTGTATTTGGGTTATATTCGGTAAACGGCCTTCCCAATCATCGCCTGTATGCGATATGTAGGGGGCGACCTGTCCAAGGCGGCCCGCCGTGACTTATGTGAACAGCCGGAATTTATGGCAAATGGCACACGGTCATAATATAATCATGAGTTTGACGCAGCTCGGCTGCATCGCAGGGACCGTCCTGTGAAGGCGGCCCGCTACGCGCTGAGGGTTTCCCGAAGCGTCGTTGTTAGTTTGAGTCTGTCGCGGCGCAGCCGCATCTGAGTCCGAGGAAAAGCCGTGGGCTCGTGATTTGTGGCTAGTAGCTTGAAAAGCCTGCTTATACTCAGATAGGCTATGGTCGAATCTCACAAGCGGGACGCCCTCTGGGCGTCCCCTACGCACAAGGCCGCTGGCCGTGATTTTTTTTGCGATCCATAGGACCGCGCAGACTGCGACCGACCGCCTGCGAACTGCGTTCATTTCATGAGTTTATTGCAGTGTAGCCGCATTCGTAGGGGCCGCCCAAAATATTCTAACACGTCAAGTACAGAACGGTTACCTGGACAGATGGTAGCGGCGGGCGGCCCGCTACGCGCTGAGGGCTTCCCGAAGCGTCGTTGTTAGTTTGAGTCTGTCGCGGCGCAGCCGCATCTGAGTCCGAGGGAAAAGCAGTGGCTCGTTGTTCGTGGCTCGTAAAGGCCTGCCATTATACTCGGACAGGCTGTGGTTGAATATCGCAGCGGGCCGCCCTGACCGGGACGGCCCCTACGCACAAGGCCATGGGCCGTGATTTTTTTGCGGTCCACAGGGCCATAGCGGCCTGCCATCTGCGACCGGCGAACTGCGTTCATTTCATGAGTTTGTTGCGGCGCAGCCGCATTCGTAGGGGCCGCCCAAAATATTCTAACACGTCAAGTACAGAACGGTTACCTGGACAGATGGTAGCGGCGGGCGGCCCGCTACGTGCTGAGGGCTTCCCGAAGCGTCGTTGTTAGTTTGAGTCTGTCGCGGCGCAGCCGCATCTGAGTCCAAGGAAAGGCAGTGGCTCGTAATCCGTAAAAAGCAAAAGAAAAAACCTCTCCTATTGGGAGAGGCTTTCTTTTAGGGTTGCGATTTCTTCGGCCAGGCGTTTTTCTTCTTCTTCGTTGCGTTCGATGGTGATGGTGAAGGCCATGCCTTCATCGGCGCCGTCTGGCAGGAGTTCGAGTGGAATCTGGAGCTGGTGTTCATCGTCGTTGAGGATGATGCAGGCTGTCTGTTCGGTAATGCGGTCGATACTTCCGATGAGTTCCTTTTTCATATCAGTGCTCCTTTGCGATGCTGTACGACGAGCCGTCGGTGGTGATGGTGATGGTACCGTTGCGGTCGGTGCGATAGACTTCGACGTTGTATTTCTGCAAGGTCTTCAAGGTCGGTTCATGCGGGAATTTGTACTGATTACCGGCAGCACAGGAGATGGTTGCCGCTTTCGGCGCGATGGCTTTGACGAAGGCGTCGGACGACGAGGTCTTGCTGCCGTGATGGCCGACTTTGAGGACGTCCGATTTGAGGTCGGCCGGTTTGTAAGCCTTGAGGATCTGGTCTTCCGCTTCTTTCTGGGCATCGCCAGTAAACATCATGGAGAACTGACCATAGGTCATCTTGCAGACGATGGAATTATTGTTAGTCAGGCCGCTTTCGGAAACACCTTGGGTATTTTCTTTGGTAAAGGGTTTGGCCGGCGACAGGACTGTGAATTTGACGTCATCACCAAGGGTGAAGGTATCGCCTTTCTTCAAGACTTTATAGGCGATGTTCTTGGCTTTGATGTTCTTCAGATAATTGCGGTACATGGCCGTATTGGCGCTCTGGCCATTGTCGTAAATCTGTTTGATTTTGAAATCTTTGAACAATTCTGCCATGCCGCCCATGTGGTCACCGTGGGGATGGGTGATGACGACGATGTCCAGGTCTTTGACCTTGCGTTCTTTGAGCTGTTTTACCAAATCAGCCCGGCTGTCGACGTCACCCGTGTCGATGAGCATGTTCTTGCCTTTATACTGGATAAGCGTCGCATCGGCCTGGCCGACGTTAAGGACGGACACGCGCAAATCTTTGTCAGAAGCCGTCAAAGACTGAACGGCTTTGGCTCCGCCAGACGAGCTGGACGAAGCGCTGTTGCCACAGCCGGCCAGGATGAGCATGAGGCTCATGACCAGGGCCAGAGCGGCTGTAAAGAAGCTTCTTTTTTTCACGTTATTTTCCTCCAATCAAGGGCTGCTGCAAAATGGGCAGGGCCAAATCTTCTTCTAAGGATGCCAGGACCTGCGGCAGGACATCGGCTGTTTCCATGGGGGTAAAACCATAAGGGCCGTGGTCCTTGCGGCAGGCATCGCCAGCAGCCCCGTGGAGATAGACACCGGCGCAGGCAGCACTGCACAAGTCGCTCATGCCCTGATGAGCTATCATAGCGGCAATCATGCCGGTCAGGACGTCTCCCATGCCGCCGCAGGCCATGCCGGCATTGCCTGTGGAATTGACGTAGACATTGCCCGTCTTGGCTGAAACGATGAGCGTCGGCGCCCCTTTGAGGACGAGGTTGACCTTCCATTCCGAAGCAAACTGCCGGGCTGCCGCGATGGGGTCCGCTTTGATTTCTGCCATAGACAGACCGCTGATACGCGAAAATTCAGCCAAGTGCGGTGTCATGATGATGCGGCTGCCGCGGGAAGCGATGAGGGCCTTTTCGCCGGCCAGCAGGTTGAGGGCATCGGCATCGAGGACGACCGGGCAGGTCACGGCGGCCAGGACTTTCAAGAGAAATTCTTTCGTCTCTGCATCACGGCCCAGGCCGGGACCCATGGCCAGGACGGACCAATTCTTGCTTTCGGCAATGATTTCATCGGCATCAGCGGCAGTAAAATGGTCGCCCGTACCGACGCCGCGGACCATGATTTCCGGCTGGACGCCGATGCAGTACGGCGCCGTCGCGCCCGGTACGCGGAGAAAGACCTTGCCTGCCCCGCTGCGGACGGCTCCATGAGCGGCCATGAGGGCGGCGCCGGCCATCTGGCTGCTGCCGGTGACGATGGCAATGGTACCGTGCGTCCCTTTATGGCTGTCCGGGCTGCGGGGTACGACGATTTCGGCGATATCCGATTCCTGCAACAAGTAAGCCGGATTTTCTTCGAGCTGCATGAGCAGCGGGCCGGGCATACCGATGGGATCGACTTCGACGTGGCCGGCACAGGCCCGGCCGGGATAAAGGACCAGGCCCCGCTTGAGGGCGCCAAAAGTGACGGTCATATCGGCAAAGAGCGGCCCGTCTTCATCATCGTCGCCATTGCTGACAGCGCCTGTATCAGAGTTGACGCCAGTCGGCATGTCGACGGCAATGACCGTGACGGCACCGGCGGCGGCAGCAGCATTGACTTCGGCAACGATGGAAGCAAGGGGCTGACGCAGGCTGCCGTGGAAGCCCGTCCCCAACATGGCGTCGATGACGACGGACGAGGCCAGGAGCCGTTTTTGCAGGAGCTGCCAGTCGGCATCGGATTGCGGCGCCGACAAGAGCAGGCACGTTTCCTCATCAGCCAGCTGCTGCAAGGTGTGCAAGTGCTGACGCGCTTCATCGCTATAATCTTCTTCCTTGCCGAGGACATAGACATAAACCCTGGCACCGGCAGCTAAAATATGGCGGGCAATGACGAAACCGTCGCCGCCGTTGTTGCCTTTTCCGCAAAAGAGGACGACGTCCTTGCCGTCCCAGCCGTCAAGCCAGGCACCGGCCCGTTCGGCCACGGCGTGGCCGGCATTTTCCATGAGGACAACCGGAGCCATGGCATATACGCCATGCATGGCGATCCGGTCCATATTCCGCATCTGAGCAGCAGTAGTAATTTTTTGCATAATATATTTCTCCTTTTTGTAAAGGGGTCTGATGGCCCCGCAGATTGCATACCGCCAGTCGCAGTCCGCCTTGGAATCAGATGCCGCTGCGCGGCGTCAAACTCAAAGTGACGATATCGCCTCGGGATACCCTCGGCTCGTGGAAAAGGCCGTGGTTCGTAACTCGTGATTCGTAAAAACAGGCTATCAGGGCTGAATGGGCTATGGTTGTACCTCACAGCGGGACGCCCTTTGGGCGTCCCCTACGCACCCGGCTGTAGGCTGTGCATTTTTTGTGACCTGTGGCCGTGTCCTTTTCCATCGCCTGTATGCGATACCGTAGGGGACGCCTGAAAGGCGTCCAGCCACGGCTGTCCGTTTTGGCAGCCGTCTTGCGCCTTCTGCTGGTCGGCACCTGACGGGCCAAAAAGGCCGCAGCGAATCCTGTGAACAGCCGGAATTTATGACGATTGGCACGCGGTCGTAATACCATCCTGAGTCTGTCGCGGCGGAACGCCGCATCTGAGTCCGAGGGAACAACGGCCCCTTCTACCCCAACACAGTGAAAGCGATGGCGTAATCGCCGTCGTGGGCGATGGACAGGGACGGAGGCTGTTCGGTCTTCAGTGGAACAGCCTGGGCGTAGTAGCCGTGGAACTGGTAATATGGGGCGCCCAGTGAATCATGACAGACTTCAACGTCCGTCCATTTCCCCTGGCGGAAACCCGTGCCCAAGGCTTTGAACAAGGCTTCTTTAGCGGCAAAGATGCCGGCCAGTGATTCAGCCCGCCACGTGCCATCGGGCCGCTGGCAATAGGATAATTCCTGGGACGTGAAAAAGCGTCCTAGTGAACGGCCGTGACGCGATGCCATATCCGCGATACGGCTGATTTGTACGATATCGGTTCCACAATGCATCGGTTTCCTTCCTTTCGGGGAGAGATGGGGTCTAATTGGCCCCCGTTTTCGTTCATCGTTCGTGGCTCGTAAAAGCTCACTATTAGACCCGAATGGGCTGTGGTTAAATTTCACAGCGGGACGCCTTTTAGGCGTCCCCTACGCACAAGGCCAAGGGCCGTGTATTTTTTTTTGCGGTCCACAGGACCGCGGCGACCTGCCATCTGCGACCTGCGTTTATTTCATGAGTCTGTCGCGGCAGAACGCCGCATCTGAGTCCGAACGAACAGCGGCATTATCTGACAGGAAATCAACCTCTCAGTCAGCTTTGCTGACAGCTCCCCTATCAGGGGAGCCATTGCGGACGGCCATCTGCGGCCTACGATTTCCCTCTTTTACCGCAAAAAGGAGGCTGCCGCATTGGCGGCAACCCCCTCTGTATTTCACTACCACTTCTGCATTCGGATACAAACGCCCAGTCCTTCCAGGATGACCCGGAAGGTCATAAAGGACACGGTCATATCGTCATGAAGGCCGCGGGCTACTTTATAGGAAATGGTGACGGTCTGGTTCTGGTAATCGTAACGGAAGCCGTGCAGGTTCGTTTCAAAGGTGTACTTCGGAGCCGGGATGGCAAACTGCGGCGGCTTTTCGACTTCCAGGCCGTGGGTCAGGCGTTCGAGGATGACCCGTTTGGGCAGTTCAGACTGCAGCATCTCTTCTGTAAAGCTATCCAATACAGACATGTATCCCCCTTAGTCTTCGTCGAAGAAGTGCGCGTGGATAGCTTTGACGGCTTTATCGATGACGTCTTCAGAAATGAGGCAGGTAATGCTGATTTCCGAAGTGGAAATGATTTCGATATTGATGCCGTTGTCACCGAGGACGCCGAACATGCCGGCAGCGATGCCCGGATGGCCGGCCATGCCAGCACCGACGACGGAAACTTTTGCCATTTTGTCATCGATGAGGACGTCTTCGACAGGCATTTCCTTACGCAGGTTAGCCAGGACAGCCTTAGCCTGTTCGAGGTCCGTGCGGGCGATGGTAAAGGTGATATCCGTAACGCCTTCGTTGGCAATGCGGACACTTTGGACGATCATGTCGACATCGACGTGTTTTTCTGCCAATTCAGCGAAAACGCGATAAGCAAAGCCCGGTTTATTGGGAATCCCTAAAACGGTGATTTTTGCAACATTTTTATCCGAAGCGACGCCGCGGATGAGATACTGTTTGACTTCCATAGAGCAATCCTCCTGTATCATAGTTCCTTCATCTTCAGAAAAAGTCGAGCGTACGTGAATGGGGACGCCAAAGCGGCTGCCCATTTCTACGGCACGGGGCTGCATGACACCGGCGCCGAGTTTCGCCATTTCCAGCATTTCGCCGTACGTAATCTGGTCGATTTTCTTCGCATTGGGAACGACACGGGGATCGGACGTATATACGCCGTCAACGTCGGTATAGATTTCACAAACATCAGCATGGATGGCACCGGCAATGGCAACTGCCGTCGTATCGGAGCCACCGCGGCCGAGCGTCGTAATATCACCATGACCGGTGATACCCTGGAAGCCTGCGACGATGACGATATTGCCCTGGTCCAAAGCCTTCATGATGCGGCCCGGTTTCAATGCCAGGATGCGGCCTTTGTTAAAGGCGTCGCTGGTCTTGATACCGGCCTGTGCTCCCGTAAAGGAAATAGCCTTCTGGCCAGCTTCCTGGAAAGCCATAGCCATGAGGGCGATGGAGACCTGTTCGCCCGTCGTCAGGAGCATGTCCATTTCACGGCCGTAAGTCTTCGAAGTGATCTGCTTGGCTAATGCTACTAATTCGTCTGTTGTATCCCCCATTGCTGAAACAACGATGACGATTTTGTCTTCCGGCTGTTTGCCTTTCAAGACTCGTTGTACAATAGCCCGCATTTTGTCCGGCGTCGCAACGGAGCTGCCACCGAACTTCTTAACGATTAATGCCAACTTAAATCCCTCGCTTTTGTTTGTTTAAGTATTCATTATCATGGTAATTCATTCTTATGGTTTATTACCATCTGAAACCACTTATTGAAATAATATCATGGACAAGGGGAAATGTAAAGGCGCTGTCGCATAAAGACAGCGCCTTTTGAGTGCTAAGTTTGTAGTTTGTAGTGAAGTTTTTTAAATTTAAAGTCATCTTCTACTACAAACTCCGTACTATAAACTATAAAGAGAAAGGGGTCTCGCATGATGGCAGGAACCTTCGCACGACAACCCCTTTACATTCACAAGGTGATGAGTAATCAGTAAGCCGAGTTTTGTTCTGCTTGCGCAGCAGCAATCATCTATCTAGACATACCGTTGCCGGCATGTTCAAGCGACACAACCCGGAAGATCAGCGGGCCGCTTCATCCCTCCCCTATTCGGTCTTGCTCCAGATGGGGTTTACCTAGCCGATGCATTACTGCACCGCTGGTGCGCTCTTACCGCACCGTTCCACCCTTACCACTTGCGTGGCGGTACACATTTCTGTGGCACTATCCCTAAAGTCACCTTCGCCGGCCGTTAGCCGGCATCTTGCCCTACGGAGCTCGGACTTTCCTCTAATGCAAAAGCACTAGCGATTGCTTTTCATACTCATCATTCGTATAGGATAGCATATTTAGGGATGAGAGTCAAGGGCCTGACGGCCCGCAGACCGCTCGCCTCGAACTCAGCTGCCGCTACGCGGCGACAAGCTCAAATTGACGACATCGCCGCGGGAACCCCTCGGCTCGTGAAAAATAGTGGCTCGTGGTTCGTGGCTCGTAAAAACCTACCATCATACAAGAATAGGTGTGGCCAAATCTCATAACGGGCTGCCCAGCCACAGCTGTCCGTTTTGGCAGCCGTCCTGCGCCTTCCGCTGGTCGGCACCTGATGGGCCAAAAAGGCCGCGTGAATCTTGAGCACAGCCGGAATTTATGACAGGTAACACACGGTCGTAATACAATCATGAGTCTGTCGCGGCGGAACGCCGCATCTGAGTCCGAGCGGACGGCGATACTATTTGACAGGAAATCAACCTCTCAGTCAGCTTTGCTGACAGCTCCCCTATCAGGGGAGCCATTGCGGACGGCCATCTGCGCTATATTCGCTTTATAGCTAACGCCCCAATGTCTGGCGGATTTTTTCTACGGCGCCTTTGATATCCTTCTGGCCTACGATAGCGGAAATCATGGCGAAGGA
The DNA here is from genome assembly GCF_024436295.1 of Megasphaera sp. SC8-1. Classification (NCBI taxonomy): domain Bacteria; kingdom Bacillati; phylum Bacillota; class Negativicutes; order Veillonellales; family Veillonellaceae; genus Megasphaera; species Megasphaera sp. SC8-1. The sequence goes on along the minus strand of NZ_JANFQH010000027.1, from coordinate 80,438 downwards.
GCGGAAGCCTTCGTCGTAGAGGCTGCGGATGTTTTCCAGGCTGACGCCGCCGATGGTGACGACGGGCAGTTCATAGTTCAGTGCATAGGCTTTGGCTTCCGGCGTGACGACTTCGTCGGCGTCTTTTTTGGACTGCGTCGGGAACATAGGGCCGAAGCCGACGTAATCGGCGCCGTCAGCCAGGGCCTGTTTCATTTCGTCGATGGTATTGGTCGATACGCCGATGAAGACGTCCGGGCCGGCGAGTTGGCGGACAATCTGAGCCGGGGCATCGTCCTGTCCGACATGGATGCCATCGGCACCGCAGGCAATGGCCAGGTCCGTCGAATCGTTCATGATGAAAGTCACGTTGTGGTCGTGGCAGAGCTGGGCAATGGCCTTGGCTTCTTCGTACTTGGCGCGCCATTTCTTATGTTTTTCCCGGTACTGGATAATGGTGACGCCGGCAGCAATCAGTTCTTTGGCGACGTCCATATTGCTCCGGCCCAGGCAAAGCTCTTCATTGCCCATGATGGCATATACCGGATCTTCTAATAAATGTTTTACATGTTCTTCTTTAGTCATGATAGATTTTCCTTTCTATGGGAGATGTGGGGCCTGATGGCCGTGAAAAAGGCTGTGGCTCGTGGTTCGTGGCTCGTAAAATCCCGCCATTGGATAAGAATGGGCTGTGTTTAAACTTCACAGCGGCACTATCTGCCAGGAAATCAACCTCTCAGTCAGCTTCGCTGACAGCTCCCCTATCAGGGGAGCCATTGCGGACGGCGCGCCGCAAGGCACCTTACATATACTGCAGCATGTCTTTACTGGTCGGGTCGGTTTCGCAGGTGATGTTCCACTGGTTTTTAGCTGCGGCTTCTTCCAGGCGCTGGCAGAGGTCGGCTACGACGGGAAATTCGGTGCCGAAGTGGCCGCCGTCGGCGACGACGATGCCTTGGCGGATGGCTTCCTGGGCGTCATGGTATTTGACGTCGCCTGTAAGGTAGAGCTGGGCGCCGGCCTCTTTGGCCAGTTTAATGAAGCCGGCTCCACCGCCTCCGAGGAGAGCGACGCGGTGAACGGTGACGTCAGGGTCGCCGGCATAGGATAAGGCATCGCGATGGAGGAGGGTCTTGATTTTCTTCAAGACGTCCCTTGCCGGTTCCGGCGTCGGCCAGGTCCCGACGCGGCCCATCATGAAGGGATGGCCGGCATTTTTCAAGGGATAGATGTCGTATGCCGGTTCTTCATAGGGATGAGCTGCCACCATGGCCTGTACGGTCTGATGGAGTTTGCTTTCGGGAACGATAGTTTCAATCCGTTCTTCTGCCGCCCTTTCGACTTTGCCGATTTCACCGATAAAGGGATGCGTCCCTTCATGGGCTTTGAAACGACCTTCGCCTTTGGCCGTGAAAGAGCAGTCACTGTAGTTGCCGATATAACCGGCACCGGCGTCAGCCAAGGCCTGGCGGATAGCATCGCCGTGGCTTTCGGGGACGTAGACGGCGATCTTATAGAGCTTATCTTCGGCAACGGGAACGAGGCCTTGCAAATCAGTCAAGCCCAGGAGACGGGCCAGGACGTCGTTGACGCCGCCGTCAGCGCTGTCCAGGTTGGTATGGGCGCTATAGACGGAAATATGATGGGCCAGGAGCTTCTGATACAGGCGGCCGCTGTACGTATCGGTACGCAGGGACTTCAAGCCGTCAAAGATGACGGGATGATGGCTGACAATCATCTGGATGCCGTGTTCGATGGCATAGTCGACAGTCCCCATCATGACGTCCAGCGTGACCATGAGCTTATCGACCTTTTCATCGGGGCTGCCGATGAGCAGGCCCGGGTTATCCCACGATTCTTTGAGCGATAAGGGCGCCCATCCTTTCAAGACGTTAACGATTTCACCTACGGTAGTTGACATTTCAATTCCCTCCAGAAGCGTAATTCGCTTTCTATTTTTTCAATTCGTTCGTGCACATCTTTGCGGCTCTTTCTCAGGCCTTCCAGGATATGCCCTTTTGTCTCCATGAGAATATCGATCTTACGGCCCAGCAAGGGGTCGCGGCGCTGCCAGTTCACGGGGCCGATATCGTAGAGCCAGTCTGGCAAGGCGTCGGCCTGACCCGGTACAGCCCGCATCATTTCATAGAAGCGGCCGTCGTCGATAACCAGCCGTTCGTCTTCGATGTGCCAGCCGTGCTGGTAAAGATAGCGGCGCAAAATGCCGGCCTCGCTTTGGGGCTGGAGGACGGCAAAGTGCAGAGATTGCCAGACCTCATACGAGTTTTGCAGGATTTTGACCATCAGCGGGCCGCCCATGCCACAGATGACGGCGCCATCGACTTCCCCTGCCTGGATGCAGGTCAGGCCATCGCCAAGGCGGCAGTCGATACGGTCGGTCAAACCGGCACCGCGGACATGAGCTACAGCCGCGGCCAGCGGGCCGGGAACGATATCGGCAGCAATGGCCGATGGGCAGTGTCCGCTTTGACAAACGGAGACGGGGATATACGCGTGGTCGGTCCCGATATCGGCAATGACGGCTCCCTGCGGAATGAGAGACACAGCCGCAGCCAGGCGGTCCGTTAATTTCATGACATACACTTCCTTTATGACAGAATCTAATTGCACCCCCTATTATAACAGACGGGACGAGAATTAAAAGGGGCTGTCGCATGTGCGACAGCCCCTTTTTGTATGCAAGGAATTAGGCGGGCCGCCCTTTGGGACGGCCCCTACGAAGCACGAGCCACGAGCCACGAGCCACTAACTACTAGCCACTATCCCCACTCACTTCGCCAGGGCGATGATGGTGGCTACGGCGGCTACGCCGATGGCGATGTTGGCCTTACGGTTGGCTTTATCGACTTTTTTCTGGGATTCTGATTTGTGGTCCTTTTCCCATTGTTTCCGGTCTTTTTCCCAACGTTTCCGGTTCTTTTCCCAATCGCCGTCGTGATGGCGGTAGTCGCGGTCATCGCGCTGTTCCCAGCGGTGGGAATGGCTATGCGGTTCGGCAGCCTGTGCCGTCAGGGCGGCGCCACTGAAGGTCATGAAGGTGACGACCAGAACCAGCATCATGCGTACTATATAGTTGAATTTCTTCATCGTTATCACTCTCCCTTTCAAGGTTGACTATAGTATACGCACGGGCTGTTACAATTCAGTCACAAGGCCTTTCCAGGAGCCTTACAAATCCGATACTTTTTGGTAAATGACCCAGACGCCCTTCTGAGCGCGCCACTGCCATGTCCCTGAGACGTCCTGCAGGAAACGGGCTTCATCGCGGTCGCGGACGACGGCTAGGACTTTGCCCTGGTCCGGCAGGTCTTCGATGGCCATGAAGGGCATGACGTTCTTGGCGTTCCAGCTGATGCCGCCGGGCAGCATCCTGGCGATGTTGTCCCGTTCCGCCAGGCGGTACGCCGTATGGCCGGAATAGTATGTCAAGGATACGGGATAGCGGCCACCATAGGTGACGACCGTCGTTTCGTCATCGGCCAGGCTGCTGACGACCTGGGCGGCGCCATACGCCGAGGCCTGTCGGCACTGGGGAACGATGACGGTAAAGGTCACAGCCACATAGATGGCGATGACGATGCCGGCCAGGTTGAGGACCAAGCGGTCATATTTCTTCAAGTACGAAGCGAAACCAATGGCCAAGGGAATCATATAGGGAAAGGTATAAGTCATGTATTTCGTCGCCATGAGCTGATAGGTCACAAAGATCGTAGCTGCCCAGACGATGAGGAACTGCGTCTTCATAGATAAAACAGGCAGGTGCAGCCGCTTTGCCCGCCAGGCCGCTGCGACTTTCCGGGACAGGCCATAGTCACGCCAAGCCAAGGGCAGTGTGAACACCCAGGGTACGAAGCCAGCCAGGAAGATGGCGCTGTAATAATACCAAACGTTGAACTGAGGATGTTCGGAAACGGTGGCCCGCAAGACATTATGGACGCCGATGAACTGGCTGACAAAGTCACTGCCATGCATGGCGTACATCGGGCCATACCAGATAAGGGTAATAACCAAGAACAGGAGCAAGCCGGAAAAGAGCTTGATATGCAACAGTGCCTTGAGGTCCCGGCGCCATACGAGGAAAATCAGGATGATAAGTCCCGGCTGAAAGAAACCAATCGGTCCTTTGGTCAGGACGGCCAGACCGGCAAAGGCATAGGCCAGATAGTACCAACGCGGCCTTCCTTCGCTGTAGGCGACGTAAAAGGCCATGAGGCAGGCCGAATAAAAGACGAAGAACGTCATATCCGTAATGATAGCCTTGGAGAGGTAAAAATATTCTACTGTCGTCAGCAAGATGAGTCCCGTCAGGAATCCCGTCTTCTTATCATACAGACGAGCTGTAAAGCCATAGGCCAGGATGATACCGGCCATACCGAACAGGGCCGGAAAAAAGCGGGCTGAGAAATCGCTGATGCCGAAGAGCTTGAAAGCAGCAATGATTTCCCAATAGAAGAAAATCGGTTTATCGTACCAGTAATTGCCAAAGATGCGCGGCGAGAAGTAGTCGCCAGAAAGGAGCATTTCCTTGGCCGTCAGGGCATAATTCGATTCCACAGGGTCCGTGACGACCAGCAGGTGATTTGCCGCAAAGCAGAGAACCCCTGCCAGGACCAGGAGGATGACGGCTGGTGAAGCCAGGATTTTCTGCCACAGGCGCTGCCAGACCGACAGGGCCATGTCTTCCTTTTTCGCATGAAATTCATACATAACAAAAACTCCCCTTTCTATTCATGACCGTTTTGTTGGTATCAGTATAGGAAGGGAAGTTAAATAAAAGATAAACAGAGCGACAATAAAGCGAGAAAGGACTAAAAAAAATCCGTCAACTCAGCTTCGGAAACGGTAGCCTGCGCCCCAGACCGTTTCAATATAGCGGGGGTTTGCCGTATCTTCTTCGATTTTTTCACGGATGCGGTTGACATGGACCGACACGGTAGCCGTTTCCCCCAGGGCCTCGCTGCCCCAGACGCGATCGAAGAGGGTTTCCTTGCTGAAGACGATGTCCGGATTCTTGGCGAAGAACAAGAGGAGTTCAAATTCCTTATTAGGCAAGGCCACTTCCTTCCCCTTGACAAAGACGCGGTGGCCGCTCTCATCAATTTCCAAATCGCCGTAACGCAGGACATGGCGATGGACTTCGCGGGACGTGAGCTGTTCATACCGAGCCAGATGGCCTTTCACGCGGGCGACGAGTTCATTGGGACTGAAAGGCTTGACGATATAGTCATCGGCACCGAGGCCGAGGCCGCGTATCTTGTCGATATCTTCCTGGCGGGCCGAGACCATGAGGATGGGAATGTCTTTCTTTTCTCGTATAGTCCGGCAAAGCTGGAAGCCATCCCGGCCAGGCAGCATGATATCCAGCAAGATGAGGTCGAAAGCCTCTCCCAAGGCTTTCGCTTCGCCTGTTTTACCATCAGCGGCGATATCGGTACTGAAGCCATTGGCTTCTAAGTAGTCCCGTTCCAATTCGGCAATGCCCTGGTCATCTTCAATAATCAAGATACGTTTCATCTATATGATTCCCCTTTCGGTAAAGAAATGCAAATAGTCAAGCCTTTAGGCACCGTCGCCTGGGCCCAGATTTTCCCTTTCATGGCCTGAATGATCTGCTGGACCACGGCCAATCCCAAGCCACTTCCTTTGGCAACATTGGTCCGAGCCTTGTCAGTGCGGTAGAAACTTTCAAAGAGTTTCGGCAATTCCTTCTCTGCGACGCCGCAGCCGTCATCGGCAAAAGAAAGCAGGTACTCCCCTTCCCCGCTCTCAGTCAAGGTAATCGCCATATGGCCGACGGCCTGGTCTTTGTACTTCAAGCTGTTGCCCAGGATGTTTTCCATGACCCGCTGGAATTGTTGGCGGTCTATGGAAATAACGGCCTTTGTCAGGGAGGACTGGAAAGTCACATCCAGCCCTTGCTGATGGAAATGATCCGCTTGTTCGCTGATATAGTCCGTTAAATACGCAGCGATGTCAACATTTTCCCAATGGAAAGGGACCTGCCCCAGGTCAAGTTTGGAAAAGAGGAAGAGTGTACGGACCAGGCTGGCCATGTGGTGCGACGTATCGACAATCATGTCCAGGTAATGGCGTTCTTTTTCTGGCGTATTGGCGATACCGTCGAGGATGCCGCTGGCATAGCCTTCGATTTTTGTCAAAGGCGTCGACAAATCATGGGAAATACCGGCCAGGAGTTCTTTGCGGTTCTGGTCGTATTTCTTCCGCGTATCCCGCGCTGCCCGCAGCTGGAGGCGCATCTTTTCAAAAGCCTGGCACGTATCGCCGATTTCGTCGTGCGATAAGATTGGGACGGGATGATCCAAATCGCCCTGGCTGATGGCATCGGCCATATTGCGCAGCCTTTCGACAGGATCGACAATCTGACCTGCCATCCATCGCGACAGCTTCAGACCGACGAGGATGGTCAGCAAGATAGTCAGGATAGTCAGGACATAAAAGGCGATTTTCAAAATATCCTTCGACGACAAGTCGATGTACTCGTTTTCAGGATAACTCGGTACGGCGCCGGCAACGGCCAAATGGATGTCCGTATGAGGAGAAATATAGTAAAAGCGCAGGCCTTCGCCAGTCCAGTTGAAGTCCGCATGACCCTGGCGATGGCCGGCCATGACTTGTTGGCGCAGGTACACCTTGTCGATGCCAGCCGTATCGTAAAGGTCTTCCTTATCGCGCCAAATAGACACATTGAGGCCTTGGTCTTCCAAATGGTCCGCAGCCTGGAGGAGACGGCCCATGTCGCCATGATACTGGTCGGCCCGGACGCGGAGGCGGCTCAGCTCGAATTGGATAGACATGTTCTGCCCGCTCTCTGGCCAGATGAAGGAAATGATATTGGCTCGATTGATATTGCCGAATTGCAGGGCCAAAAAGATGGCCATACTGACGACAGCCGTAAACAGGACAGGAATGAAAATCATGATGAAGTTGGAAAAAAGGAGGCGCTTGCGCAGCGGCCAGTCCCGGAGTTTCATAACACTCACCTAATCTTTCCTAATCTTTCTAAGTTTGTTATATTTTACACTATATTATTAAACAAAAATACAACAAAAGGCAAATTTCTGGCGAATCTTTTTGCCCTCTTTAAAAAAGTCTGTTATAATAAGACACAAATCTAGTATAGTTTTAAGAACTAGAATTAATTAAGGGGTGTTTATGAAATGACTCAGATCACGAAGGAAACAAAAGAAGAAATACGCAGCCGTTTCCCGCAGTTCGCCGAAGCGACGCGGGCTTTTTATGCCAAGGAATTGCCGCCGGCCAAATATAAGGGCACGTCGGGCAAGTTCGGCAGCTATGGCGAACGGGGGGCCCATAGCAACATGCTGCGCCTGCGTTTTTCTGGCGGTGCCATCGAACCGGCACACATCGCCTTTTTGAAGGATGTCCTCGACCGCTATGACATCGACCTCATCCACTTCACGACGGGTGAAGCCCTGCAGCTCCACCACCTGAACGAAAAAGAAGTCCTCGACCTCTATCAGGAATGTTTCGACCACGGCATTTACTGCGTCGGCGCCGGCAGCGACAATCCGCGTAACATCACGGCCAGTCCGCTCCACGGCGTCGCTCCGGGCGAATACTTCGACATGACGCCGTACATCAAGGCAGCAGCTAATTTCGTCATCAACTGTATTCCCAAGTTCAACTTGCCGCGAAAATATAAGATCAGTTTCTCCAGCGGTCTCGACAACGAAGGCCACGCTACCTTCAAGGACCTGGGCTTCGTGGCCCGTCCGGACCACACCTTCGACGTCTATGCCGGCGGCGGTTTCGGCCTCAACGGCTCGCGCTTCGGCATCCTCATCGACGAAGGCGTCGATCCATTGGATATTTCCTACTACATCCTGGGCTATGGCCGGGACGTCTACATGAAATACGGCGACTATGAACACCGCGGCCAGAACCGTTCCCGCTTCATCCTCAATAAGCTCGGCGACGATGCGTTCCGTCAGGCCGTCCGCGATGCCGTAGCGAAAGCCAAGGCTGAAGACGATTACCGCCTGACCATTGAAGAAGAAACGCCCCTGGCCAAGAGCGGTGCCGACGACAGCATCCTCGAAAATGGCCGCATTGGCAAACAGAAACAGGAAGGCCTTTATTACGTCGAATACAAGCCTTTGGGCGGCACGCCGGAAGTAGCTGTCTTCCATGAACTGCTGAAGGCGCTCCAGACCATGGAAGGCGCTGAAATCCGCCTCAACGCCGACGAAACGGCTTATATCATCAACCTCACAGCCGACGAAGCCCGCAAAGTCGCAGCCCTTACGGCCGACGACACGGCGACGACAACCTTTGAACATTCCGTCAGCTGCATCGGCGCGACGGTCTGCCAACAGGGCCTGCGCGATTCTCACGGCACCTTCGTCAAACTGGCCAAGATGTTCAAAGACCGCGGCATCGACAGCCACTTCCTGCCGAAATGCCATTTCTCGGGCTGTCCGTCGAACTGCACAGTCCAGCAGCTGGCTCCCCTGGGCCTGCGCGGTGCCAGCAAGAAAGTCGGCGACAAAATGGAACCGGCCTTCAACATCTACGCCGGCGGCAACTACGCCATCGGCAAAGGCGTCATGGGCGAACAGATTGGCGTCATCACCATCGAACACCTGCCGGACTTCTTCCTGGCCCTCAACCAGGCACTCCTCGATGCCAACCAGTCCTACGACGAATGGTATCCGCAGCATAAAGAAAAACTCATAGAATTAGTCAATCAGTTTGAATAGAAAAAAAGGGCTTGTCGCACGACGACAAGCCCTTTTTGAGTATTAAGTTTGCAGTTTGTAGTTTTTAGTGAAGGTTTTTAAATTGTTAGTGGCTAGGGGTTAGTAGAACCTTTATGCTTCCACTCTTCTCTCAACGGCCTTTGGCTTTCATGGTGTGCATGACCCAGAAGTAGGAGCCGCCTGTGAACAGGCAGGCCATGACCCAGCAGATGGGACTGGCACAGCAGATGCCGAAGTAGCCCCACATGGCGGCCAGGACCAGGGCCGAAACGCTTCGGCCGCCCAGTTCCAGGATGCTGCTGATGAGGGGTACGCTGGAAATACCCATGCCCTGCAAGGCGTTGCGGTAGACGAAAATCTGGCCCAGGAAGATATAAAAAGGAACGGACATCTTCAGATAGAGGAAGGCCTGTTCCATGAGGATTTCGTCATGGTCCGTCGTGAAGACGCTGATGAGTTCCCGGCCATAGCTATACATGGCCAGGGCGGCGACCAGGCAGAACGCCAGGGACACGAGGGAGCACTGGCGGACGCCCTGGCGGATGCGGCCGTACTGGCTGGCGCCGTAGTTCTGGGCCGAATAGACGGCCATGGCGATGCCGAAGGAAATCATGGGCTGCAAGGCCAGCTGTTCGATTTTCGTCGCCGATACGAAGCCGGCAATGGTTTCGGGTCCAAAAGTATTGCAGACCGACTGGAGGACCAGGATGCCCATGGAGATGATGAGGAACTGGACGGCCATGGGCAGGCCCAGGCGCAGGTGCTGCCAGGCAAAGGGCCAGTCGAAGGCCCAGTCGGCCCGGGTCAGGCGCAGCATGGGAAAACGGCGGCGCATGAAACACAGACAGAGTATGGCCGAAACGGCCTGAGCGATGACCAGGGCGATGGCCGAACCGGGGACGCCCCAGCCAAAGACGACGATGAACAGCAAGGCCAGGGCGATGTTCAAGAGGGACGACACGATGAGGAAATAGAGTGGAGTCCGGCTGTCGCCGAGGGCCCGGCAGATACAGGACAGGAGATTATAACTCATCATGGCCACCAGGCCGAGGACGACGATGAGCATATAATGATAGGCATCGTCGTATAAAACATCAGATATGTTCATAAGCCGCATGATGAGCGGCATGGCCAGGCTGACGCCAAGGGTCAGCAGAAGCGTCAAAGCCAGGGCCAGCATGGCTGACGTCGTCACAGACCGGCGCACGCCGTCCATATCTTCAGCGCCGAAACGCTGGCCTGTGATGACGGAAAAACCGGACGACAAGCCGATGGTCAGACCAAAGACGGCCATGAAGACCGGCGCGACGGCACCGACAGCAGCCAGGGCATTGACACCGATGGTCCGGCCGACGATGATGATGTCGGCGATATTATAGAATTGCTGGAAAACGTTTCCTATCAAAAGGGGCACGGTAAAAGCCAGGATGAGGCGGATGGGATTGCCCGAAGTCATACTGCGAACCATAGAATCGTCCTTTCTGCACAACGTGCACGAAGTGAAAATATTTTTATTATACCACGCTGTCCAGCAAAAACAAGTTCTAATCTTTTTTTAATGAAGTTCTCCCCTTTTTTAATATTCCTCTCATAATTGTCCGGTACAATCGAAGCAACGACACAGCTTGTTTTAAAGGTTTTGTTATCTTGGAGGTGCAGTCCCATGTATCACAGACCGTTTTTTTCTATCCCCTCATGGCTGGAACCATTCTCCACCGTTCCCCGGTACCAGCTCATCACGCTCTGTACGTACCAAAAGGAAGAGACTTTAGGGAAAGTCCGGCGCCATCAGGGACAGCATGTCTGGCAGCCGACGGACTGGGGCATGGCCGCGACGCGGGCCCTCAAAGCCATGCAGCGGAACAACCAGATTGCCATCATCAAAGAATTTACGGTCATGCCCAACCACATCCACTTATTCATCTTTTATAAGAAATTCCATCCCCGCCTGCCAGAATGGTTCATCGAAAAGGTCAAAGAATTTCTGCTCTACTACATCGAGCCGCCCCGCGAATGGCCGTCTCCCATCTGGGAAGAGCCGGTAGAGGCGCAGATGGTCTATACAGATGCGGCTCAATACGCCGTCGCTGAAAGTTTAAAAGAATATGCCCATCACTGGAAATACGACCCGCTGCATAAACGGTGAAGGGAGCAAAAAGAGGCTGCCGCATGTGCGACAACCTCTTTTTAGTTGTTAGTTGTTAGTTGTTAGTGGTTAGCGGATGGCTTTAAATTTAGGGTCCTCTTCTACAAACTCCGTGCTACAAACTATGTTGAAAGAGCAACCTCTCAGTCAGCTTCGCTGACAGCTCTCCTATCAGGAGAGCCAGGCGGGCCGATCCTACGAACCACTAGCCACGAACCACGAACCGCTAGCCACGAGCCACTAATAATTCCGGTGTCTTCATCTGGCGTTCGCTGCATTGGTTTACGTAGTTGTAGAGCAGGGCTTCCAGGAATTTCAAGTCCGATCCGCGCAGGTTCACTGTTTTTTCGGTTCCCCAGGGATAATGGACCAGGGTCTTCCAGGTCTGGCGGACAGTCGGCGTCAGTGGCAGTTCTTTCATGTTTTCCGGCATTTCGTCGTCGATATAATAGACGGGCTGCTGGCAATAGCCCTGGCCCTGATAGAAGACGCGGGCCGTGTCGATGTCCGGCAGGAAGCCGGTCAAGGCCATGAGCTGCCAGCCGGCGATGAGGGTGACGATGCGGACGTCCTTGAGTTCAATGGCCCGGCCGTAGAGGCGGACCAGGTTATACAGGACTTCGTCGGCTTCGCCGCCGGCCATGAAGAGGACTATTTCGACGAAGATCTGCGAATAGACATAGCCGTCCCAGGTCAGCTGGCGAAGGCGCTTGTTGCTGCGGCAGTCGTATTCCGTCAAGGTGTAGACGCCATCCTTTTCAAAGACGTCGAAGGTCATCTCCGCCAGCGGAGCCAGCGTCCCATAACCCATCTTGCCCTGGGTACTGCGGCGGGCCAGGACATGGAGGATGCCGGCCTGCCGGGTCAGGACGGTGACGACGAGCTGCTTGGCACTGGTCTTGCGGACGGTCAGGATGATGCCTTCATAGGACCGCGACGGCTTGCGGCCGTAATACCCGCTACGCCTCATGGTCCGCCTCGGCGTCTCCTTCCTCTCCGTCTCCCGCCCCTTCCCTTTCCGGAAGGGGTTCCGCTTTCAGACGGACAATGCGGAACCGCTGCATTTCCAGGACCGTAAAGCGGTACGTCCCGATAGTGACTTCATCGTGAACTTTCGGCGTATGGCCCAAGGCATTGAAGACATATCCGCCGATGGTATCCGTATCGACGTCGTCTTCGACAGGGATGTGCAGCAATTCTTCTACGTCTTCCAATAAGACCGTGCCGGCAAATTCATAGGCGCCGTCCGGCAGGGGCTGGATTTCTTCTTTTTCCTGGGTGTGTTCGTTCTGGATCGTGCCGACCAGTTCTTCCAGGATATCTTCCAGGCCGATGAGGCCGACGGTGCTGCCGTATTCATCGACGACCATGGCCAGGTAGGTCCGGCGCGTCCGCATGAGCTGCAGGAGTTTCGACGCCGGCATGATTTCCGGCACCATGAGGATGGGCCGCTTGATGAGATTCAAATTGCTGCGCTTATGGATGTAGAGGTCCATGATATCCTTGATATGGACCAGGCCCAGGACGTGGTCCTTGTCGTCTTCGCAGAGAGGATAGCGCGTATGGCGCGACTGGCGGATGGTCTGCATATGCTGACTCATCGTATCTTCCGTATAGAGGCAGACGATGTCCTGACGGGGCACCATGATTTCCTTGGCCAGGCGGTCGGCGAAATCGAAGACGTTGCCGATGAGTTCGCTTTCGACCTGATCAATCTTGCCTTCTTTATGGCTGGCCGTGACCAGCATGCGGATTTCGTCTTCAGAATGGGCCATGTCGATTTCATTGGTCACATCGAGGCCGCGGCCGGCCAGGATGGCCCGGCCCAGCCAGTTGCCGAAGAGGATGAACGGCATGAGCGGGCGGCTCCAGGGCTGGATGAAACGGCGCAGGGCCTTGAGGCTCTTTTCCGGGCGCTGGAGGCCGATGGACTTGGGGATGAGTTCGCCAAATACCCAGAGGATGAAACAGAGGACGATGCCGGCACAGATTTCGATGAGCCAGATGAGCCACGTGTGGCCGATGTAAGGCGCCAGGAGGCCGTACAGACCATAGAGGCCGCAAAAGCCGGCAGCCCCGGCGATGAGACCGGACAAGGCCATGCCGAGCTGGGCCGTCCCGAGAAAGACGATGGGCTTGTCATAGAGGGACAAGAGCGGCTTCAGCGACGTATCGCCGTCGCGGACGAGTTCTTCCAGATATTCCCGGCGCAATTGGGCAAAGGCGAACTTGCCCGTAACGCAGATGGCGCTGACGGCCAGGCAGATGAGGAAGACGAGGAGACATTGGACGATTGATTGTACTTCCATCGTACTGCCCCCTACTCGTTCTTGTAGCCCAATTCACTGAGGGCGCCCGACTTGTTGCGCCAGTCCCGCTTGACCTTGACCCAGATGTCGAGGTAGACCGACGACCCCAGGAGGTTTTCGATTTCCTGGCGGGCCAGGTTGCCCACTTCTTTGAGGACGGCGCCATTCTTGCCGATGACGATGCGCTTCTGCGAATCCCGTTCGACGTAGACCGTGACCCGGATATAGACCTTGTTCTTGCCGCGCTGGGTCATTTCTTCGACATAGGCGGCAATGGCGTGGGGTACTTCATCGCGGGTGCAGCGGAAGAGCTTTTCCCGGACGATTTCAGCGACTAAGAGCCGTTCCGGCTGGTCCGTAATCATGTCGTCCGGGAAATACTTCGGCCCTTCCGGCAGGATCTTGCGCAATTCGTCGACGACGGCATCGACATTGTCCCCTTTCAGCGCCGAAATGGGGATGACCTGGGCAAAGGGATAGAGTTCGGCATATTCCGTAATCTTTTTCAAGATTTCTTCCTTGCTCATGACGTCGATTTTATTGATGATCAAAAAGACCGGAACGCCGACGTCTTTCAATTTTTCCAGGACGAAGAGGTCGCCAGGGCCTTTCTTTTCATTGCCGGAAATGAGGAACAAGACGGCATCGATGTCGCGCAGGGACTGGTAAGCCGCTTCATCCATAAATTCCCCTAACTTGTGCTTCGGCTTGTGGATACCCGGCGTATCGAGGAAGACGATCTGACATTCGTCGTCCGTATGGATGCAGAGGATGCGGTTGCGCGTCGTCTGGGCCTTATCGGAGACAATCGAGACTTTGTGTTTGATGATATGGTTGATGAGCGTCGACTTGCCGACATTCGGGCGGCCGACGACGGCGACGAACCCCGATTTAAATGATTCCATAGATATAGTGACTCCTCCTTATAATTCTTCGCCTTCGCGGACGTAGCCCAGGCGCTGTAAAATAAATTCTTCTTCTTTACGCATTTCGGCTTTATCGTCCGGTTCCATGTGGTCATAGCCGAGGATGTGCAGCATGCCGTGGATGGTCAGGTAGGCCAGTTCCCGTTCAAAGGAGTGGCCGTATTCATCGGCCTGTTCCTGGACTTTTTCCAGAGAAATGATGATGTCCCCCAAGAGGGCCGTGTCCGGGCCGTCATACCCGTCGTCTTCGCCTTCATTGAGGGCAAAGGACAGGACGTCCGTCGGCCGGTCGATATTGCGGTACTGCTTGTTCAGCTGATGGATGTAATCATTGTGGCACAAGAGGATGCTGATTTCCGCATTGGGCCCCAGGCCGTAGACCAAAGCTGCTTCTTCACAGACGCGGTCGATGACTTTTTCATATTCATCATGCTGGAACGACGGATCTTCGTAATTGATGTTGATATTCATGGATATTCCCCCAATCAGTGGTCTTGTTTATAATAAGTTTCGTAAGCCCGGATGATGCGGCCTACCATGTCGTGACGGACGACGTCTTCATCGCTGAAATAGACCATGCCGACACCGCGGACGTCTTTGAGTATCTTTTCGGCTTCGGTCAGGCCCGACATGCGCCGGTCGACGAGGTCGATCTGCGTGGCGTCGCCGTTGACGACGACCCGCGAGTGGTTGCCCATACGGGTGAGGAACATCTTCATCTGTTCCCGCGTCGTGTTCTGGGCTTCATCGAGGATGATGAACGACTCTTCCAGAGTCCGGCCGCGCATGTACGCCAGGGGCGCGACTTCGATGATGTTGCGGTCGATCATCTTCTGGAACTGGTCGTAGCCGAACATATCGGCCAGGGCATCGTACAAGGGGCGCAGGTAGGGATCGATCTTTTCCTGTAAGTCCCCGGGCAGGAAGCCCAGCTTTTCCCCGGCCTCGACAGCCGGCCGGGTGAGGATGATCCGTTCAACTTCGCGGTTCTTCAAGTAAAAAGCCGCCAGGGCCACGGCCAGATAGGTCTTGCCCGTCCCGGCCGGCCCGATGCCGAAAGTGACCAGGTTCTTGCGGATGGAATCGACGTAGCGCTTCTGGCCCAGCGTCTTGGGTTTGATGAGACGGCCCCGGGCAGAAATGCCGACAGTGTCTTCATAAAGGTTGTGCAGGGCCTCTGACTGCCCTTCTTTGATGAGTCTGGCCGAATAGCGGACGTGCTGCGTCGTGAGGTACGTATTTTCCCGGAATAAGTAGCGCAGGACGCGGAAGACTTCGGTCACGCAGGCCACATCCTGTTCGCTGCCGACGATCATGGCCGTATCACCGCGGACGGCAATACGGCAGTCCGGAAATTCGCGCTGCATCGTCTTGAGAAATTCGTCTTTCATGCCCAGGACGGCCCGGGCTTCACGCAAATCGGAAAATTGCAGTTTCTTTTCTACCAAAATGAGATGCTCCTTTATGTCATGAATTTACGGACGGCTTTGCCGTGCAGGTAGTCACAGCGGGCTCCCTGCCGGGTGTCCCGTCTTTCCAGTTCTTCGTCAATCATGTCGCGGATGCGCCACCAGCCCATGCCCCAGTTGGCGAAATCCGTCGCTTCTTTCGGCGCCCGGCCGATGAGGCGCTGGAAGACCGTATCGGGCCGGCTGTATTCGAGGAAGGCCACGACGCGGCGGACATATTCTTCGCAGGTCCAGAGCTTGATATCCCCTTGGGCGTACCATTCGGCCATGGCCGTGTGCTTGATAATGTACAGGGCGTGGAGTTTGACTTCGTCCGAACCGAGGGCAGCGATGATTTTGGCCGTTTCGATGGTATCTTCTATGGTATCCCAGGGCAGGTCGAGGATGACGTGGGTACAGGTCCGGAAGGGATAGGCCCGGAGCATGACCATGGCATCAATGTATTCGGCGACCGTATGGCCGCGGTTGATTTTAGCCAAGGTCTTATAATTGACGGTCTGCAAGCCCAGCTCGACGAGGATATCGACGCCGTACGTTTCCTTGACTTCGGCCATGATGTCGAGATAGGTCTCGTTGAGGCAGTCCGGCCGGGTGGCGATGGCCAGGGCGACGATATCGGGCTGGCAGGCGGCGACGAGGTAATCCCGGAAACGGTCCGGCGGCAAATAGGTGTTGGTGAAATTCTGGAAATAAGCGATGAACTTGTTGGCCTTGTATTTCGGCTTGATGTGGGCCATGTTCTGTTCAATCTGCTGGCCAATGGTCACCGTCGCCGGCAGGTTTTCATACCCGGCGCCGATAGAGCCGCAGAAGGCACAGCCCCGGACGCCCAGGGTCCCGTCGCGGTTGGGACAGGTATCGGGGATGCTGATAGGCAATTTATAGACTTTTTCGCCATAAGTCTCTTTTAAATACGTCGAATAGACGCGATAGCGTTCGTTCACAATGATTCTCCTTTGACCGGGATAAGGCACCAATCGGCCCGGTCTTTCTTCTTTTCTGCCAATACATAGGCATCGTCTGCGGGCACGGCTCCATAGCGGCTCAATTCGGCCTTCAGGGCCGGGCTGGCCGGCCAGATGCGATAGCGCATCTTGATATCGCGCCAGTTGGTAAAACGATAGTCTTTCGCATAGGTCTGCAGCCAGGCTTCGTCGCGGAAGATGGCATCGGTCTCACTGCGCGGCGCTTCGCTCCAGCCGAGGAAGCCGGCCTGGAGGCGGAAGCGGAAAAAGGTCAGCATATCCAGGGCCAGCAGTTCTTTGGCCAACGCCTTCTGGTCTGCCGTCAGCGGCAGGACTTCTTCAAGGCAGTGGCAGAGGAAATGACATAAGGACTCATCTGACAAGGCCTTTTGGTCATTATGCAGGACGAGCCACTCCTCTGTCAAGGCTTCGTAGAGTTTCATATAATCCGGTGCAAAGAGGCGGCCGAGCCAGTTGAAAAGATATGTGAATTTCCCGGAGTTATAGGTCCGTTCAAAGACGTCTTCCAGGACCTTCAGATAAGCTACTTTTTCATAAGGCAGCCACGTCGTCGCCAGGACTTCATACGGCCCCTGGGGATCATAGCGGTAATCGCCGGGATAGTCGCGGCGGATGCCGGAGCCCTTGAGGAGCTTCAAGAAGCCGATCTGCAGCTTGTGCGGACGGAGGGCATAGATATCGTTGAAGGACTGGCGCAGATGGTCATAGTCTTCATAAGGCAGGCCGACGATGAGGTCCAGATGGAGGTGCATCGTCCCCAAAGCGACGAGGCGTTCCATGATGTGCGTAATGCGCGGCCAGTCATTATGGCGGTGGATGGCCTGAAGCGTCGGCTCATATGTCGTCTGGATGCCCATTTCCAGCTGGATCCGTCCTTTCGGCGCCCGGGCCAGGAGATCGATATCGTCATCGGTGAGGACGCCGGGCTCGATTTCCAAGTGGAAATTGATGGGCTTATCGACGCCGATCATGTATTCGATGAGGGGCCGATGATGAGCGGGACTGCAGTTAAAGGTGCGGTCGACGAACTTGACCTGATGGACGCCGGCATCGACGAAGGCCTGCAGTTCCTTCAGGACCAGCGGGACTGAGCGGAAACGGACGCGGTCGTTCATGCCGGACAGGCAGTACTGGCAGTGGAAGGGGCAGCCCCGGGAACTTTCATAGTACATGATGCGGTGGTCCAGTTCGCGGAAATCCTGGTGTTCATAAGGGAAAGGCAGGCTGTCCAGGTCTTCCACTTCCTGGAAGGTTTCATCGCCTTGGATGACGCCGTGGACGCGGCCCAGAACGCCGGGCACTTCCGTCCCGTCGCGGCCGGCGGCCAGGGATTTCAGGAAGGCCGGCACCATGTCTTCCCCTTCCCCCTGGAGGACATAGTCGATGTGTTCGTAGTCTTCCAGGATCTGCCGGGCCGTATAGGATACTTCCGGGCCGCCGACGAAGATTTTCGTGTCCGGGAAGACCTGTTTCACCAAGTCGATGAGGTGGCAGGTCATGTCGATATTCCAGATGTAGCAGGAAAAGCCGATGGCATCAGCCCGAAAAGACGCGATGTGGCGCAGGATGTCATAGACATTCTGATTGATTGTGTATTCAGCCACAGCCACGTCGACGCCCTGGTGTTCGCAGGCCGTCGATAAACAGCGCAGGGCCAGGGACGATTGGATGAATTTGGAATTCAGGATAGTAAGCAGTGTGTTCATGGAAGACCTTCTTTGAATTGTTATATGTATATATAAGTATACCGCAAGGACGGCGTTCTGTCATGTCTTTTCCGCCCCTGGCCGGGGACAGCCTTTTCGCCGGCCCCTTTTTATGATAAGATGAGATAGTATATAGATTTTCCCCTATGAAAAGGAGGCTTTTCCTTGTTTAAAATAGCACTTGCCCAGACAAACGTCCACCCTGGCAATCCACGGCAGAACACAGCCGTCATGAAAGACTTCATTGCCAAGGCCAAAGCCGCCGGCTGCGACCTCATCGTCTTCCCGGAACTCGCCATCCCGGGCTACCTCATCGGTGACATTTGGGACCAGCCCGACTATATCGACGACTGCGCCCGCTTCGGCGAAGAAATCAAAGCCTTGTCGGATGGCATAGCCATCATCTTCGGCAACGTCGCCAAAGAAACGGACCGGGTCAACCTCGACGGCCGGACGCGGAAATACAACGCCATGTTCATCGCCTATAATGGCCGCTGGATTTCGCCGGCCCGTTCGCCTTACCCCTTCTACATCAAGACGCTCCTGCCCAATTACCGGGAATTTAGCGACATCCGCTACTTCACGTCGCTCATCGAAGTCGCCCAGGAACGCCACGCCTTCCCGGAAGACTTCCTGTCGCCCGTCCAGATTGCCTTCGACGACGGCCGGAAATTCCGCATGGGCCCTCTCATCTGCGAAGACAGCTGGGATGAAAATTATCCCTTCAAGCCCATGAGCTATTTAGGGAAAATGTACGACATCGATATGTTCATCAACATTTCCAACTCGCCCTTCACCCTGGGCAAGACCCAGCGCCGCCACCGCCTGTTTGGCCAGGCCATCGACAAGGTCCACTGCCCGGCCATCTACGTCAACTGCACGGGCATCCAGAACAACGGCAAGAATATTTACACTTTCGACGGCGCCAGCAGCACCTACCAGAAAGATGGCTCGCAGCACGTCGAATGTACGCCGTTCACTGAAGAAATGACCATCGTCGATTTCGATGAAACGACGCAGCGCTTCGTCTCGCCGGCCCACTTGCAGCCGGAAAAGAGCCAGATCGATGACATCTACGCCAGCCTGCACTACGGCCTGAAATCCTTCATGGATGCCATTGGCGTCCACAAAGTCGTCCTCGGCGTCTCTGGCGGCATCGACTCGGCGGTCAACGCCGCCCTCTATGCGACGGTCCTGCCGCCGGAAAACATCCTCCTGGTCAACATGCCCAGCTGCTACAACTCGGACATGACCAAGAGCCTGGCCAAGGAACTGGCCGACAACATCGGCTGCCTGTATACGGTCGTCCCCGTCCAGGACAGCCTGGAACTGACGCGGAGCCAGTTCAGCCAGGCAAAGCTCAGCCAGGGCGGCCAGGACAAGGGGCAGCTGGAACTGACGAGCTTCATCGAAGAAAACATCCAGGCCCGCGACCGATCCAGCCGTATCCTGGCCGCAGCCGCTGCCGCGTTCGGCGGCGTCTTCACGTGCAATGCCAATAAAGCCGAACTGTCCGTCGGCTATGCGACCCTTTACGGCGACAGCGCCGGCTACCTGGCTGCCACGGCAGACTTGTGGAAGCATCAGGTCTACGACCTAGCCCGCTATCTCAATGAAACCGTCTTCCACCGCGAAGTCGTCCCGCAAGGCAGCATCGACATCGTCCCCAGTGCCGAACTGTCGGACAAACAGGATATCACCAAAGGCCAGGGCGACCCGATCATCTATCCCTATCACGATTACCTCTTCGCCGCCTTCGTCGAACGCTGGCAGCGGGCGACACCAGAATCGATTCTCGAATGGTACATCGACGGTACCCTGGAAAAGAACATCGGCTGCTCCGTCGACGTCCATCAGCTCTTCCCGACGGCCAAAGCCTTCATCGACGACCTGGAACGGTGGTGGCGCCTCATCGCCGGCTTCGCCGTCGCCAAGCGCATCCAGAGCCCCCCTATCCTCTCCATCAGCCGCCGCCCCTTCGGCAACGACCTGCGCGAATCCCAGCTGACACCGTACTACACGACGCGCTACCTGGAAATGAAAGAACGCCTTTTGGCAAATGAAGCGTAAAAAAACGCCTGCTGTTTCTGCAGCAGGCGTTTTTTCGTGGTTCGTTTGGCGTTTGCCGTGGTTCGAAAGATTCACCCAAATCCAAAGAATAAGGCTGTACACAGGATTCGCACGGGCCGCCGATTAAGGCGGCCCCTACAGCTCGCGGACTGCGTCCGCTTCGATGAACGACCCACGACAAACGAACCACAAAAGGGGCTTGTCGCTTAAGGCGACAGCCCCTTTTTCACTACATATCTTTCAGTCTTCCGACTTCTTGTTTAGGACGGACGCGTTTGTGTCCGAATGTTTCTACGATGATGAACATCATGGGGATGAGGAAGACACCGAAGATGGTGGCGATGGACGTACCGAAAACGACGGTAATCCCCATAGTGACTCGCGACGCAGCACCGGCGCCGGTAGCGATGGCCAGCGGGACAGAGCCGACGACGAAGGCCAGGGACGTCATGATGATCGGGCGGAGACGGATCTTGGCCGCTTCGATTGCAGCCGATACGGGATCCATGCCGCGTTCATCGACACGGACTTTGGCGTATTCGATGATCAGGATGGCATTCTTGGCGGCCAGGCCGATGACGGCCAGCAGACCGATCTGGAAGTACAGGTTATTCTGCTGGTTCATGAGATAGGCAAAGACCGAAGCCCCGAAGACGCCTGCCGGCAGGCTGAACATGACGGCAAATGGTACTTTCCAGCTTTCATAGAGGGCAGCCAGGACGAGGAAGACGAAGAGGATAGCCAGGGCAAAGACGTAAACCGTCTTGTTACCGGCTTCGATTTCTTCACGGCTCATGCCACTCCATTCGTAGGCATAGCCTTCACCGAGGGTGTCCTTGGCGACTTCTTCCAGGGCTTTCAGAGCATCACCGGAGCTATAGCCATTGGCCGGAGCCCCTTGGATCTTGATGGCCGGATAGTCGTTGAAACGGTTGAGGATCGACGCCGAACCGATAGCTTTCGGCCGGACGAAGTTGGCCACCGGCACGAGCTGGTTGGCGCTGTTGCGGACGTAGATGTGGTTATTGGCATCGATGGTTTCACGAAATTCCGGAGCGGCCTGGACGACGACCTTGAAGTTACGGCCGAACATGGTGAAGTCGTTGACCTGATAGGAACCGTAGAAGGACTGGAGCGTCGAATAGAGGTCGCTCAGGGAAACGCCTTCTTTGGCGACTTTATCGCGGTCGATGTCGAGCTGATAGCCCGGCGTATCGGCAGCGAAGGCCGTGTAGACCGAACCGATTTCCGGACGTTTGCGAGCAGCGGCGATGAATTTCTGAGCCGTCGCCGACAGTTCTGCCGTCGTATGGCTGCCGCGGTTTTCCAGCTGCATCGTAAAGCCCGACGACGTGCCCATGCCGTCGATAGGCGGCGGGTTCATGGCGATGACCGTAGCCTGGGGAATCTGATTGCCCATGGCCATGATCTTGCCGACCAGGGCATCGACGGACAGGGATTTATCTTTACGCTGATCCCAGTCGCTCATGCCGATGAAGGACGTAGACCCGTTCGATTTCGGCCCATTGGCCAGGATACTGAAGCCGACGACGTTCATGACATTGGTTACGCCGGGCTGCTGTTCCAGCCAATTACTAATCTTTTCGCTGACTTGTTTCGTTTCCGTCTGGGAAATGCCTTCAGGCAAGGTGACGTTCATCATGACGAAGGCGTTATCTTCTGACGGGACGAAGCCCGTCGGCATGACTTTGAAGACGCCTGCCGTAAGGGCGCTGATGATGACCAGGAAGGCCACGCACCATTTAAGGTGGAGCTGCAAGTGAGCCAGGCGCAGGCCATACCAGGCGATGAGTCTGTCGAAGGCATCATTGAATTTCTGGAAGAACTTGTAAATGCCCTTGGGATTGTCATTGGGTTTGTGAACATTCAAAATAGACGCACACATGGCCGGTGTCAGGGTCAGGGCGACGAAGGCCGAAATGAGGACCGACACGGCAATGGTCAGGGCGAACTGGCGGTAGAGGATACCACTCATGCCGCTGATGAAGCCGACAGGAACGAAGACGGCGGCCAGAACGCAGGCGACACCGATAACCGGGTTCTGTACGTTCTGCATGGCAATGATCGTCGCCTCCCGCGGACTTCGGGCGTTATACTTGATTTCATATTCGACGGCTTCGATGACGACGATGGCATCGTCGACGAGGAGGCCGATGGCCAGTACCATAGCGAACAGGGTCAAGGTGTTGATGGAGAAATCGAGGACCTTGAAGCAGGCAAAGGTACCCAGCAGGGATACCGGGACGGCGATGAGCGGAATCAGCGTCGACCGGCCACTCTGAAGGAAGAGGTAAACGATGAGGGCGACCAGCAGCAGGGCTTCGATGAAGGTTTCAATAACTTCGTGGATCGACGCCGTAACGAAGGTCGTGCTATCGTAGACAACTTTATAATCTAAATCAGACGGGAAAGAAGCCTTTGCTTTTTCCAGGACTTTACGGGCACCGCTGACGGACTGCATGGCGTTGGCATCGGCCGTCAGGCTGATCATGAAGCCGGCTGCCTTGCCGCCGCCCAGATCACTGGTAACGGAATAATCCTTAGAGCCCAGGCTGACGTCAGCAATATCGCCGACGCGGACCATGGTGCCGTCGGGATTGGTGCGGATGATGACGTTCTTGAACTGTTCTGCCGTCTGCAGACGACCGTCTGTACGCATGGTGTACTGATAGGTCTGGTTATTGGGCGACGGCTGGGAACCGATGGTGCCGACAGCGGCCTGTTTGTTCTGGGCGCTGATGGCCGAGATGACGTCGGTCGGCGTAATCTTCAAGATACTCATCTTCATCGGGTTGAGCCAGATACGCATGGCGTAGTCGGACCCAAATTCCTGGACATCGCCGATGCCCGGGACGGATTTCAATTCATCCATGAAGTACTGCGTGGCATAGTTCTTCATGAACGTCGCATCGTAAGAACCATTGGGCGACACGAGGGCGAAGACCATGGCCATGGAACTCGTCGATTTCTGGACAGTGACGCCGGTCTGAGTGACTTCCGACGGCAGCGTCGACTGGACCTGGCTGACACGGTTCTGGGTGTTGACCGTATCCATATCGCCATCACTGCCGGACTTGAACTGGACCGTCATGGAATAAGACCCGTTATCGTTCGTCGAACTTTCCATATTGACCAGGTTATCGACGCCGACGAGCTGGCGTTCGATGACACTGGCTACGGTCGTGCCGACGACTTCGGCGTTGGCGCCGATATAAGTAGCCGAAACGCGGACCTGCGGCGGCGTGACCTGCGGATACTTGGCGACTGGCAGGGTCGCAATCGCCAACAAGCCGAAAATGGAAATCAGCAGGGAAATGACGATGGCGAAAATAGGCCGGTCGATAAAGAACTTAGATATCACGGTCTCGCCTCCCTACTGATTGGCCGACGAGTCCGACGACGTATCGGAACTGTCGTTATCGATGTCTTCCTTGGTCAGCAAGTGCTGGTCCAGGGAAGCGCCTTTGGCCTTCTGATAGCCGTCGACGATGATCGTATCGCCGTCCTGGAGACCATCGTTGATGATCCAGAACTTGCCGACTTTCTGGCCCGGCGTGACTTCGCGGTTCTGGGCTTCGCCATTGCCGTCGATGACGGAGACGTAATATTTACCCAGCGTCTGCTGGACGGCGCGCTGCGGTACGGACAAGGCATTGCGCTGAATCTGTGTATCCGAGATGACCGTCGCATAGAGACCCGGGATGAGGAGATTGTCCGGGTTGTCGAAGACAGCCTTGACAACGATAGAACCGGAGTTGCCGTCCATGCCGTGGTTGACCTGGGTGACATGGCCTTCATAGGGATAGGTGGAACCATCGCTCAGGCGGAGCAGGAGATGGTCGCCCCAGCTGCTGCCGGTACTATCAGCGGCCTGTTTGGTCATCTGCAGGTATTCCGATTCACTGATGGAAAACTCTACGTAGACCGGGTTCGTCGAAGAAATGGTGACCAAGGCCGTCGAACCGGCTGTGGCAAAGGTGCCGACGGGGACGTCGTCGACGTTCAGTTTGCCGCTGAACGGCGCATAGACGATGGTATCGTCGACGTTATCCTGAGCGGCATCGACCTGGGCCGCATTGGCTGCGACGACGGCCTGCTGCTGCTGCGTAGCCGCTTCCTGGTCGGTAACGGTCTGCTGCGGGATGGCATCCTGGCTGGCCAGGGTCTGGTAACGGCGCAGGTTCAGCTGCTGATTGGCCAGGTTGGCTTCGGACTGGGCCTGGGTCGCTTTGGCCTGGGCCAGGGCAGCGTCATAAGTCCGGCTGTCGAGGCGGAACAAAGGCTGGCCTTCCGTGACTTCCTGACCGCCCTGGACGTATTTCTCCACGACGCGGCCGGAAATCTTAGGCCGGACGGGCACTTTGTCCGTCGCCGTGACGGTACCGCTGTACTCGGCCTTGACCGGCGTGTCTGCGGCGACGACTTTATACGTGTTGACGGCAACAGGGGCCTTGGTCGCACTCTGTTGGGCACCACAGCCGGCCAGGAGCGCGGCAATGGTGAGAACGGTGACGCTCATCGTCGCAAATTTGCGTTTTTGTATCATCTTCACTTTCCTCCTATTTCTTTCGATTCCTGATTCTTAATGCCATAGAGCAAGACCTTGATGCAGCGCTTCATATAGTCACTAAAAGAGGAATCGTGATTGACATCATTAAAATAATCGATAATGTCGTCGGCTGCGCTATGCAAAAGGCGCAAGAACAGGAACTTATCAAAAGGCTTAAATTCGCCTGTCTCCTGAGCTTCATCGAGGAGCTGTTCCAAAAGGCGCCAGTCTTTTTCGTAGCGGGACTGCAGGCGGTTCCAGACATCGGGCATTTTCGTCAGAAGTTCCGATGCTTTCCGTACGGACAGGACCTGCCAGTTGTCACTGGGCACGTCGAAATAAGCGATGAGCTTGGCTTCGCAAGTCATGGTGCTGTCACTGACGATGCGCCGATGATAGGTATAGATCTTATTGGTAAAATCAGAGATAGCCTGCTCTATGATTTCTTGTTTCGACGAAAAATGTTCGTACAAGGTCCGCTTGCTGATGCGCAGGTTACGGGCCAGATCGTCCATGTGGAAATCAGCACCATGGCGGTTGATTTCACAAAGGGCTTCTGCCAGGATCTTGGCGCGGATATTTTCTGTCATGTAAACACGTCCTACTTAAAAAAAATACAAGGTGCTGTCATTGAAACTCAAACTACAAAACTCAGTACCAATTTATAGTTTAATATACAGCACCTTATAAGTCAATAAACAAGTCGATATTATTATTTCTTTGTTACTTCTTCAATTCTTCGGCAAATTTCCGGATGGGCAGGATCTTGTACAAGACGGCACCGCAGGCTGCACCGATGCAGGTATTGGGCAGGAAGGCGACGACGAAGAACCACAGGGCGACGACTTTGGAATCGAGGACGAAAGCGGCGACGGGATAAGCGATGAGGCCGCCCAGGATCCCGGTCCCGACGATTTCTCCGACGACGGCGCCCCAGATGGAATTTGTCTTCTTATACAAAAGGCCGGACAAGGCGGCGCCAATCATGCTGCCGGGATAGGCCAGGACGGTACCGACGCCCATGGCGATGCGGATGGATGAAATACAGAAAGCACCGGCCGTCGAATAGCGCCAGCCCACGAGGACCGACAAGAGGACGTTGATGAGGTGCTGCAGCGGGAAGACCCGGGCACCTCCGAAGGGAAAGGACACGAAAGGCGCCAGGAGGACGCCGATGGCGATGAAAATCGCCGTAACTGTCATTTTCTTGAGTTCACCATTATTCACGATTGATCAAAACCTTTCCATACTGTTGCAACAGCGTATCATTTAAGGCATAAAACGTATCAAAGAGACGGGCGTGGAAGGTCCCAGGTCCAGCCTGGCCGCCCCGTTCCAGAGCCAGCTCGCCGCCGATTCCCATGGCCAGGACGCCGGCAGCGGCCGCCGTGAAGGGATCGGTCACGGCCGCAAAGGACGCGATGAGGGACGTCGTCATACAGCCCGTACCGGTGACATAGGTCAACATGGGGCAGCCGTTGTGGACTTCTGCCGTCCGCTGCCCGTCGGCAATGACATCGACGGCACCGGTAATGGCGACGGTCGTCCCCAAATGCCTTGCCAGAGATGCTGCCAGGTCCGGGTCAGCCGCTCCGATGCGGCTGTCGACGCCGAAATCCTGACCGCTCTTATGGGCGGCCAGACAGGTGATTTCCGAAGCATTGCCGCGGATGACGGCCAGGGGCAGTTCGTCCAGCAGGCGCTGCGCAGCCTGGGTCCGGAAAGTCGTGCCGCCGGCGCCGACGGGGTCGAAGACGATGGGAACACCGTGAGCCGCAGCGGACCTGCCAGCTGCCACCATGGCTTCCAGCGTCCATTGCTGGAGCGTTCCCAGATTGAGGACCAGGGCCTTGGCGGCGGCCGCCATTTCAGCTACTTCCTCGACGGCATTGGTCATGGTCGGCGAGGCGCCGATGGCCAAGGTCGCATTGGCGCAGTCGGTCATGGTGACGAAATTAGTGATGTGGTGGATGAGGGGCCGCTGGCGGCGCAGTTCCTGAAGGGCCTGGGCCACAGCCGGGATGAGTTCCATCGTCAGGCCCCCTTTCAGACGTGGATCTTGAGGATGGCTTTTTTGATGGCCTTCCCCTGCCCATCGGGCGCACAGAGGCAGCGATGGCCGTCAGCCGGCGTAAAGACGGCATAGGTCCCGGGCGTCATGGCAATGACGGTATCGGCTGCGACATCGGGATTGTAGAACCAGGCATCGCTATCGGCCCGGCTGTCGTCGACGACGGGCCCGGCCTGGCATAAAGGCTGCCAGCCAATAGTTTCTTCGCCATCCAGGACATACTGGATATCGATGTAATCGCGATGGGCTTCCATCAGGCGCTGGCCGGCCGGTGCCGTTTCCGTGACGTCGACGTTCATGTAGTTCACCGTATCGAAGGTGTGGCGCCCGGGCTGCAAGTCCGACTTGGCCAAGGAGACCAGTTTTTCGATCCACGGCCGGATATATTCCGGCAGGAAACGGCTTTCCTTGTCATATTGGGAAATATTACCTACGAACATGAGGATTCCTCCTAATCTTCGTCGCTGGCTTCGCGGGCGGCGACGTTTTTATCGAACAGAGCATCGGCGAACTGAGCTGCATCGAAGGGGCGCAGGTCGTCGACGCCTTCGCCGACGCCGACCCAGCGGACAGGGACGCCTAATTCCCGTTTCACCGACAAGATGACGCCGCCTTTGGCTGTTCCGTCGAGCTTGGTCAGGACGACGCCCGTCAAGGGAACGACGTCGCCGAAGAGCTTGGCCTGGCTGACAGCGTTCTGCCCCGTCGTGGCATCGAGGACGAGAAGCGTTTCCTGCGGCGCCCCTTCGATGTTGCGGCCGGCGACGCGGGCCATTTTCCGCAATTCTTCCATGAGGTTGGACTTGGTCTGCAGGCGGCCGGCCGTATCGACAAGGAGGATATCCATGCCCTTGGCCTTGGCCGACGCCGTCGCATCGAAGACGACAGCCGCTGCGTCCGCCCCTTCCTGGTGCTTGACGATGGGTACGCCGACGCGGTCAGCCCAGATGGTCAGCTGTTCTGAGGCAGCGGCACGGAAGGTATCGCCGGCGGCGAGCATGACCGATTTCCCCTGCTGTTTGTAATACTTGGCCAGTTTGCCGATAGTCGTCGTCTTACCGACACCATTGACGCCGACGATGAAGATGACCCGCGGCCCTTCCGTTTCCGGGAGGGGTTCATCATTTTCATTGAGCAAGGCGACGATGCACTTTTCCAAATACGGTACGACGTCGTTGCCGTCTTTGATTTCCTTCGATTTGACGCCGGTCCGGATCTGGTCCAGGAGGTATTCCGTCGTTTCTACGCCGATGTCGCCGGTGAGCATGACCGCTTCCAGGTCATCGTACATGTCGTCGTCTATTTTGGCATAGCCGCGGACGACGGTTTCGATATTCTGGATGAGCGAGTGTTTCGTCTTTTCTAAGCCTTTTCGAAGTTTTGAAAAAAATCCCATAGTTATGTTCCTTCCTTTAACAATTCATCTACTTTGACAGTCAGCAGGCGCGATACGCCTTTTTCTTCCATCGTTACACCCAACAAGGTATTGGCCGCTTCCATGGTCTTGCGGCGGTGAGTGATGACGATGAACTGCGTCGCTCCGCTGTAATTCTTGAGGTATCGGGCCATGCGCTCGACATTGGCTTCGTCCAGAGCCGCATCGACTTCGTCGACCAGGCAGAACGGTGCCGGATGATAGGCCAAAAAGGCCAGGAGCAAAGCGATGACCGTCAGGGCCCGTTCGCCGCCGGAAAGGAGCGTCAGGGACTGCTGTTTCTTTCCTGGCGGGCGGATGTAGATTTCCACGCCGGCTTCCAAGATGTGTTCCTTGTCGGTCAAGGCCAGGTGGGCCGTGCCGCCGCCGAAGAGGCGGCTGAAGATATCCTGGAAATGGACGCCGATTTCTTTGAAGGCCTTGGCGAATTGTTCGGCCATGGCCGCGTCGATTTCAGCGACGACAGTCCGCAATCTTTCCCGCGATTCCTTCAAATCGTCGCACTGGCGGACGTAAAAGTCCCGTTTTTCCAAAGCCGTCTTGTATTCGTCTTCGGCAGCCGGGTTGATGGTCCCTAGCGCCGTAATCTGAGCCTTCAAGGAAGCGACCTTGTCATGAAGCTCTTTCAACGAGCCCTGACGGCGCCGTTCCATAGCTTCCTGGCGGCTCAGACCCTGCATGGCCAGCCGTTCTTCGTGATGGCTGATATCGCCTTTATACTTTTCCAGCTGGACTTCAGCCGCATGGCAGCGCTGCTGCCACTCCTGATGGCGCCGGCGAAGGTCGGCGACGACACCGTCCAGGGCCTGGCTTTTTTTCAGGGACTCGTTGCGGGTCCGGTAAAAAGCCTCTTTGGCCTGGTCACAGCGGACCGTATCGGCTTCTTTCACGGTAATATTTTTCGACAGTTCTGTCAACAGGCGGGCCGCTTCTTCCTGGCGGCGTACCAGGTCCTGGCGGCGCTGGGACAGGGCTTGTTCCTGGGCCGTCAATTCCTGCTGCCACGTATCATGCTGGCGCAGCTGGTCATCGCCGTGACGGACCTGTTCGGTCAGCTTGGCAACGGCAATCTGCCGCTCCGTCAAGGTCTGACGGCACTGGGCCGCTTCGGTCCTGGCGGCGTCACAGGCGTCCTGCCATTGCTGGACGTCGGCGGCCGGCCCCGTTTCCATCGCCGACAGCGCCGCTTCTTTCTCAACCAGCCGGGCCTGCATATCGGCCCGGTCCTTTTCCAGTTTTTCCACGCGCTCGTCGAAAGCAGCCAGGGTCTGACGGATGTCAGCCAGGGCCTTCTCTTCCTGGCCGGCCTGCCAGCGGGCCTGGTCCGCAGCCTGCCGGGCCTGGCGCAGCCCTTCTTCGGCCTGGGCCAGGTCCCGTTCAGCCCCTTCGGCCTGTTGGCGCAGGTCTTTGCCTTCGGCCAGCAAGGCTTCCAGGCGCTGCTGGCCGCAGCGGCACGTTTCCTGCAACTCCTGCAGCAGGGCCCGCCGGCTGATGAGGGATCCTTCCTGATTGCGGGTGCTGCCGCCAGTCAGGGAACCGCCGGCGTTGAACTGGGTGCCATCGAGGCAGACGATGCGCAGGCGATGACCGTATTTCCGGGCTACAGCCGAGCCCGTATCCATGGTGTCGGCCAGGAGGGTCTTCCCTAAGAGCGACGAAAAGACTTTCTCATATTTCGGCTCATAAGAAATGACGTCTGACGCGAAACCGAGCATCCCCGGCTCGCCAGCAGCCCGTTCTTCATCGGCCGTCCGCGACCGGCTGCGCAGCGTATCGAGCGGTAAGAAGGTCGTCCGGCCGGCTTTCTTTTCTTTTAAATAAGAAATAGCCTGTTTGGCAGCCCTTTCATCTTCAGCGACGACGTAGCGGACGGCACCGCCTAAGGCGACGTCGATGGCGACGGCGAATTTCGACGGGATCTGGCAGAGTTCGCCGACGGCACCGCACAAACGGCTGCGCCAGGGCTGACTGGCCGTCAGGACCACTTTGACAGCCCGCCCCAGGCCTTCGTGTTCCTGTTCCATACTCTGGAGGACGCGCATGCGCTGGGCGGCTGCGTCGATATCGCCGCGCAGGCGGCGGTATTCTTCTTCCCCTTGTTTTAGGCGCTGGCCTTTTGCACGGGCGTCGTGCCGCAGGGAAAGGGCCTGCTCTTCAAAGGCAGCAGCCTTTTCCTGCCAGTCTTTCTGCTGTATCCCGGCTTCCTGATGCCGCGCTTCGGCCTCTTTCAGGGCTTTCTTCTTTTCTTCCCACTGCTGCAGGGCCTGCTGGCAGGCGGCGTCATTCTCTTCCAGCCGGCGGCGCAGGTCTTCGCTGTCCCGGCGCAGCATGAAAGCGTCACGGCTGCGCTTGGAATTGGCATCGACCCGTTCCTGCAGGGCCTTGGCCGCCGCTTCAGCCTTGGCTTCGGCCTGGCCGAACAAGGTCTGGGTCAGGGCCAGGGCCTGTCGGGCCGCTTCCAGTTCAGCTGCTTTCTGCGCTTTCTGCGCCCGCAAGGCCTCTTTCTGTTCCTGCCAGGCATTCTGGCGCTGCTGCAGTTGTTCTGCATCAGCTCCTGCCTGGGCTTCGTTCTCGGCGAGTTCGGCCTGCCGCTGACGGCAGGCTTCGCGACGGTGGACGAGGCTGTCCAGTTCATTGTGAACGACCATGGCCTGTTCATCGAGATGGCGCAGTTTTTCGTCATCGGCAGCCATGGCGTCCAATAAGGCCTTGCGCTTGCCTTCGGCAGCGGCCAATTCCCGGGCTGCTTTCTGTTCTTCGGCTTCGGCCGTCATGCGGCCGTTCTCGGCCTTGGCCAGGAGGCGTTCGCTGTTGCGCAGTTCCTGCAAGGTCACGGTCCCTTCATAAGCCAGGCGTTCGCTGTCGAGGCAGCGGAATTTCTGCAGCGTTTCTGCCTGTTCCTGTAACGGTTCCAGCCGTTCTTCGAGGACGCTCATGAGGTCGCGGATGCGTTCCAAGTTGCGTTCGGTCTCGGCGATCTTGCGCAGGCCGTCGGCTTTGCGCCCTTTGAAGCGGCTGATACCGGCCACTTCTTCAAAGATGACCCGCCGTTCTTCCGGTTTGCTGTTGAGGATGCGGTCGACGCGGTTCTGACCGATGACAGCCATGGAATCCTGGCCGATACCCGTATCGGCAAAGAGGATGTGGATGTCTTTCAGGCGGCACGGCCGGCGGTTGATATAGTATTCACTGTCGCCGGACCGGAACAGGCGCCGCGTGACGACGACTTCAGTGAACTCCGTATCCAGGGCGTGGTCGCTGTTGTCGAAGTACAGTGAAACTTCGGCTGCCCCCTGGGGCCGGCGGGTCTGGGTCCCGGCAAAGATGATGTCTTCCGACTTCTGCCCCCGCAGCTGGCGGACATTCTGTTCGCCCATGACCCAGCGGACGGCGTCAGAAATATTGCTCTTGCCGCTGCCATTGGGCCCGACAATGGCCGTAATGCCCTTGTCAAAGGTCAGCGTCGTCTTATCTGCAAAGGACTTGAATCCCCGCAGTTCCATTTTCAATAATTGCATAATGTCTACTCTCTCTGTGGACGGCCTCGACGGACACGGTACGGCGCCGCGCGGCAGTCCTGATTATTTACTCGTACAGTTAATCATACCATAATTACCGGCCTGCCGCTACTATGGCCTCCCTAGCCGACGATCGGCAAAGTTTCTGTAAAATATCGGGGAAAACCTTGACGAGTCCTGTCTTAATGGATTATATTAGAATTTGGGTTTGAAGGCCCTTATTCTGCAGAAAGGGAGAGTACCGTAATGATTCAAGTTTATAAACACAGCAACGGCCATCTGGAAGACAACATTTCCCTGGCATCGGCTGAAAAAGGTTCATGGATCCACGTCGTAAATCCGGATTCCGAAGATTTACAGCTCGTATCCATGGTCACGGAAATCCCCACTGATGTCCTGAAAACCGCCTTGGACACGGAAGAACGTTCGCACGTCGAAATCGAAGACAATTACATCTTCGTCGTCATCAACATCCCGATCATCTTGGAAACGGATAGTTATGACACCTTGCCGCTGGGCATTTTCATCACACCGGACTTCATCATCACCCTCTGTATTCAAGAAACAGAAGTCATGCGTGCTTTCACAGAGAACAAGTATCCCCTGTTCTATACCTTCAAGAAGACGCGTTTCCTATTCCAGATCCTCTATCGTTCGGCGACGCTGTTCCTGCGCTACTTGATGCAGATTAACCGCCGGACCGACGACATCGAAGAAATCCTGCGCCATTCCATGCGCAACAAGGAATTTTTCCTGCTCCTGGAATTACAGAAATCACTGACCTACTTCACGTCAGCCCTGCGCAGCAACGGCATCGTCATGGAACGGCTCATGCGCCTGCGCCGCAATACGTCGCTCCACCATCTCATCAAGATGTATGAAGAAGACGAAGACCTCCTGGAAGATGTCATCATCGAGAACAAGCAGGCTATCGAAATGGTCGAGATGTATTCCAATATCCTCATGAATATGTCCGATACCTTCGCCTCGATCATTTCCAACAACCTGAACCTGGTCATGAAATTTCTGGCATCCATTACGATCATGCTGGCCGTCCCGACAATCATCTTCAGCTTGTGGGGCATCAACGTCCCTGTCCCCTTCCAGGACACAGCGGCCGGTTTCTACTACGTCGTAGGCATTGCCATGTGCTGCACCATCGTCGCCGTCATCATGCTCTGGCGGAAGGACCTATTCTGAAAGGCCCTTCATCATGCTCTTGATGGGTTCAAAAGAGCGGCGGTGAATCGGACACGGTCCGTATTCCCGCAACGCTTCCATATGCATTTTCGTCAAATATCCCTTGTGGACGGCAAAGCCGTACTGGGGATATTTTTTATCGTATTCCACCATGAGCCGGTCACGGGTGACCTTGGCGATGATAGAAGCGGCGGCGATAGATGCGCTCAGGGCATCGCCGTGGACTAAGGACTTGTGGGGCACGGTCAGTTCCCGGAGGGGCATGGCATCGACCAGGACCGCTTCCGCCGGCACAGCCAGGCCGTTGACGGCGTCATACATGCCCTGCATGGTAGCGTGGTAAATGTCGAGCTCGTCGATTTCTTTTTCCGACTTGGCCATGCAGGATACGGCGACGGCTTCGGCCATGATCTTATCATAGAGCAGGTCCCGCTTGGCTGGCGGGACTTTTTTACTGTCATTGAGGCCGGGACATTCCCAATATGGCGGCAATATGACGGCGGCTACCATGACCGGTCCGGCTGCCGGGCCGCGGCCAGCTTCGTCGATACCGGCCACGTGGTACAGGCCTTGGTTATAATAGACCGTTTCCTGGGCATACATATGGAGGACCCGTTCCCGCTCAGCTTCTTCCCGGATTTTCTGGCGCATATAGGCAGCGGCCAGTTTGCGGACCGACACGCGGCTATCTTCTTTCATGGCTGCCAGGAGTTCCTGTACGTCATCGCCAGCGGCTAACTGAGCTTTAAGGTCGGCGACTCGGAATTTCTCGATATCCATGGTCAGTCCTCCCCTTCGAAATCGCCCAGGCGGTCCAGGGAAATGGCACCGATCTTGCCTTCACGAAATTCCTTGAGGATGAGTTTATAGGTCTTTTCCAGGTCGACGACGCCACCCGATACGATACAGCCCCGCTTGCGGCCGATGGCTTCGATCGTATCCAGGGGCTTTTCACAGAGGCTGTCCAATTTATAGCGGCCTTTCAGTTCATCCGGATACTGGGCCGACAGCTGTTCGACGAGCTGCAAGAGGACCGTTTCCATATCGAAGACCGTGTCGGAAATGGCGCCCGTCGCAGCCAGGCGGTAGGCGCTGACCTGGTTTTCCAGTTTCGGCCACAAGACGCCCGGCGTATCCAGAAGGTCGAGCTGGTCGCCGATGTGGACCCACTGCTTGCCCTTCGTTTCGCCCGGTTTATCTGCTGTCTTGGCCGCACTGCGGCGGGACAATTTATTGATGAGCGTCGACTTGCCGACATTGGGGATGCCCAGGATCATGGTCCGGACGGCACGGTTCTTGAGGCCCCTTGCCTTCCAGCGGGCCAGCTTCGGCGCTGCCAGGGAACGGACGAGGGAAATGAGCTGTTTCACGCCCTTGCCGCCTTTACTGTTCAAGGCCAGGACTTTGCGGCCCTGCTGCTTATAATAGGCCACCCATTCGTCAAGGACAGCCGGATCGGCCAGGTCGGCCTTGTTGAGGACGACGATGGACGGCTTGTCGCCGATGAGGGACTTGATCATGGGATTGGTGCTGCTCATGGGAATGCGGGCATCGACGAGTTCGATGACGACATCGATGATCTTGAGATTTTCCTGAATCAGGCGCTTGGCCTTGGCCATATGGCCGGGATACCAGTTGATTATCATAATGTTACTCCTTTGGTGATGAGAAAAAAGGGCCTTCACATGAACATTTCGCCTATCATGTAAGGACCCTTTAACTTTAATGTTTGACGTTTGATGCTTGATGTTTGATGTGAGGTTTTAAATTTTACCCATTCACATCAAACATCAAACTTTCAACTTCAAACTTACTATATTAGCCTTCTCTTGTTTCGGTGAGTTTCTGGATGTGGGCGACGACTTCGTCGATCGGTTTGGCACCTAAATCGCCTTTAGAACGGTCACGCAGGCCGAGGGTACCGTTTTCCATTTCCTTGTCGCCGACGACGGCCATGTAAGGAACTTTTTCCATCTGTGCCTTGCGGATCTTGTAGCCGATCTTTTCGCTGCTTTCATCGACTTCGACGCGGATACCCAGTTTCTTGAATTTCTTAGCCAGGTCTTTGCAGTAAGCCAGGTGTTTGTCCGAAATGGGCAGGAACTTGATCTGGACCGGAGCCAGCCATACCGGGAAAGCACCGGCATAGTTTTCAGTGATGATGCCCAGGAAGCGTTCGATACTGCCGAAGCAGGCGCGATGGACCATGACCGGACGGTGTTTCTGGCCATCTTCGCCGATGTAAGTCATGTCGAAGCGTTCCGGCATGAGCATATCGAGCTGGATGGTACCGCACTGCCAGGTACGGCCGATGGAGTCTTTCAGGTGGAAGTCCAGTTTCGGGCCGTAGAAGGCGCCGTCGCCTTCGTTGATGACGTACGGGATGTGGCGTTCTTCGATGACATCATGCAAGGTCTTGGTAGCCAGTTCCCAGATTTCGTCGGAGCCCATGGAGTCTTCCGGACGAGTGGACAATTCGACGTGGTATTCCAGGCCGAACTGTTTGTATGCCTTGTCGAAGAGGTCCATGACGCCGGAGATTTCTTCTTTCATCTGGCTCGGCAGCATGAAGATATGGGCGTCGTCCTGAGTGAAGCAGCGGACGCGGAACAAGCCGTGGAGGGCACCGTGGAGTTCGTGACGATGGACCAGGCCGAGTTCAGCCATGCGCATGGGGAAATCACGATAGCTGTGGACATTGCTCTTATAGACCAGGATGCCGCCGGGGCAGTTCATCGGTTTGATGGCATAGGGCTGTTCATCGATGGTGGTGAAATACATGTTATCGCGGTAGTGATCCCAGTGGCCGGACTGTTCCCAGAGGTGACGGTTGAGGATCAGCGGTGTCATGATTTCATCGTAATCGGCTTCGTCATGGAGTTCATGCCAGAACTTGAGCAGGTTGTTGCGCAAGATCATTCCCTTGGGATGGAAGAACGGGAAGCCCGGACCTTCTTCGTGGAAGCTGAACAAGTCGAGCTGTTTGCCCAGCTTGCGATGGTCGCGTTTTTCAGCTTCTTCCATCATCTTCAAGTATTCATCGAGTTCCGATTTCTTTTCAAAAGCGGTACCGTAAATACGCTGGAGCATCTTGTTGTGTTCATCACCGCGCCAGTAAGCGCCGGCAACGGTACGCAGTTTGAAGGCCTTGACGGCGCCTGTCGAAGCGCAGTGCGGACCGGCACAGAGGTCGACGAAGTCGCCCTGGCGGTAGAGGGAGATGACAGCATCTTCCGGAAGGTCTTCAATGAGTTCTACTTTATAATCCTGACCGGCGTCTTTGAAGAGCTTCAAAGCATCGGCGCGGGACAAGACTTCTTTAGTGATAGGGAGGTTTTCTTTGACGATCTTGGCCATTTCAGCTTCGATAGCGGCGAAGTCTTCCTGTGTGAAACGGTGTTCTGTATCGAGGTCGTAGTAGAAACCGTTTTCAATGGACGGGCCAATAGCAAATTTAACACCCGGGAAGAGGTGCTGGATAGCCTGAGCCATGACATGAGATGCTGTATGGCGGAGGGTATCTTTCCCTTCCTGGTCGGCGAAGGTGAGAAATTCAACGGTCGAACCGTCGACGATAGTTTCACGGAGGTCCGTGACTTCACCATTGACTTTTGCTACTAATACTTTCTTTGCAAGACTGTTGCTGAGCTGTTTGACAGCTTCGGCAAGAGAGATGCCATCGGGAAACTGTTTTTTGCTTCCGTCTTTTAATACTAATTCTGCCATTACAAACATCCTCCTTAATAAAAAAAAGCTCTCGTCCTCAAGGGACGAGAGCTTAACTCACGTGGTTCCACCCTAGTTCACCAGAAAAAAATTCCGATGTACTCAAGCGCGATAACGGGGCGGCCGGAATCCCCTACTCAGTTCGGAGATTCAGCTCCAAGGCGGTAACTCGCTAGGCTTCATAAGGCACTCACACCACTGTGCCTCTCTCTGGAATAAAGGGACTATCGAGTCATATCCTTTTCAAAGCTTCTTACATATCTCTATGTATGCGTAAATTATACGGCACGAGATGAGGCTTGTCAAGGGTGTGGTGTGCAAAGGTTTCGGATATCATACAAATATTCGTCTGGCAATCGTTTGTCGTGGGTCGTTTGCCGTGGTTCGAAGAATATTCGCCAAACGGCAAACGCCAAACGAACCACAAAAAGGCTACTGCAAATGCAGTAGCCTTTTTATTATGCACGGTTAGATAACTTATGCAATGCCTTTCTGTTTCTTGATGGCTTCTGTGAGGAGCGGGAGAACTTTGAAGACATCGCCTACGATACCATAGTCGCAGACTTTGAAGATCGGAGCATCTTCGTCTTTGTTGATAGCGATGATGCAGTCAGAACCAGTCATGCCTGCCAAGTGCTGGATAGCACCGGAAATAGCGCATGCAATGTAGATCTTCGGACCAACTGTTTTACCAGTCTGGCCAACCTGATGGAGAGCATCGATCCAGCCAGCGTCAACAGCTGCACGGGATGCACCAACAGCGCCGCCGAGGACGTCTGCACATTCTTTGAGGATACCGGTCTTGAACGGTTCTTCACTGTTCATGCCACGGCCGCCAGCAACGATAACGTCAGCGTCTTCGATTTTAACGCCTTCGCCGCCCAATTTGATGAGTTCGACGAATTTGGTCATGAAGTCAGCATCGGAGAGGTTAGCTTTCTTTTCGATAACTTCGCCAGTTGCAGAAGGATCTGCTTCCGGTTTTTTGAAGACATGCGGACGGACAGTACCCATCTGCGGACGGTTGTCCGGGCAGATGATTTCAGCCATGATGTTGCCGCCGAGAGCCGGACGGGTCCATACGATGGTCTTTTTGTCGTCGTCAACGCCGAGCTGCGTGCAGTCAGCGGTGAGGCCAGTCTTCAAGGAATTAGCGACACGCGGGCCGAGGTCACGGCCGATGTTGGTAGCGCCAACGAGGAATACGTTCGGTTTTTCTTCATGGAAGAAATCGCAAATAACTTTTGCATAAGCCGTCGTATTGTAATGTTCGAGCTGAGGATCATCATAAACGTATACTTTATGAGCACCGTGAGCGATAAGTTCCTGAGCCAACGGTTTTACGTCTTTACCAATGAGGATTGCACCGACTTCGTCGCCGATGGTGTCAGCCAAGATGCGAGCCTGGCCCAACAATTCGAAAGATACATCACGTAATTTGCCTTCGAACTGTTCAGCAATTACATAAATGCCTTTATATTCTGCTAAATCCATTTTCACTGTTCCTCCTTAGATTAAATGATTTTCTGGGCAACCAGTTTTTCCATGACCTGGTCGACGATTGCCTGTTCGTTGTCATCTTCAACTTTGAGAACGAGACCACCGGATCTCTGAGGCGGTGTGAAAATCTTACGGACTTTAGTCGGAGAGCCAGACAAACCGATCTGAGCGTCGTCAGCTGCAACAGCAGCAGCGTCCAAGTTCGGGATTTCGCGGCGTTTTGCTTTCATCGTGCCACGAATGGTCGGGAAACGCGGTTCGTTCAAGTCTTTAACAGCGGTAATCAATACCGGGAAGTTAGCTTCTGTTACGATGTAGCCTTCTTCGTTTTCCTGCTGAACAGTAACTTTGTCGCCTTCGACTTTGATGTCGCGGGCATACGTAATCTGAGGAATACCGAGTTCGCAAGCGATCTGCGGGCCAACCTGTGCGGTATCGCCGTCAATAGCCTGTTTGCCGCAGAGGATGATATCGAACTGTTCGATACCTTTGTCAGCAGCCAATTTTTTGATAGCCTGTGCCAAAGCATAGCCCGTAGCTAACGTATCGGAACCACCGAGTTTGCGGTCGGACAGAAGATAAGCATCGTCAGCGCCCATTGCAAGGCCTTCACGAAGAACGTCTTTTGCCTGATCAGGACCCATCGAGAGAAGTGTGATTTTTACGTCTTTGTCAGCATCTTTCAATGCGAGAGCTGCTTCCAAAGCGTTCTGGTCGAAGGGGTTAAAAATGTTAGGAACACCAGCGCGGATGACCGTATGTTTTACGGGGTCAATCTTAACTTCTGCAGTGTCCGGAACCTGTTTGACACATACCAATATTTCCATTTACGTTTGCCTCCTAAAATCTTTTTTTATGTAACGGGCCCAGCAAAGGGCCAGGCCCGAGCATAAACTTCAATTATCTTAACAGAGCACCACCTGTAACCATGAGCTGAACTTCGTTCGTGCCTTCGTAGATCTGAGTGATCTTAGCATCGCGCATGTGACGAGCAACCGGATATTCTTCGCTGTAGCCATAGCCGCCGAAGATCTGGACAGCTTCGGTCGTTACGCGCATAGCGACGTCGGAAGCAACGCGTTTTGCGATAGCAGCGTCAACGGTGAAGGGTTTGCCTTCCTGTTTCTTGCAAGCAGCTTTGTAAACGAGGTTACGAGCAGCTTCGATCTGCATCTTCATGTCAGCCAGTTTGAAGGAAATGGACTGGAATTTGCAGAGCGGTTTGCCGAACTGTACACGCTGTTTGGAGTATTCAACAGCATCTGCCAAAGCAGCTTCTGCAATGCCGAGAGCCTGAGCAGCAACGCCGATACGGCCGCCGTCCAAGGTCATCATAGCAATCTTGAAGCCTTTGCCTTCTTCGCCGAGCATGTTTTCAGCCGGAACTTTGACGTCCTGGAATACGAGTTCCATGGTCTGCGAAGTATGGATGCCCATCTTGTCTTCTTTCTTGCCGTAAGTGAAGCCCGGAGTACCGTCTTCGAGGATGAAGGCTGTAATGCCGTGGTTGCCTTTGCTCTTATCGGTCATAGCGAAGACGATGTAGATGTCAGCAGCGCCGCCGTTGGTGATGAAGATCTTGGAGCCGTTCAACGTGTAAGTGCCGTCATCGTTCTTAGTAGCAATGGTCTGCTGGCCGGAAGCATCAGTACCTGCGTTCGGTTCGGTCAAGCCGAAAGCGCCGAGTTTAGTGCCTTCAACCAAAGGAACGAGGAATTTTTCTTTCTGAGCTTCTGTACCGAACTGCCAAATCGGGTTAGCGCAAAGGGAAACCGTTGCCGACAAGGTGATAGCAACACCAGCGTCGTATTTAGCCAATTCTTCAACAGCGAGGATGTAGCTCAAAACGTCGCCGCCGTCATCGCCGGAACCGCCGTATTTTTCTTCGAAGTAAGCGCCGGTAATACCGAGGCTGAGCAATTCGTCGATGAGTTCTTTGTCATAAATACCTTTGTGGTCGCGTTCCGTAACGGTCGGTGCTAATTTCTTTTCGCCGAAATCATGAGCGAGTTTTAAGAAGTCCTGTTGAATATCTGTTAAGTTAAAATCCATGATGTTTCCACTCTCCTTAGTGTATAGTTAGTTTAGTAAAGCCATAAGATAAAAACCTGAACACTGAGGCGATACATTTCCAGGCAGGAAATCCTGTTTGGATATATATTCACACCGCCTCACTGCTTACAAGTGCATTGTACAACTTTTCACATGTTAAATCAATAGCAAAAAGCCTATAAACCACAATATCACTATTCCATTTTCTCATCCTAAAACTTTAACAAGACTTTTTTGTACTAATAGAGGTAAAAAGATTAAAATCTTCTTGACACGGTACGCCTTGTTTTTCCAATATACGCTATTGTACGTATACCTAACTATACTGGTTACAAATATTAAGGAAAGCTTACTGTTGTATTATAGCACGGATACCCCGGAAGTTGTCAAGGATATGTGCTGTAATTCCCCAAATTTTATAATTTTCATACGTATAAATCTTTACGTTATAAGTACGGCGCGGTTTCCAGCCCTTCTGGGATGACAGGGCCAGACCTTTCGGAAAGCCCGGTGCCGGCCGGGTGGCCAGTTCGATGCGGCCGATTTCCGGGTCATGCTCGTCGAACCAGGCTAAGGGAACGGTAAAAGTATGGTCCACTTCCCCCTGGCTGAGGACAAACCGGTCCGTATCCATATAAGCGGCAAAGGGCCATACCGTGACGCCTACAGGCGATTCCATGTAATCCAAAGGGCCCCAGACGTGGATATGAGACGGATCGACGCCGAGTTCTTCATTCGTCTCCCTGAGGGCTGCTGCCAGGGCGCTGTCGTCGCCATCGTCGATACGGCCGCCGGGGAAACAGACGTCGCCAGGCTGCCAGCCCAGCTTGCTGCTGCGCACTTCGAACACGACCTGTTCTTGCCCGTCTTTGTAAATAATCGGTACTAAGACGGCACAAGCCCGCGTATTCATGCAGGTATTCTGACGGACAACGCGGTCCGGCCAGGGCTTAAAAGCGTTCATAGACGACTCCCTTCTAATAAAAAGACTAAGTTCAAAGAAGTACAAAGTAAAAGAGGCTGTCTTCACGCGACAGCCTCTTTTGAATTTTAACTATTTTATGACGATGTTGATGATTTTCTTCGGTACGACGATGAATTTAACCACTTTCTTATCGCCAATAAATTCCTTGATATGCGGTAAGGCCAGGACTTGTTCCTGCAAAGCGTCCTTATCGATATCGACGGCGACGGTCAGGCGGTCGCGGACCTTGCCATTGATCTGGACAGGCAGTTCGATTTCGTCGACGACGAGAGCCGATTTGTCGACTTCCGGCCAATCCTGGGCATGGACGCTGCCTTCAAAACCACAGAGCTGCCAGAGTTCTTCCGTAATATGCGGCGTGAACGGTGCCAGGAGCTTGAGCAGGTTCTTGTTGGCTTCCAGGGCAACGGCCTTATGGATGGTCTTGTTAGCGCCGACATAGGCATGCATGGCATTGACGTATTCCATGATCGAGCTGACAGCCGTGTTGAGGCCGTAGTTGCCATCGGTACCGCGGATATCTTCGGTGACCTTGGCCAGGGCCTTAAATTCCTGGAAACGCAGTTCTTTTTCAGCTTCTGTGTAATCCGTCCCATCCTGACCGGCTTTAGCCAGATTCTGGAACTGATGGACAATGCGCCATACGCGATTCAGGAAGCGGTACGAACCTTCGACGCCCTGGTCAGACCAAGCCAGGTCGCGTTCAGGCGGAGCGGCGAAGAGGATGAACAGGCGGGCCGTGTCGGCACCGTATTTAGCGATGATTTCTTCCGGCGAGACGATGTTGCCTTTGGATTTACTCATCTTGCTGCCGTCGAGGAGGACCATGCCCTGTGTCAGGAGGCGTTCGAAAGGTTCGACGTTGTCAACGAGGCCGGCATCATAGAAGACTTTCATGAAGAAACGGGAATACATGAGATGCAGGATAGCGTGTTCGATGCCGCCGATATACTGGTCGACGTTCATCCAGTGGTTGGCTTTCTCAGGATCCCAGGCTTTTTCATCATTGCGGGCATCGGTGTAGCGGAGATAGTACCACGACGAGCAGACAAAGGTATCGATGGTATCCGTTTCACGCGTAGCCGGGCCGCCGCACTTCGGGCACGTGCAGTGGACGAAGTGTTCACTCGTAGCCAGCGGCGATACGGCACCGGCTGTGAATTTGACGTCTTCCGGCAGCTTGACCGGCAGCTGGTCTTCCGGTACGAGCTGTTCGCCGCATTTCGGGCAGTAGATGATAGGGATCGGAGCGCCCCAATAGCGCTGACGGGAAATGAGCCAGTCGCGCAGACGATAGTTGACGCGGCGTTTTCCTAAGCCCTTTTCTTCCATGTAGTCGATGATGGCTTTCATGGCCTTATGCATTTCCATACCCGTGAAAGGACCGGCATTGACCAGGACGCCGTCTTTGTCTTCATAGGCATGGTCCATTTCTTCCAGCTTCAGTTCGTGGTCTTTCGGCTGCAAGGTAATGATTTTAGGGATGTTGTATTTCGTAGCGAACATCCAGTCACGCTGGTCACCGGTCGGTACGCCCATGACGGCGCCAGTCCCATAATCGTAGAGGACGTAGTTGGTGATCCAGATCTGGACACTCTTGCCCGTGAGCGGATGGACGCAGTCGATGCCGGTATACATGCCGACTTTTTCCGATTCTGTGCTCGTCCGTTCGATATCGCTGGTATTGCGTACTTTTTCGCAGAAAGCTTCCAGTTCGGCCTTCTTGGGATTATTTTCCAAAAGCTTGTGGACCAAGGGATGTTCCGGCGGCAGGACGACGAAAGTGACCCCATAAATCGTGTCCGGACGCGTCGTGTAGACGGCGACTTTTTCCTTCAGACTGGGGATATCGAAACTAAATTCCAAGCCTTCACTGCGGCCGATCCAGTTCTTCTGCATGGTCTTGACGCGTTCCGGCCACCCCGGCAGGAGCTTCAAGTCTTCCAGCAGGCGGTCGGCATAATCGGTGATCTTGAAGAACCACTGTTTCAAGTCCTTTTTGACGACCGGCGTGTCGCAGCGCCAGCATTTACCTTCGATGACCTGTTCGTTGGCCAGGACGGTGTTGCATTTTTCGCACCAGTTAACTTTCGCTTCTTTGCGGTAAGCCAGGCCTCGTTTGTAGAGCAGTTCAAAGATCCACTGCGTCCATTTATAGTATTTTTCATGGCACGTAGCGACTTCGCGGTCCCAGTCATAAGACAGGCCCAGCGCCTTCTGCTGGCGCGTCATGTTGGCGATGTTGCTGTATGTCCATTCTGCGGGCGGGATATTGTGCTTGATAGCTGCGTTTTCTGCAGGCATACCGAAAGCATCATAGCCCATAGGATGCAAGACGTTATAACCGTTCATGCGGCGATAACGGGCAATGACGTCACCAATCGTGTAATTGCGGACATGTCCCATGTGCAGATTCCCCGACGGATACGGGAACATTTCCAATACGTAATACGGCGGCTTGCCGTTGTCTTCGCTGCAGCAGTCGCATTGACTTTCTTCCCATACGTGCTGCCATTTCTTTTCTATTTCCTGTGGAATATACTTTTCCAATTGTGAGAGCCTCCTATCCTGCCCCAGTCAAAATACAGACAGTCTGTATTACAGCGTCTTGAGTATTATTATAGTGGCAGGGCGGCGTCAAGTCAATTCATGTTTTGCAAAACGCTGCCAAAAATGTAACGGTTCAAAGCCCTTGCGCCAGAAAGCGGCACCGCCCAAACCATATGCCTGGACCAGTCCGGCCTTGGCTTTCAAGGATTTTTCATCTTCGAACCAGATCTTGACGGTCCCCGTCGTCAGGGGGAGTTCCAGGTAATAGAGCTGCAGATCGTCATTCCAGACGACATAATCTTTATAAGCCTTGAGGATATCTTCGCTGTCGGCCATGGTCAAGGTGCGGACAAAGAGCTTGCTCTTGCCGCTTCCCTTATGGGCCGAAGACGTCGATGGTGTCGTCGTCAGCTTTTTGGGCGCCGTCTTGATATGGCGCGGCAGGACGCGGCGCTTATACGTTTCCCCGTCAAGTTCGACCGGCATGATGACCGGCTGTTTGACCCGGCGGGCATTTTCCTGTTCTGCCGTCACGACCTGGACCAACATCGGCAAAGCGGGCGTTTCGGCTGCTTCGGTCTTTGCCTCGCCGTATTTCACACCTTTCATCGGCGGTGCGCCGACGACAGCCGGCCAGTCGCGGATATCTTTCGGTAAGTCGCGGCCATCGCTGGATTCATACCACAAGCGCATGTACAGGGGCATGCCCAGGAGGACTTTCGAAGGCGGTACGAGATCGATCGTATTCTGCACAGCCCGTTCGACCCAGGGATAGGAAGCGACAGGACCGGCTTTGGCGCTGCTCCGGCCGAACTGGTCATAGGCCATGACCATGAGGTAGTCGAGATGCGGGGCCAGGGCCGCCCGGTCATAGACGAGGGACCAGTTGGGACTGTCCGAAAGA
Organism: Megasphaera sp. SC8-1; assembly: GCF_024436295.1. NCBI lineage: Bacteria > Bacillati > Bacillota > Negativicutes > Veillonellales > Veillonellaceae > Megasphaera > Megasphaera sp. SC8-1. Next base: position 35,574 of record NZ_JANFQH010000027.1, on the reverse strand, counting down.
GGCGTAACATCCATGGAAAGCTTGATGCCGTAGGCATGGCAGGCCTGGGAAATCTTGGCTACAAAAACCGTCAAAGCGTCTTTATCGCTGTAATTGATGTTTTCAAAATCGATGTTATATCCTTTGAAATCATATAATAAAGCGTAGCCGACGAGCTGGCGGACCATGGTATCCTGGAGGCGGCTGTTGCTCAGGATCTGATGGGTCAGTTTGGGGTTGAAATTATTGTCGAGCAAAGGCCACATGGCGTATCCCTTGCTGGTATACGTCGAAGCCAGCATATCGAAGTCGGGATTGCGCAGTTCGATGCCGCTTTCAGTCAGACGGAAAGCGCAGGGAGACATGACAGGATGGTGTGTCTGTAAGGACGGCAGGTTGGCGTCTTCCTTCATGACAGGGTCCCAGAAGAGGACCGTCCCCATCTTCCCTTCTTTCACTGCTGCCGGGGCCGCATCCTGCACCTCGCGGAGTTCCGGTACCGTATGGACGGGCTGGGACGGCGGCAGGAGTTCGTTCTTTTCTGTCGTCCCGTTGCCCAGGACATAGCTGATGCCCAGTGGACGGCGGACATGGCGGATATTGATGGTCCGGCCGCCGCTGACAGCCCGTCCCGGCAAGGTCAGCTGTACATTTTCATTCTGCCAGGCCGTCGAACCGTTCCGGGCCTTCGGCAGGCGGAACCAGTACGTCCCCTTGGCGTGGTCGGCTTCGCGGATGCCGTATTGTTCCAGCGCTTTATCCGAGACGAGCCAGCGGCCCTGGTCTTCGACGATTTCTAAATCTTTGATGGCTTCATTGGGAATCGGATTGGACACGACAGGCACGCTGAAAGCCGGGTCCGAGGCCTTGGCACTGTCGGTGACCGGGCCATTGGCCAAGGAAACAGCGCTCAGGGACAGACAGATCAAGGCGGCCAGGCAGGACGTCCGCATAACATGGTTGTATTTCATCGTCATTTGCTCCTCATGAGGATTGGAAAAAACTCTTCAATCCTGTATAATTCTATGGTAACCGTGAACCTATTCAGGTTCTGTTCACATTGTTTCATTATACCACAACAAAGGGGTGTTTTATATTGCATCAATATCTATTTTTTATCGGTTCTTTCCCGATCCGGGCTTACGGGCTGTTGTTCATGCTGGGCATCGTCTCTGCCGGTATCACGGCTTACTATATCATGAAGCACGACGGCCGGGGCTGGCACGTCCACATCTTTGATTTCACCATGTACTGCGGCCTGTCAGGCATCGTCGGCGGCCGGCTGTGGGACGTCTTCTTCTTCGACTGGCCGTACTACCACAACCACCTGGCAGAAATTCCCTACGTCTGGCAGGGCGGCATGGCCATCCAGGGCGGCCTGCTCTTCGGCGCCGTCGCCGGCATCGTGTATACCAAATACCATCACATCGACACCTGGGCCTTTGCCGACCTCCTGGCACCGGCTATCATCCTGGGCCAGTCCATCGGCCGCATGGCCAATCTCATGAACGGCGACGCCTTCGGCCATCCTACAGGCGGTGACTTCGGCATCGTCTATCCCGACACGACGCTGGCTTATCACACCTACGGCAGTCAGCCCTTGTGGCCGGCCGAAATCTGGGAAGGACAAATAGACGTCCTGGTCTTCGTCGCCCTGCTCCTCTACAGCTGCTTTCCTCACAAGAAGGGCCAGGTCTTCTGCCTGTATGTCATGCTCTACGCCGTCGAACGCTTCTTCCTGGAATTTCTCCGCGGCGACTACGTCAACCTGACATTAGGCTTGAAATCGGCTCAGATGACTAGCGTCATCGCCTTTGTCATCGCTCTGGTCATTTTCATCGTTCTACAGTTCAAGGGCCTGGAAGATAAGGGCAGAGAAGGACAGGAAAAAGCAGAGAAAAGCAGTGAAAGGCAGTGAAAGGCAGTGAAAAGCAGTTTGAGGTTTGATGTAGATGGATATAATATAAGACCAAAAAACCGGGCTCGCTGCTGCGAGTCCGGTTTTTCACTTCAAACGTCAAACTTCAAACGTCAAACTTATTTTTCATCCCGTTCCAGGGCATCTTTCAGGGTATGCCATGCCAGAACGGCGCATTTTACGCGGGCCGGCATGTTGGAGATGTTCTTCAGAGCGATGGCATCTTCCAGTTCTTCCAACTTGTCATCATCTGTGACTTCCCGTTTGATCATATCCAGGAAGAGGTCGACCAGGCGCAGGGCTTCTTTGACGGTCTTGCCCTTGATGAGGTCGATCATGATGTCCGCCGAAGCCTGGCTGATGGCACAGCCGTGGCCGGTATAGGCGGCGTCTTTGATGACGCCGTCCTGGATGTCGGCCTGGAGGGTGATGTCATCACCACAGCTGGGGTTATGGCCGTGTTCGCTGAGGTTGGCATCTTCCAGGGGATGTTTGTTTTCCTGACACTGATTGTGTTCCAAGATGATGTCGGAATACAATTCGTTCATATTTTCCATGACTTTCTATCTCCTTAGTCTTTAAAACCCATCTGCTTGCGGACGAGGGGCAGTTTTTCCAGGAAGTAATCGACTTCTTCCAGGGTATTGTAGATATAGAAGCTGGCACGGTTGGAAGCTTCTACGCCCAAATGAGCACCTAAAGGCTGAGCGCAGTGGTGGCCTGAACGGATGGCGATGCCGAAGCTGTCCAGGATGGTCGCTGCGTCATGAGGATGGACGCCGTCGATGGTGAAGGTGATGACGCCAGTCTTTTCAGCCGGATCAGTACTGCCGATGATGTGGATATGGGGAATCTTCTTCATTCCTTCCAGGCAGTGACGGGTCAATTTAGCTTCATGAGCTTCGATGTTGTCCATACCAAGGTCTTCCAAATAATCGATGGCAGCGTGCAAGGCGACGGCACCTTCGACGTTCTGGGAGCCCGCTTCAAATTTGAAAGGCAATTCGTTGAATGTCGTCGACTGTTCCTTGACGTATTCAATCATATCGCCGCCGAGGAGGAACGGTTCCATATCTTCCAAGATGGCTTTCTTACCATAGAGAACGCCCGTGCTGGCAGAGCCGCACATTTTGTGGCCGGAGAAGGCAAAGAAATCACAGTCCATGTCCTGAACGTCGGTCTTCATGTGCGGCGTCGACTGCGCACCATCGACGATGGCGATGGCTCCTACAGAATGGGCTTTAGCGACGATTTCCTTGACCGGACGCTTCATACCGAAGACGTTGCTGACAGCGGCAAAGGCGACAATTTTTGTCTTATCGTCAATCTTAGCCAGGTCTTCTTCGGTGAAGTGGCCTTCTTCATCGAGGTACATATAATCGAGTTCAGCCCCGGTCTTCTGGCAGACGCGCTGCCACGTGACCAGGTCGGAATGATGTTCCGAAATGGGAATGACGATCTTATCGCCCTTCTTCAGGCGCGGTTCTGCATAGCTGCGGGCTACGAGGTTCAGCGCTTCTGTCGTATTGCGGACGAAGATGACTTCTTCCGTCGAAGCGGCATTGATGAATTTACGGACTGCTTCGCGGGCTTCGTCGTACAATTCACCGGCTTCGATGCTGAGGACGTGGGCGCCGCGATGGGGATTGCCGTTGTGGTGTTCCAGGAGGTCTACGATGGCGTGGATGACCTGGTACGGTTTCTGCGTCGTCGCAGCATTATCAAAGTAAACGATCTGATGTCCATTATGGACTTTAGTCAAGATGGGGAAATCTTTGCGTACATTTAGCATGACAATCACCTTTCTTGCGGCAGAACTGCATCTTTTCACGGACAGCCTGGAGCGCTCTATTTTCTAAATCTTTATCACCCAAAGCATCGATGACCGGGCGGATGTTCGATTCGACGATGATCAGCTGGGCACCGCTTTCGTTGAAGCCGCGGCTCATGAGGTAGAAGAGCTTGTCTTTATCGATCTGGCCGGCACTGGAAGCGTGATTCCCGACGACGTCATCTTCTTTGCAGAGGAGGAGCGGTACGGAAATGGAATGGACCTTCGGGCTGAGCAGGATGCACGTATCCGATTCGGAGCCGACAGCCTTCTTGCCGCCGCGGAGGAAGTCGATGGTACCGCGGAAGAATTTCTTCGACGTATCGAGGAGAGCGCCTGTCGTCAGGATATCCGTATTGGTCTTGACGCCCTGCGTCGGAACCCAGTAAGAGAAGTCGACGATCTGGTCGTCATGGCCGAGGTACATGGCCTGGCTATTGAAATTACTTTCATCCTGCATGAGGTCTGTCTTGTAGTAGACAATGGCTGCTTTGCCGCCCAATTCGGCACTGACGTAGTCGATGGTGCTTTCTTTGCCGGCATCGCCATAGCGGTGTTCGACGTGGCGGACGTGTTCGCCGTTGAGCTGGACCTTGCTGATTTTGACGTGAGCGCCTTCGCCGGTCTTGACGAAGGTCAGGAAATTGACGGAACCTTCTTCGGCATCGCCGTCAAATTCCAGATAAACGGTCAAGTCGCTGTGGGCAGCCGCTTCGATTTTGAGCTGTGCCGTGAGCTGAGGCATATCGGCGCTGAGGCTGTATTTGAGATGGACCGACCCTTTCTGGTTTTCGCCGACGCTGACGGCGCAGCCGGAATTGGCCTGGTTCAGTGCTTTTTGAAGTTCTTCCGCATTGGAACCCTGGAAATCATTGAGGCCTACAATCTGGTTGCCTTCATAGAAAGCGACAGCTGCTTCGCCATCGTGACGTTCTTCCGGCGTGTAAGCCGGGAGAGCCTGGGCTTTCAAGGGATCCAATTCCAAGTGATTGACCTTCATCCAGCGGAAGGTCGGACGCGGGAGTTGGTTGTACTGGATTTTTTCTGTCTTTACTGCCATGATGTTCCTCCTCCCCTATTTCAACGAACCTTTGAGTTCGAGATTGATCAGGTTGTTCATTTCGACGGCATATTCCAGAGGCAGGGCCTTGGATACCGGTTCGACGAAGCCCCGGACGAGCATAGCCCGCGCTTCATCTTCGCTGAGGCCGCGGCTCATGAGGTAGAAGATAGCATCATCGGAAATGCGGCCGATGGAAGCTTCATGGCCGAGGTCGATATTGTCGTTCTTGACGACGATAGCCGGAATCGTATCGGACTGCGATTCTTCGTCGAGCATGAGCGATTCGCAGCTGACGTTGGCTTTGGCACCGTCAGCCGGCGGATTGATGACGACACTGCCGCGATAGATGCAGACGCCGCCGCTCTTGCTGATGGATTTGGAGTTGATGTTGCTCGTCGTATTCGGCGCATTGTGGACGACTTTCGAGCCCGTATCGAGGTACTGGCCCTTGCCGGCAAAGGTGACGCCGGTAAATTCGCAATGAGCGCCTTCGCCCTGGAGGATACTCATGGGATAGAGGCACGACGTGTGGGAGCCGAAGGAACCGGTGACCCAGTTGATAGTGCCGTTCTTGCCGACGATGGCCCGTTTGGTATTGAGGTTGTACATATTCTTGGACCAGTTTTCGATGGTCGAATAGGTCAGGGATGCATCGTCACCGATGAACAATTCAACGCAGCCCGCATGAAGGTTGGCGACATTGTATTTCGGCGCCGAACAGCCTTCGATGAAGTGGACCTTGGCTCCCTTTTCGACGATGATCATGGTATGTTCGAACTGGCCTGCGCCCGGTGCATTGAGACGGAAATAGCTCTGCAGCGGGATGGAGACGTCGACGCCGGCCGGTACATAGACGAAGGAGCCACCGGACCAGACGGCACCGTGAAGGGCGGCGAACTTGTGATCCGTCGGCGGGACGAGCTTCATGAAGTGGGCCTTGACGATGTCTTCATATTTTTCAAGGGCCGTATCGAAGTCGGTGTAGACGACGCCCTGCTGGACCAGTTCGTCCTGGATGCTGTGATAGACGACTTCCGAGTCGTACTGGGCGCCGACGCCGGCGAGGGATGTCTTTTCGGCTTCCGGGATCCCCAGGCGGTCGAAGGTATCTTTGATGTCATCCGGTACGTCGTTCCAGTCAGCTTTCATCTGAGCGTTCGGGCGGACGTAGGTGACGATGTTATCCATATCGAGTTCGCTGATATCCGGACCCCAATCAGGATAGTCCATATGGTTGAAGATGTCCAGCGATTTGAGGCGGAAATTGAGCATCCATTCCGGTTCGTGTTTCTTTTCGGAAATTTCGCGGACGATATCTTCCGTCAGGCCGGCATCGGTCTTATAGGAATAGGTGAAATCTTTCTTAAAATTATACATATTGCCGAAATCAGCAAAGGTATCGATTTTCTGACGTTCTTCTGCCAGTTTTTCTTTTTCCTGTTCGACAAGTTTTTCTTTGTTATCAGCCATAGCTGTACCTCCTACTATCCTTTGTATGCGTCGTAGCCGTTGGCTTCAATAGCCTGGATGAGCGATGCATCGCCGGTCTTGACGATCTTGCCGTCGATGAGGATATGAACGAAATCAGGTTTCAAGTGCTGTAAAATTTCACTGTGGTGGGTAATGACCAGGATAGAATTATTTTCATTGTGGTACTTCGATACCGTTTCCGATACGATGCGGACAGCATCGACGTCGAGGCCCGAGTCGATTTCGTCGAGCATGGTCAGTTTCGGTTCGAGCATGCACATCTGGAGGATTTCCGTCTTTTTCCGTTCGCCGCCGGAGAAACCATCGTTGACATAGCGTTCGGCATAGGATTTATCCATTTTCAGCTGTTCCATCTGAGCGTGGAGCTTCTTGCGGAACGGCATGATGCGCTGCTGCTGGCCCGATACGGTGCTCTTGGCGTTACGGATGAAGTTTTCAACGGAAATGCCCTGGACAGCGATGGGCTGCTGGAAGGCCATGAAGATGCCTGCTTTGGCGCGTTCGTTGACGGGAGCATCCGTAATATCCTTTCCTTCAAAGAAGATCTTGCCGGCTGTGACGACATATTTCGGGTTGCCCATGATGGCATTGAACAGCGTCGATTTGCCGGCGCCGTTGGAACCCATGATGACATGTGTTTCGCCTGTGTTGATCGTCAGGTCGAGGCCTTTGAGGATTTCTTTGCCTTCGACAGCGATATGCAAGCCTTCTACTCGTAATAATTCACTCATCAGTATCACTCCTATAAAAGTTATGCGTTTTCTTCTACCCTGTCTGCCAGGATAAAACGCAAATTTCTGTATTGATAAAGTGTACTATTTAGATACACTTACTGAACTGTTCTTAATGTACTCCATAAACGCCATAAAGTCAACCTATTTAGTAGCGTTTCTGGTTATTTTTTATCAAATTTATTATGCATCCACCGGGTCCGTGCCTTGCTATGCATCCAAATCTGCATGACACAGACGACGACAGCCGCCGCCAGCAGGCCTAAGAGACCTGCCGACGGGCCATCGACGGCAATGGCATAAAACAGATAGGCATAGACGACGATCCACAAGAAGACCTTGAGCTTCATGAGTTTCGTCAGCTTATTCACAGGCGCCGCATCCTTCACAGTTTTCTTCGGGATCGCCGAAGAGGCGGGCTTTCTGGCCGCGCATGGCCAGGACAGCCTGGATGTACATGGCACATTCGATGCGTTTCTTCTGGATCTTGCAGCTCAGTTCATACGGCGTCTGGATATTGCCACCGTACTTGATATTGTTGGCATGGCAGCCGCCGCTGCAGAAGAACTTGGCCCAGCAGTCGCAGCAGATGGGCTTGTTGAGGACGTGCATGTCGCGGAAGAGCGGCGGCAGTTCCGTATTGGTCACGCCGTCATAGACATTGCCGATGACGTAGTCGTCCTGGCCGACGAACTGATGGCACGGATAGATATCGCCGTTGGGGACGACACACATGTATTCATGACCGGCACCGCAGCCGCGCAGGCGCTTGGCGATACAGGGACCGCGGTAGAGATCCATGATGAAATGATAGTAAATGAAGGGACGGCCTTCATCCATACGCTTCAAGTAGAAATCAGCCAGGCGGTCATATTCTTCGTAAATGCGGGGCAAATCGTCGTCCGTAATGGCATAGGACAGATCGTCACCGACGACAGGTTCCATGGACAGGCCTTCAAAGCCGAGGTCGGCCATGTGTTCTACGTCTTTGGTAAAATCGAGGTTGTATTTTGTATACGTCCCGCGGACGTAATATTCTTCACCATTGCGATGCTTGGCAGCATAGACCTGATTGTCCGCACAGGTCTTATAGGAGCCGTGGCCACCGGCGTCGGGGCGCATGCGGTCGTGGACTTCCGGACGGCCGTCGAGGCTGAGGATGAGGCTGATGTGGTTATCCGTCAAATACTTGACTTTCGCCGGGTCGAGAAGCATGCCGTTCGTCGTCAGGGACAGTTTGAAGACTTTATCGTGGATCTTTTCCTGTTCCCGGATGTATTCGATGGTCTGCTTGACGACGCCGAAGTTCATCAGCGGTTCGCCGCCGAAGAAGTCGATTTCGCAGTGCTGGCGTTTACCTTCGGTGCTCTTGATGAGCAGATCGACGGCGTGTTTAGCTACGTCGAAGCTCATGAGTTCCCGCTTGTGCGTATCATAATCGCCCTGAGAAGCAAAGCAGTACTTACAGCGCAGGTTGCAGTCGTGCGCGATGTTCAGGCATAAGGACTTGATGACCGGTTCTTCTTCGGCAACGACCTTGAAGTTTTCCGTCATCGGTGCGAAGAGCATTTCCTTTTCGATGAGCCCGTCCAATTCCCCCAGGGTTTCATCTAAATCCTTTTTGTCATAAGTCCCGGCAAAAGCCTGATAGACAGCTTCTTTATTGGTACCGTCATAGACGTCGAGGACATCGTAGGTCATCTTGTCGATGACGTTGATGATGCCGCTGTTGACGTCGAGGAGCATGTAAGTGCCGTTCTGACAGTATTTATGAATCATTGGTTTAATTTCAGCCATGAATAATGTTTCCTCCATACAAAAAGAAGGGGGTGCCGCGCGAGCGACGCCCCTTTTCCTTCACGTAACTTATTTTGTGCAGATCTGATTGCCAACGGTGCAAGAAGTTTTGCAAGCGGACTGGCAGGACGTCTGACATTCGCTGCAGCCAGCGTGCTGTGCCGTCTTCTGGATCGATTCTGTGTTGATCGTAATGATGTGTTTTGCCATGATATTCACCTCTCTATCAATGATTATTCCTTATTTTACCACATTCTCAGTGATTCTACAATATGACAGGATTACAAGAGTTTGAAGCCTTCAAAGAAGAAATTCTTGCCCATGCTGATGACGATGGATCGTTCATCGAATACGTCATTGGTATCGAAGAATACGTCGAAGCCTTTCTTATAAGTGGCATAAATCGAAGTGATGCGACTTAAATAACTGCGGATTTCCTCTGCTGTCACTTCCGGTTCGCCGTCAGAACGCCATTTCTTGTTCTTGAAATTCGCAATCAGCGGCGCGTGAGCGATGACACGGGAGCGATGCGCCAAAACCCAGTTCCAAACTTCTTCGCCGTACTGCTGCGCTTCCTCTTCATGGCCTTCATCGAGGCCATCGAGAGTGAACAGGACAGGCCGGCCTTCATACATGATTTCATCCATGTAACTGCCTTTGACATATTTTAAATTCACAGAAGCACCCCCTGCAAAATCATGTGAAACATGACGAATATTTATGTCTAACAGTAATCATTGTATCGTGTTTCCGGAAGATTGTCAATAAAAAGAGCTTGCCGCATATGCGACAAGCTCTTTTTAAGTTTGAAGTTAAAAGTTTGATGTTTGATGTGGATGGTTTGAAATTTAAAGCCATCGCTTCAAACGTCATACATCAAACTTCACACATTCAAAAATTAGTCCATTTTTACGAAAGCGTCTTTGTCTGCGCCGCAGGTCGGACATACCCAATCTGCCGGGAGATCAGCGAATTTCGTGCCAGCTGCAACGCCGTTGTCTGCGTCGCCTTCAGCTTCATCATAAATATAACCGCAAATGCTGCATTCGTACTTATCCATGTTCTTTTCCTCCTGAATCAACGTATTAACGAATAATTCTTATTAATTATTTTTGACATGTTTATGATATCATATTGGGCAAAAAAAAGCAAGATTATTTTACGACTTATTTTGCCTGTCTTCCCATATTAATATCGATGATGCCCGACGAGTACGGAGCTACCTCATACTGGCCGAAGACGAAGTGGATATTGCGGCTCTTGTCGAGGTAGAAATTCTTCGGATCTTCCGTCAATCCATTGAAATATGACGACAGGACGTGGCCGCTCAAAGTCAGCTTATTCGTGATTTTCTGCAGAGTGAAATACTTTTCATCACCCGGTTTGACCAAATCCCGCCAGTTGGTGATCCGCTTGCCCGTCGCTACATCGAAGACGACGCCGGTCTTCCAGCTCGTCGGATGAGCGGCTCTGTCAAAATAGAGATAGCCTTCATCGAGGAAGGACAAATACTTGCCATCGTTCAAGGTGACGGTGTACGTCTTTTCTTCCGTCAATTTGATGCCCTTATCGCCCTGCTGGTCGAAAAAGGTTTTGGCCTGCTGCTGTTCATCGGTAAAATACTGGGCTATCAATTGGGCCGTTCCGGCGTTGTTGGTCATGGTAATGGCCGGGTACTGGATACTGAGGACGCTGCCATCGCTATGGGTATAGACGGCTTTCGGCGCATCCTGGATAAGGGCTGGCGAAGCAGCCATGGCGACGGCCCCCATGAGCCAGGCGCCACATAAAATGGTAAGGACTTTTTTCTTCATATAATCCCTCCTCTTTCATTTCTTTTTATTATACCATATTTATTGGGTCATTTTCCGCTTTTCATCGGTTCCCAGGCGGAAGAAATAATAAACATTTTCGGCAGCCTGGCGGTTCATGCCCGGCACGGCAGCCAGTTCCTCGATGGACGCCGCTTTCATGTCGCCTAAGGTCTTGAAGGCCGTCCACAAGGCCTTGCGCCGTTTGGGTCCGATGCCTTCGACGTGGTCCAGGATGGACACGAGGCTGCGCTTGCCCCGCAAATGACGGTGATAGGTAATGGCAAAGCGATGAGCTTCGTCACGGATGGCCTGCAACAGCTGCAGTTCCGGCGTGTGGTGACTGAGGATGATAGAATCGCTGCGGCCTTCGACGAAAACTTCTTCGATGCGCTTGGCCAGACTGATGACCGGCGCTTCGCAGCCGGCCTGGCGGATGACGGGCAGGGCCGCATGGAGCTGGCCTTTGCCGCCGTCGATGATGATCAGGTCCGGTACGGGCCAATCCTTTTCACCATAGCGCCGTTCCATGATTTCCGCCATGGACTTGAAGTCATCAGGCTTACCCTGGACGGTCTTCAGCTTAAAGCGGCGATACTCCTTCTTAGCCGGCTGACCATGCTCGAAGACGACCATGGAAGCGACGGTCTCGATACCCTGGGTATGGGAAATATCGAAGCACTCCATGCGTTCCGGCAGGCAGGGCAGGTTGAGGATCCGCGCCAGGCCTTCGACGGCACCGGTCGTCTTGTCCACGTCGTGCTGCCACTGCAGCCGTTTCTGTTCCAAAAGGCCGGCTGCATTTTCAGCAGCCATGTCCAGGAGTTGTTTCTTCGTCCCCCGCTGCGGGATGACGACAGTGACTTTCTTCCCCTTCTGCTGGCTCAGGCGGCGTTCGCAGCCTTCCCGGTCTTCCAGGCCTGGTACGACGATTTCTGCCGGGATGAAAGTCCCGTCACCATAATACTGGTCAACGACGGCTTCCATCAGGGACGGCACATCGTCGTCGCTGCCGTTGTCCAGGGAAAACGTTTCCCGTCCCATGAGCTTGCCCATGCGGACCGTATAAATCTGGACGCATGTCTGCCCGGCCTGACGGGCCAGGCCGATGACGTCCATATCGCCGCCAGTCGTATTGACGATGTTCTGCTGTTCCTGGATGACGGCAATGGCCTTGATCTGGTCACGGTACATGGCAGCCTTTTCAAATTCCATGGCCTCCGCAGCCTCTTCCATCTTCTGCTGCAGCGCCTGGGAAACGCCGCTGTCCCGGCCTTCGAGGATATCCAGGGCCTGGCGGACCAGGACCCCGTAATCCCCTTTGGTGATATAGTGGACGCAGGGCGCATCACAGTGATGCAAATGGTACTGCAAACATGGCCGGTCCGTCGGCATGGTCCGGCACGACCGGATGTGGTAGGCCCGCTGCATGAGCTTCAGGACGCGGTGGACGGCTGTAGAATCGGCAAAGGGGCCGAAATAGCGGGCGCCGTCGCGGCTGACGCGGCGGGTCATGAAGATGCGCGGGTAATCTTCCTGGACGGTGACCTTGATATAGGGATAGGTCTTGTCGTCGCGGAGCATGATGTTGTAGTGGGGATGGTATTTCTTGATGAGCGTATTTTCCAGGATGAGGGCTTCCATTTCCGTAGCGACGACTATCGTTTCCAAGTCCACAGCATGGCTGACCATGGCCGCTACTTTCGGCGCCCTGTTGGCATCGTGGCGGACATAGCTGGTCACGCGGTTGCGCAGATTGACGGCTTTGCCGACGTAAATGATTTTCCCCTTCTCATCTTTCCAGAGATAGACGCCGGGCTGGGTCGGCAGGTTACGGACCTTTTCCCGGACGGCTTCGCTGACAGCCATGGCTTATTCTCCCTTCTCGCCGGCCATGAGGGCCTTGGTGCGTTCCAGGACGGGCTTGAGGAATTTTCCCGTATACGAAGCTGGTACCTGGCAGATTTCTTCCGGCGTTCCCGTGGCGACGACGGTCCCGCCGCCGGCACCACCTTCGGGACCGAGGTCGATGAGATAGTCTGCCGTCTTGATGACGTCCAGATTGTGTTCGATGACGACGACGGTATCGCCGCCGTCAACGAGCATCTGCAAGACGTCCATGAGCTTGTGGATGTCCGCCGTGTGCAGGCCCGTCGTCGGTTCATCGAGGATATACAGGGTCCGGCCGGTACTGCGCTTGGACAGTTCCGTCGCCAGTTTGACCCGCTGGGCTTCACCACCGGATAAGGTCGTCGCCGGCTGGCCCAGGCGGATGTAGCCCAGGCCGACCTGCTGCAGCGTCTTCAACTTATTGACGATGCGCGGGATATTTTCAAAGAACTGGCAGGCGTCGTCAACGGTCATGTTGAGGACGTCGGAAATATTCTTGCCCTTGTATTTGACTTCCAGCGTTTCCCGGTTATAGCGGGCACCGTGGCAGACTTCGCAGGGAACGTAGACATCGGGCAGGAAATTCATTTCGATGCGGATGATGCCGTCACCCTTGCAGGCTTCACAGCGGCCGCCTTTGATATTGAAGCTGAACCGGCCGGCTTTGTAGCCGCGCACCTTGGCTTCTGCCGTCTGGCTGTAGAGCTGGCGGATGGCATCGAAGACGCCCGTATACGTGGCCGGATTGGACCGCGGCGTCCGACCAATAGGCGACTGGTCGATGTTGATGATCTTATCGATGTATTCGACGCCTTTCAAGGCCTTGAACTTGCCCGGCCGGTGCGGCGTTCCGTAAACGGCCTCAGCCATGCCCTTGTACAGGATTTCATTGACCAAGGTCGACTTACCCGACCCGGATACGCCTGTAACGACAGTCAGGGTCCCGATGGGGATGGACACGTTTATATGTTTTAAATTGTGTTCGGCTGCGCCGATGATTTCCAAAAAGTTCCCACTCCCCAGCCGCCGTACTTTCGGGACGGGAATGTACTTGGTCCCCTTCAGGTACTGGCCCGTCAGTGACTGAGAGCAAGCCATGATATCTTCGGCCGACCCTTGGGCGACGATGGTGCCGCCGTGTTCCCCTGCAGCCGGACCGATATCGACGATATAATCGGCAGCCCGCATGGTATCTTCGTCGTGTTCGACGACGATGAGTGTATTGCCCAAGTCGCGCAGGCGCTTGAGGGCTTCCAGGAGCTTGTCGTTATCCCGCTGATGCAGGCCGATAGACGGTTCGTCCAGGATGTAGAGGACGCCGACCAGGCCCGAACCGATCTGGGTCGCCAGGCGGATTCGCTGGGCTTCGCCGCCAGACAGGGTCCCGGCCGTCCGCGACAGAGTGAGATAATCGAGGCCGACGGTCTGCAGGAAATTCAGGCGGGCCTTGATTTCCTTGAAAATCTGTTTGCCAATGAGCTGCTGCTTTTCCGTCAATTTCAAGCTATCGAAGAAGGGAATCATATCGCTGACAGGCAAATCCGTCAATTCAGCGATGTTCAAGCCGCCTATCTTGATGGCCAGCGCTTCGTGGCGCAGGCGCGTGCCATGGCAGGTCGAACAGGGCTTGACGGTCATGAATTGTCCGAACTGGTCGCGCATCATATCCGATGAAGCCTCGCGGTAGCGGCGGCGGACCATGGGCAGGACGCCTTCAAAAGTCGTCGAGAACTGCTTTACCTGGCCGCGCAGGTTCTCATATTCAAAGACGCACAGGTCGTCAGAACCGTCCATGAGTTTTTCCTGCAGTTCTTCCGGCAAGTCGTCGTAACAATTATCCAGAGTAAAGCCATAAGGCCGCAGGAGACCGCCGAGCTGGCGCATGAACCACGAATCGGGATTACTGCTGAGAGCCGCTACAGCGCCGTCGGCAAAGGATTTCTTGCGGTCCGGCAAAACGAGGCGGGCATCGACTTCCATGGTACTGCCGATACCGGAGCAGGCCGGGCAGGCCCCGAAGGGACTGTTGAAAGAAAAGAGATGCGGTTCGATTTCCGGCAGGCTGACGTGGCAGTCCGGGCAGGCGAAATGCTGACTGAAAGTCAGGACTTCTTTCGTAGCCATGCGGAAAATATGGACGATGCCATCGGCCAGTTTAGCCGCCGTTTCCAAAGAATCAGTCAGGCGCGTCAAGATGCTGTCCTTGATGACCAGGCGGTCGATGATGACGTCGATGGTATGCTTCTTGTTCTTATCCAAGGGAATATCGTCGGACAAGAGATAGACTTCGCCGTCGACGCGGACGCGGACATAGCCGTCCTTGACCAATTTGGCCAGGAGTTTCTGATGGGTCCCCTTGCGGCCGTCGACGACAGGGGCCATGACCATGACCTTTTCGCCTTCGCCGAGGGCCATGACAGCATCGGCCATCTGCTCGATAGTCTGCTGGCGGATGGGCTTGCCGCATTTCGGGCAATACGCTTCGCCGACGCGGGCATAGAGCAGGCGCAGGTAATCGTAGATTTCCGTAACCGTCCCGACGGTCGACCGGGGATTGCGGCTCGTCGTCTTCTGGTCGATGGAAATAGCCGGCGACAGGCCTTCGATGTAATCGACATCAGGCTTATCCATCTGTCCCAGGAACTGCCGGGCATAGGCCGACAGAGATTCGACATAGCGGCGCTGGCCTTCGGCATAAATCGTATCAAAAGCCAGGGACGACTTGCCCGAACCGGACAGGCCCGTAAAGACGACGAGCTTGTCCCGGGGAATCTTGACATCGATGTTCTTTAAATTGTGCTGACGCGCACCTTTAATGACAATATATTTATCTTCCATGATGCTCCTATACTCAATATTATATAAAACATGTCGGACTCAGCGGGTCGCCCACACGGCGACCCCTACAACGGAAATGTTCAAAAATTTAATCCATCACGGTAAACGATGAACGACCCACGACAAACGATAGGATAAAAGGGATGGCGTATGCCGACAAAAACCTTTGCATGACTATTTTCTTTTCGCATCCGGCCGCTTGATCTTGCGGCGATAGCGGCGCTTGGGCATGTCGGCCCCCTGCATGTCTTTGGGCAGGGTGTCGTCGTGGCTCATGTCGGCCAGCTGCTGGCGCAGTTCCCCTAAGCGGTCGCGCAGTTCCGCCGCTTTTTCAAATTCCAGATTCTTCGACGCTTCCTTCATCTGCAAGGTCATGGTCTTGATGACCTTATTCAGGGCTTCGCGGGTCATCTTGCCGCCTTTCTTCCCTTTCTGGCTGCCATAGGCCGCTTCATCTTCAGCGACTTTCGTCAGTTCGATGAGGTCGACGACGTCTTTTTTGACCGACTTCGGCGTAATATGATGTTTTTTATTATAAGCATCCTGGATTTCCCGGCGGCGCTGGGTTTCTTCCATAGCCTTGGCCATGGAATCGGTGATCTTGTCGGCATACATGATGACCGTGCCGTTGACGTTCCGCGCTGCCCGGCCCATGGTCTGAATGAGCGACGTTTCCGACCGCAGGAAGCCTTCCTTATCGGCATCGAGGATGGCTACCAGCGAGACTTCCGGCATATCCAGGCCTTCGCGCAGGAGGTTGATGCCGACCAGGACGTCGAAGACGCCGGCCCGCAGGTCGCGGATGATGTCGGCCCGTTCGATGGTAGCGATATCCGAATGGAGATAGCGCACGCGGACGCCCATTTCTTTCAGGTAGTCCGTCAAATCTTCGGCCATCTTCTTGGTCAGCGTCGTCACCAGGACGCGTTCGTCCTTTTCCGTACGCTGGCGGATTTCCCCCAACAGGTCATCCATCTGGCCGGCAATGGGACGGACTTCCACGTTCGGGTCCAACAGGCCCGTCGGCCTGATGATCTGCTGGGCCAGATTGGTCTGGACTTCCATTTCATAGGGCCCTGGCGTAGCGCTGACGTAGACGATCTGATTGATGCGTTCGACAAATTCTTCAAATTTCAAAGGCCGGTTGTCCAAGGCCGACGGCAGGCGGAAACCGTATTCGATGAGGTTTTCTTTGCGCGACCGGTCGCCGGCATACATGGCCCGCAGCTGGGGCAGGGTGACGTGCGATTCGTCGACGAGGATGAGGAAATCATCGGGGAAATAATCGAGAAGCGTATACGGCGCCTGACCGGGATTGCGGCCGGCCAGATGACGCGAATAGTTTTCGATGCCTGAGCAATAGCCCATTTCTTCCATCATTTCCATATCGTAGCGCGTGCGCTGTTCCAACCGTTGGGCTTCCAGCAAGTGGCCCCCGTCTTTCAGCACTTTCAGCCGTTCGTCCAGTTCCTGGCGGATCGTCCCCAAGGCCCGTTCCATCTTGTCCTTGGTCGTGACATAATGGCTGGCCGGATAGATGGCGACGTGCTTGCGTTCAGCAATGACTTCGCCTGTCAGGACATCGACTTCGGTCAGGCGGTCGATTTCGTCGCCGAACATTTCGATGCGGATGACGGAGTTGTCGAAAGCCGCCGGAAAGACTTCGATCGTATCGCCGTGGACGCGGAAAGTCCCGCGTTCGAGGTTCATGTCGCTGCGGCTGTACTGGATATCGACGAGCTTATGCAAGATTTCTTCCTGCGATTTTTCCTGCCCCAGGCGCAGGGATACGACGAGTTCGCTGTAATCTTCCGGGTCACCTAAGCCATAGGTGCAGGAAACGGAAGCGACGATGATGACATCGCGCCGTTCAAAGAGACTCATCGTCGCCGAGTGGCGCAATTTATCGATTTCATCGTTGATGGACGCATCTTTCTCGATATACGTATCCGTCGAGGCAATATAGGCTTCAGGCTGATAGAAGTCATAATAGCTGACAAAGTAGCCGACTTCATTATCGGGAAAGAAGGATTTAAATTCGCTGCACAACTGGGCTGCCAAGGTCTTGTTGTGAGCGATGACCAAGGTCGGTTTCTGGACGGCTTCGATGAGCTTGGCCATGGTGAAAGTCTTCCCGGTACCGGTAGCCCCGACGAGGACCTGGGCCCACTGGCCGGAACGGACGCCTTCCGCCAGGGAGGCGATGGCCTCGGGCTGATCGCCCATCGGTTCATACGGGGCGACGACGTGAAAGGGATGAGACGTATCGTAATCTTTATTGTAATGGGACATATCCATAAGTGTTACCTCTTTTTAGGGCCCTTCTTCCAGTTCCTATAGAGAGACCAGGGCCAGAGAACCGTAACCAGGACGGTAAAGGCAAAACCTGCGTCCGACCAGTTGCGGGTAAACAAGACGAAATACGACCAGGCCAGGGCGGCAAAGCCGACGAGGTACAAGACCCAGGTACGGGTATCGAGTCCGTGGACAGGTCCCTTCTTCTTTTTAGGCTGTGCCGCTGCCGTCGTCCCTTCCGGAACAGCCGCAGTATGGCTGGCTTTTTTGCGCCGATTTTTGCGTGACATAGTAGTCCTCCTTATTTGTTGACGATTTTTCCGATATTCTTCAATTCAATGGACAAGGTCCCGTCGGGATTATTGATGAACTGGATGAAATCGGTATTTTCGATGTATTCTGAGGGAAAGGTAATTTCAATGCCCGTATCGGTCTTGATTTTATGGCTGCGGCCGGCTTTCTGGGCATATTCCTTTTCGATGGCCACGGCCTCGGGCAGTTTGGCTTCTTTGATTTGCTCTTCAAATTCCCGCTGCAGCACTGGCGAATCGCCGAAGACATCGCTGCCCAGGTCCTGGGGTGAAAAAGAATCGGCTGTTTCAGCATTTTCTACGAGATAGGTCTTGGCCTTCGACAAGGCTTCAACCGTACTGGCTCCGTGTTCTTCAGCCACTTTCTCGGCAATCTTGCTGACGACTTTCACGGCTTCCTTGCTGGAAATGACCGACGTACACTGCAAGAGCTTGTCCGGCAGGAGATAGACGTCTTCGCCATCCATTTTCCGCTTCTTGTCGACGAAATGGATGGAAAAATCACTCAGCCTGATGAGGGCATAGGCATCGGCTTTCTGCGCCGTCCCGGGCAAGATGGCGTAATGCTTGATGAGCTTGTTGTATACCGTCCCTTCGTCGTCGAGGATCTGATGGGTATAGGCCGTCTTGTTTTCCAGCATGAGGATGCCTACGTTGCGGACATCGTCGTCATCCTGGAAATCAATGACCAGGAGGTCCGTCGATTCCGGTTCGTCGCAGTGAGCCAGGAGCTGATAGAGTTCACGGGCCGTCTGGGATGCCAGGTCGTCGAAGGTCATCGTCCCGTCGGCCAGAGCCTGCAGCTTCATCTGAAAGGCACTGGTCGCATAGAAGACGCCTGTCTTCTGGGCGGCATCGCCGATGATGCGGTTCAGCCGTTTGCTGACGTATTCGTAGACGACATCGCTGCTGAAATCGAGGTCTTTCTGGGATACCACGCAGACATTAGTGTTGAAATCAAAAATATGGAGTACTGCTTTATTGATCATCATAATGAGTATTCATCCTTTACGCTTGTTTTCGTAATTCAAAGACACTGGCTTCTCGCGAACAGAGGACGCGGAAAGGCAGCCAGTGGCCCGTACCGCGGTTGACATAGCCCTTGCAATCGCCTTTCTGGAACAGGCCGCGGAGGTATTTGAAGCCCAAGGCCGAAACCAGCGGCGCAATGGGCGCGAATTGGGCACCGTGCGTATGGCCGCATAAGGTCAAGGGGATATGGTGGGCAAAGCCCTCGTCGATAAAGGCCGAATGGTGGGCCAGCAGGACGACGAAGGCGTCTTCCGGCACTTTGGCCAGGGTTTCCCGGACGTACTGTTCCCGTTCTTTGGCAAAGGCCTCGTCGCCTTTGGCAAAACTATAATCAGCAGCCGCAATATAAAAAGACCGGCCGTCGCGGCCATTACGCCCTTTCAAGCCCTGACCGCAGCCACGGCTGGCCTGAAAAGAGGAATTGCGCAGTACCCGCACCGGCGTCGCTTCGAGCATGGCCGTGATGGCATTGAAATCGCGGTAATACTCATGGTTGCCGTAACAAAAGTCGATGCCGTCGGGAAAGCGATGGGCATTGGCTTCAAGGATGGCCCTGGCTTTCGGCAAAAGGGCCAATTCATCAATGAAGTCGCCTGTGATTTCTAAACGGTTCACGCCCTGGGCAGCTACGGCATCCAAAGCTTCCTGCAGCCTCCGGGGACTGAAGAAGAGCCCCATGTGCAGGTCTGACAGCTGACCGATTTTATAGCCGTCGAGATAATCTGGCAGATTTTTGTATTTCAAGACGTGATACGTCGTGTCTAAATCGCGTTCGCCTAAGAGATTGCCGGCCCCGCTGGTAGCCAGAGCCGCTGCCGGGACCAGGGCGGCCAAGCCTTTGAGGAAAGCCCGCCGTGTCACGCCGGACGCCCGCCGCTGCCGCCGTCGCCGGCGGCGCCTGGGACGACAGAAGAATCGGGCTATGGCGACGACGACCAGGCAGGGAAAAGCCAGGAGACAGGCCAACAGCCAAATCAGGCCGGCCATGGCCTTGCGGTCGTATAAGCCATCCCAGCCAGAAGCGACGAGGCCGGGAAAGAGGTCTTCATAGTGATAGAGGCCGAAGGCCGACAAGACAGCCAGCAGCAAGGCCACCAGGAGCAGCAGCCAGCGATGGCCCGTTCGGACGACATAATCCCATAACAGGGCCGAGACGACGCAGATACAGGACGTAATGACCATGAAATTAATAAAAAAAAGCCCTTTCATCAATTATACCATGGCAGTAATCTTGCCATGCGGCCCGGCCCAGGGCAAGGACGCATAAGCTTTACAGTCGATCCACTGCCAATCCTCCTCTTCTTCGAGTTTTCCCTGGGTGATGCGACCTTCATAAATCGTCATCTGCCAGGTCTTATGCGAAAAGACGCTCTTCAGAGAGCCTATGGACTGGTCATCGGCAGCCAGGGTCAGTCCTTTCTGCGCCAAGAGCTGACCGACAGCATGCAGGCCTTCCTCCCCTTTTCCCTGGGCATTAGGGAACTCCCACATCGATGCCAGCAGGCCCTTTGGCGGACGGCGATGGACGAGCCACTGAGAGCCGTTACGGACGACGACGACCGTAATATCTTCGACAGGCGATTTCTTCTTGACCAGCCGAATGGGCAGCTCCCCTTCTTTCCCGGCCCGGTGAGCCAGGCAGAGCTTTTCCAAAGGACAGTCCTGACAGCGTGGATGCTTAGGGATGCAGATCATCGCCCCTAAATCCATGAGGGCTTCGTTAAAAGCGCCTGGCGCATCATCCGGGAGCTGTTCCGCTACGAGGACCGTGACTGCTTTCTTGACCGGCGTCGACAGGATATTTTCTTCAATATCATAGAGGCGGGCAAAGATGCGCAGGACATTGCCGTCGACAGCCGGTTCTTTCTGGCCATAAGCCAGGCTTAAAATGGCGCCGGCTGTATAATCGCCAACGCCCTTCAGAGACTGTACTTCTTTTTTATTTTCCGGCACATGACCGCCGTATTTGGCCTGTACTTCCTGGACTGCTTCATGGAGATTGCGGGCCCGAGAGTAATAGCCCAAGCCCTGCCACTGACGCAGGACTTCATCCTGGGAAGCCGCCGCCAGGGCCGGAATAGTCGGGAAATGTTCCATCCAACTGTCATAATAGGGGCGGACCGTTTCGACCTTCGTCTGCTGCAGCATGATTTCCGACACCCAGACTTTATAGGGATCCCGCGGCGACTCGTCACGCCAGGGAAGGTCCCGGCCATGGGCGGCAAACCAGTCGAGAAGCAGGGGACTCCAATGTTCTTTCTTTATATCCATCATAAATAAGCCTCTTTCTTTCTACACTATTCACTACTAGTATAGAAATCCAGAGGCTTTTTGTCAAACACGCGTTCTCTAAGTTTCATCAAGTTTCCGAACGGACCCCATGGCGGATACGCAGGTCCTCTTTCTTGGGCTGTACCGCTTTGCGACCTTTCTGATACTTTTCATACTGCTGCAGCATTTTCCATTCGCGGAAATTTTCTGCCATAATTTTTTCCATTCGCCATACATACATAAGGAGGCCCCCTCTCAAGATACGATGTGATAGAAAGCAAAAAGACAACGACATCATGGATGACATCGTTGTCTTTTCTTTGACTCTATTATATCGCCGATTCATCTCTTGTCAAGGGACTAATGTATTTCTGCGTTTCCTACGAAACGAACCACGAACTACTATATCCGATGCAAATGTTTCAGGGATAAGTCCAGGATGGGCGCGGAATGGGTCAGGGCCCCACTGGAAATGTAATCGACGCCGATATCGGCCAGGGCGGCGATATTTTCTTTCGTCACGTTGCCGGAACATTCTGTCTCAGCCCGGCCGTCGATGAGGGTCACGGCTTCTTTCATCATATCGTGGCTCATATTGTCCAGCATGATGATATCGGCGCCGGCTTCGACGGCTTCGCGGACCATGTCCAGCGTTTCCGTTTCGACTTCGATTTTACGGACGAAAGGCGCATAGGCTTTGGCCAGGGCAATGGCTTTGGCTACACCGCCGGCGGCACTGATATGATTGTCCTTGAGAAGGACGCCGTCAGACAGATTGTAACGGTGATTCTTGCCGCCGCCAACCGTGACGGCATATTTTTCAAAGACCCGCATGTTCGGCGTCGTCTTGCGCGTATCGACCAGGGTGATTCCCGTACCGGCCAGCAGGGATACGACCTGATGGGTATAGGTCGCGATGCCGCTCATGCGCTGCAAATAGTTGAGGCCTACCCGTTCGGCCGACAGGATGGCCCGAATGCTGCCGACGACTTTGGCCAGCTTCTGTCCCTTGTGGACTTCGTCACCGTCTTTGACAAAAAAATCAAACCAGACTTTGTCATCCAACAGGGTAAAGGCCCGGGCAAAGACGTCGAGGCCGGCGATGATGCCATCCTGTTTACATAGGAGTTCCGCTTCGCCCTGACAGTCTTCCGGCAAAATGGCATTGGTCGTCACATCTTCGCCGGTGATGTCTTCCTGAAGGGCCTGCAGGATCAAGGGATCAGCCTGCAATTTCATGGTTACGCTGTTCATCACATTCACGCTCCCTTTCCATTTCACCTAAAACATGACGGCGGTATTCATCGGCCAGCGTAGCTTCATGGCTGCGCAGGAAGGCTTCTGACGGCGCACAGGCTTTGGCGAAATCAGCTTCACTGACAATCTGCTTCGGCTGCTTATCACCTTCGACGATATGCTGGGCTGCGCGCTTGCCAAAGACCAGGCTTTCCAGGAGAGAATTGCTGGCCAGGCGGTTACGGCCGTGGACGCCGTTGCAGCTCGTTTCGCCGACGGCATAGAGGTGGTCCATCGTCGTCTGGCTGTACTTATCGACGTGGATGCCGCCCATGAAGTAGTGCTGGGCCGGCGTGACCGGGACCCAGTCTTTGGTCGCATCGATGCCGTCTTCCAGGCAGCGTTCATAGATATGTGGGAAATGATGCTTAATGACGTCTTCGCCGAGAACGGTCATATCGAGCCAGACAAAAGGACGGTCATCTTTCTTCATCTGTTTGCGGATTTCTGCCGTCATCAAATCGCGGGGCAGGACTTCATTGGCAAAACGCTGGCCATCCTTGCCGCGCAGTTTAGCCCCTTCGCCGCGGACCGATTCGGAAATGAGGAAGCTCCGGCCGGGCTTCTTAGAATAAAGCGACGTCGGATGGATCTGGACGTAGTCGATGTGTTCCAGTTCGACGCCGTGGCGCATGGCGATAGCCAGGGCATCGCCTGTAAGATGGGGGAAATTCGTCGAATGGTCGTATAACCCGCCGACACCGCCGCTGGCCAGGATCGTTTCATCGGCCTGGATGGCCCGGTACTGGCCTTGGCTGTCGCGGGCGATGATGCCCAGGCAGCGGTTTCCGTCGGTAACGATGTCGACCATGGTCGTGAAATCGCGGATGGTCACATTGGGCAATTGACGGACAGCGGCTAAGAGATGGCTCGTGATTTCCTTGCCCGTAATATCTTCATGGAACAAGATGCGGGCCCGCGAATGGCAGCCTTCCCGCGTGTAGTCGAGCGAACCGTCGGCCTTGCGGGCAAAATCGACGCCGTAGCCGATGAGTTCGTCGATGACCGGCCGCGACGAGCGAATCATGATATCCACCGATTCGCGGCGGTTTTCATAATGACCGGCTTTGAGCGTATCTTCCATGAAGCTGTCGTAGTCGTCCTTATCGTGAAGGACGCAGATGCCCCCTTGGGCTAAAAAAGAATCGCTATTTTCTACTTCATCTTTGGTAATCATGAGGATTTGTTTATCCTGCGGCAGGTGCAGGGCGGCAAAGAGGCCGCTGGCACCGGTACCGACGATGACAATATCTGTTTTTTCTGTTTCCATGACATATACCTTCTTCTATTTAGCTAATTCCAGCATCCGTTCCAATGAACGGACGGCTTTACTAGCGACGGCCGGATCGACGTGGACTTCATTCGTTTCATCGCGCAGGCAGTCGCGGACTTTTTCTAAGGTGACCTTTTTCATATTGATGCAGTACGCATCTTCCATAGCCGGATAAAAAGTCTTATCGGGATTGCGCGTCTCTAATTCATAAAAGACGCCGCCTTCCGTACCGATGATAAATTCCTTGGCGTCGGACTTCCCGGCATAATCGATGATTCCCGACGTACTGCCGACATAATCGGCCAGGGCCAGCACTTCTTTACGACATTCCGGATGGGCCAGGAACAGGGCCTGGGGATGAGCAGCCTGGACCTTCTTCACATAAGCCGGATCGACCGTATCGTGGCGCGGGCAGAAACCGTTGTTGAGGATAAAATGCTTATCCGGGACCTGTGTCGAAACGTAGTGACCCAGATTCTTGTCGGGCGTAAAGAAAATATGCTTATTCGGCAGCTTCCTGACGATCTTGACGGCATTAGACGAAGTAACACATACATCGGATACGGCCTTGACAGCTGCCGTAGAGTTGACATAGCAAACGACGGCCAGGTCATCATACTGGGAACGGACCTTTTCAATCGTCTCCACATCGGCCATATGGGCCATGGGGCAGCTGGCCGTCGCATCCGGCATGAGGACTTTCTTCTCAGGGTTCAGCATCTTGGCGCTTTCACCCATGAAATCGACACCGGCAAAGACAATGATCTTGGCATCCGTTTCAATCGCCTTCTTGGCCAGACCAAAAGAATCGCCGACAAAATCGGCATATTCCTGCACTTCATCAGGAACATAATAATGAGCAAGGATAATCGCCTGCTTCTCTTTCTTCAGCGCTGCAATCTCATCTTCGATATACACAAAACTTCATCCTTTCAGGGAAAAGGTTGCCCCACAAAGACGACTCTTCATGTGACAACCTCTCTTGTTCAAAGTACACAGCGGCTCATCATCCACGACGGGACAAACCGTTTTTTTGTTTACCCTATTATACCGTATCGGTAAAGATTTGACAATACTACTGTCAAGACAGTGTGAGATGTAAAAAAGAGGCAGTGCATTAAGACAGCCTCTTTTAAGTATTCAGTTTGCAACTTATAGTTTTTATATTCCCTATTTATGGTCGTAGTATTTTGGGTCACTGAAATATTCCTTTGTCTTAGCCCGTACCTGCGGAAAGAGAATGAGCAGGGCAATCATGTTGGGAATGACGACCAAACCCATCGCTACGTCCTGGATACCCCAGACGAGGTTGATTTTGCCTAAGGAGCCGATGAGGCACAAGAAGGGGAAAATGTATTTTACGACATTCGTGACTTTATTGCCGAAGGCATACGTAAAGCTCTTGGCGGCGTTCCACCACTGGCCCATCAAGGTCGTAAAGCAGAAGATGAGCAGGGCCAGTGTACCGGCGTGTTTCAACGGTTCCCAGACGGTGCCGAAAGCGTTGAGTGCCAATACCGTTGCCGAATGGCCGGAGTGCTGCATATCGGTGACGCCGACTACGAAAGCCGTAATGCTGCAGATGACGATGGTGTCAAGAAAGACTTCGGCAACCCCCGTAATCCCTTCATCGACGGGATGGGGTACAAGCGAACAACCATGAGCAAAGGGAGCCGTCCCTTCCCCAGCTTCATTGGAATACATGCCGCGGGCAATCCCGTACTGCATGGCTTTCGCAATGACATAGCCGCCAGTACCGCCAGCTACGGAATCAAAAGACCAGGCCTGGGTAAAGATTTCTACAAATACATGCGGCAGCTGCTGAATATTCAAGAGGACGACCAGCACACCGATGACGATATAAAAGATGGACATAGCCGGAACGAGGTTCATGGCCAGATTAGCCAGACGTTTCAAGCCGCCCAGAGTGATGCATAAAAGCAGGATGATGAGGACGACACCGGTCATGTACGTCGGGACGCCGTAATTCGAATAAAGGATGCCTGAAATTGTATTGGACTGTACCAAGTTAGCCCCCATCATTTTCGTACACATCAGCACGGCAATGACGACGCCGAGCCAGGGCATTTTAAGGCCATCGCGGATATAGTACATAGGACCGCTGAGAAGGTTACCGTTTTCATCTTTGCCGCGATACATCTGGGACAAGACGATTTCACCATATTTCAAGGCCATGCCGAAAAAGGCAGCTACCCACATCCAGAAAACGGCGCCCATGCCACCAGACAAAATAGCCGTAGCGACCCCGACGACGTTACCGCCGCCGACGTTACCAGCCAGCGTGACCATCATCGCTTTGAAAGTGGAAATAGATCCATTCCCTTTGTCTTCGTGACGGGACTTATAAGAATCGATGAGGGTCCGGCGGATAATGAAACCAAAATGGCGGACCTGGATAAATCCGTTGGAAACAGTATATAAAACCCCTAAGGCCAGCAAAACAAAAACCAGCCATCTTCCCCATAGCCAGGAGTCAATCAATTGTACAATCGCCTCTAAATTTTCCATGTCATACTCCTTCCAAGACGCGCTTCACCATATCCGGGAAATTGCCAATGACGCAATCGACACCATAATCACGCAGCTGCCTTACACTTTCTTCGTCATTGACAGTAAACGTATTGATTTCAATATGATGTGCCTTGACTTCGGCCACCGTTTCTGCTGTCAAACTGCCATAATACGGATGATAACATTGAACTCCAACACCTTCTGTATAGGCCCCGGGATTGATGAGCCACGTTTCCGTCAACAAGCCATATTTTAAATCAGGTGCCAAGGCTTTCATACGCAGAACACTTTCATGATTGAAACTCGAAATGATGACTTTATCTTCTAAATGATAGCGCTGCAACACAGGCCATACTTTAGCTTCAATCCCTGGATAAGGATAGACACCCGTCTTCAATTCAAT
This sequence comes from Megasphaera sp. SC8-1, assembly GCF_024436295.1. Lineage (NCBI taxonomy): Bacteria > Bacillati > Bacillota > Negativicutes > Veillonellales > Veillonellaceae > Megasphaera > Megasphaera sp. SC8-1. The sequence goes on along the minus strand of NZ_JANFQH010000027.1, from coordinate 8,812 downwards.
GTTCGTCACCAAGGGCGTCCCAGCTACCCATCGGCAATATTCGTCAAAAGTCGGAATAGTCTGAAAGCCTACTTCTTCTGAATAGATATACGAAGCATCGAGTTTCTGCAATTCTTCCAGCGTATAATCGCGAACATTGCCCGTGCCATTCGTCGTCCTATCGACCCGTTCATCATGGATGACCACGAGCTCACCATCTTTCGTCAGCTGTACATCCATTTCAATTCCATCGGCACCACATTCTAATGCCTTGCGGAAAGCGAGCATCGTATTTTCCGGATATTTGCCGCTAAATCCGCGATGTGCAAAATTCTTCATGAAAAAACCTCCTAGTAATGATTCTGTGTCCATTATAGAGTATATCTGCTTGACGAATCAAGAAAAATTTTTCATATTATAATTTACAATATTTTACAACTTACAATATGTTTTATACCCATATAAAAAGGACCTACCACACCAACATGTAGCAAGTCCCTTCAAGATTTAAGATTTCAGCCACTCTCTAACAACGAGCCACTATTCCTTATCCATGGATCAAGTCGAGCATGGCATGGAGTTTATCGATGGTTTCTGCTGCTTCCTGGCGGACGTCTTCCGGGTCGCGGGTGATGCGGGCGACGCCGCTGTCCATAGCGGCTTTGGCGACGGCAGCGGCGACGGCCGGAGCAACGCGTTTATCGAAGGCATCGGGAATGACGTGGTCTTCGGCCAGTTCGTCATCACTGACCAGAGAGGCGATGGCATAGGACGCAGCCAGTTTCATGTCTTCGTTGATGCTGCGGGCCCGGACGGCCAGGGCGCCGCGGAAAATGCCCGGGAAGACCATGACGTTGTTGATCTGGTTCGGTGCATCCGACCGGCCGGTGCCGACGACTTTGGCACCGGCTGCCTTAGCGGAAGCATAGTCTGTTTCCGGAATGGGGTTGGCCATGGCGAAGACGACGGCATCGTCAGCCATGGACTGGATGATTTCCTTAGTAAAGATATGCGGGGCCGATACGCCGAGGAGGAGGTCGGCGCCTTTGACGGCATCGGCCAGGGTCCCATGGGCATGGGACGGATTGGTCAGGGAAGCCAGTTCAGCCTGGACAGGATTGAGGCCTTCCATGCCATCATAGAGAATCCCCGGACGGTCGACCATAGTGACGTTCCGGGCACCGGCGCGGACCAGGAGGCGGCCGATGGAGGCACCGGCTGCACCGGCGCCGTTGATGACGATGCGGGCCGTCTTCAAGTCCTTATGGACATAGCGGAAAGCACCGATGACGCCGGCCAGGGCGGCAATGGCCGTACCGTGCTGGTCGTCATGGAAGACGGGGATGTCCATTTCCTTCTTCAAGGTCTGTTCAATTTCATAGCACTTCGGCGAAGCAATGTCTTCCAGGTTGATGCCGGCAAAAGACGGCTGCAGGCGTTTCACCGTTTCGATAAATTTCTTCGGGTCCTTCGTATCCAGGCAGATAGGGACAGCATTGACACCGCCAAAGACCTTGAACAGGACCGATTTCCCTTCCATGACCGGCATGGCCGCTTCCGGCCCGATGTCGCCCAGGCCGAGGACACGGGTCCCATCGGATACGACAGCAATCATGTTGCCGCGGCAGGTCAGGTCAAAAGACAGGTCCGGATCTTTCGTGATTTCCCGGCACGGCTGGGCAACGCCCGGCGTATAAAGGATACTCAGGTCGTCGTGGGTCTTGAGGACTTCCCGGGGGATTGTTTCAATAATGCCGTGTTTGCCGCGGCGGATTTTCATGGCTTCTTCATCAAAATTCATAACGCTAAAACTCCTCCTGTAACTGATTATGCATTAAAAATGGCCTGAGGTTCTGTAAATTCCAGCATCCCATCCTTGCCGCCTTCACGGCCGATTCCGCTGTCCTTGAAACCGCCGAAAGGCGCTGTGACGTCACGCGGGCTGTCGTTGACGTAGACATTGCCCGACAGGATAGCCGCTGCCACTTTGGAAGCTTCGGCTTTATCCGGGCCCCAGACGGCCGCATTGAGGCCATACGGCGTATCGTTGGCAATGGCCAGGGCTTCCTCAACCGTATCATAGGTAATGACGCAGAGGACAGGCCCGAAAATCTCTTCACGGGCAATGGTCATATCGTTGGTCACATCCGTAAAGATGACAGGCTTGACATAGTAGCCTTTTTCCGGAGCTTCCGGACGGCTGCCGGCCAAGAGGGTCGCCCCTTCTTCCATGCCTTTGGCGATGTATGTATCGACGGTCTGCCACTGGTCATACGAAGCGACAGGGCCGATTTTCGTCGTTTCCAGGGACGGGTCGCCGACCGTGTATTCCGGCAGTATCTTCAGCATAAGCTGTTCAATCTTGCCCTTTTCTTCCCGAGGGATGATTAGACGTGACAAGGCTGTACAGGTCTGGCCGCTATTGAGGAAAATAGAATTAAAGCACTGGCGGATGGCTTTTTCATATCCCGCCCCTTTCAAGAGGATGAAAGGCGACTTGCCACCCAATTCCATGCTGATGCGCTTCATAGAGCCCAAGGCGCGTTGGGAGACCTTGATGCCAGCTGCCGTCGAGCCGGTGAAAGAAACCATGGCGATATTCGGGTCATCACAGATGGCATTGCCGACCTGGCTGCCCCGGCCGGCGACGAGGTTGAAGACACCTTTTGGGAAACCGGCCCGGTCAAAGGCTTCGGCCAGATAGTACGCCGTCACCGGCGTGTGCTGGCTCGGCTTGAGGACGACCGTCGCTCCGACGAGCAGAGCTGGGACGACTTTCTGGATAATCTGGCCTAAAGGATAATTCCAAGGGGTGATGCAGCCGATAACGCCTAAAGGCCGACGATAGACGACGGATTGAGATAAATGTTCGACCAGTGGCAATTCTGGTGCCAAGTCGATATACGACTGGGTCCGCACGAACTGGTAGCCGATATGGTTAGTCCGGGCAAAGGCCACCGGTGCCCCTAATTCCTTGACGACAGCGTCGACGAGCTGCGGTTCCAGTTTAATCATCTGGACCAGCAAATTTTTCATATACGTGATGCGGTCTTCCAGCGGCATAGCCGACCAGGCCGGGAAAGCCATGGCCGCGGCCTTGGCAGCCGCAGCAACATCATCGGCACCGGCCGCAGCGACCGTAGCAAAGACGCTCTTATCCGCCGGATTCTCGACCTCGATATATTGGCCGGATAAAGGTGCCACCCACTGACCATTGATGTATAATTTCTTCAAATCCATGAAACTACCCCCTTTTACTCGAGATTATTCTTTAATTATAGAGAGAAGTCCTCGATTATGCAAGTCAGAAAAATAGACTGCCCAAAAGGCAGTCTATTTTTAGTGGCTAGTGGTTAGTGGTTAGTGGTTAGTGTTATTTCGCTTCGGCTTCTACCGGTTCTTTGCTGGAGACGAAGTGGCCGATGAGGGAACCGCCGATGAGTCCGATGATGAAGGGCACGATCCAGCCGAAACCGTAGGTCGACAGGGGCGTAGCCGTAACGATGTCCTTAGCAAAGCCCAGGCTGCTCAGGCCCGGCAGGGATTCCAGGAGAGCAAAAAGCGTGACCAGGTATACCGAGCCCTTGTAGGCGCCGTTATTGGGCATGAAGCGGCCGATGATGCCCAGGACCAGGAGGGCCAGGCACGGCGGGTAGCAGACACCGAAGATCCAGCCGATGTAGGTGACGATACCGTCGACGCCGAGGAGGGCCGTCAGGGCCGACAAGATGCAGCAGACGACAGCCACTTGTTTGTAGCTGACGCGTTTGCCCGTAGCCGTGCTGGTGAACTCAGCTACGGCTGCAACCTGACCGATAGCCGTCGTCAGGCAGGCCAGGACGACGGCTATGCCCATGGGAACCATGACCCACGTGCCGACGCGCTGGATAATGGCGACCAGGAGTTCCGCACGGCCGATGGTCTGGGCATAATCGCCGCTGACGCAGGCACCCATGTAGAGCAGGCTGCCGTAAATGATGAGCAGCAGGATGAAGGAAACGATGCCGCAGTAGATGAGGACTTTATTGCGCTGGCCGACAGTCGTATAGCCTTTGCCGTAAATGGAACTGATGAAGACAGCAGCCATGATAAAGCTGACCAGGACGTCGCCCGTGTTATAGCCGCCGAGGAAGGCGTTGACGAAGGGATAATCCACAGCCGGATCGACGGGCGTCCCCAGGGGATTGAAGATACCGGCAAAGGCGACGATGACCAGGATCAGGGCCAGGAGGGGCGTCAGGTATTTGCCCATGCGGTCCATGACGTTATTCTGGTCAGAGACGAAGAAGAAGCTGATGACGAAATAAACGATGACCAGCGGGACGAACGGTGCCGACGGCAGGTTGCCCTGAATACCGAGCTGGATGGCCGTCGCGCAGGTACGGGGAATGGATACGAAGGTACAGACCAGCATGAGTGCTGCCAAAAGGATATTATACGTATTCTTCCCTACCCGTCCGGTAATGGCATGGACGTCGCCGTTGAGGCCGATGATGATGAGTGTAAAAATCGGCAGGAAAATACCGGACAGCGTCAAACCAGCCAAGCCGGACAGGAAATCACTGCCGCTGTTCAAGCCGAGCTGAGGCGGGAAAATCAAGTTGCCTGCACCGAAATAGGTAGCGAAGAAGGCAAACCCCAGGATGAGCACATCCAGTCCCCGGATGGCCTTGCCGCCAGAAGAATTGTTGTTCATGAAGATACCCCCTAAGAATAAATGTGAAAATAAGTACGTAATACGCCAAAAGAAAAGAGGCGCTGCCTCCAAGCTGCGCCTCAGTCATAACGATATCTTTCAGGAATAGCCTGTAGGAATTGGCACCTTACCGCTGGCAGGTTGCCGCAGCGTCATCGGGCCCGTCCCTCAGCTGCTCTTGATATTACTTATGAAATTTTGTCTGTATTGGTAATATTTTATTAAATTTTTAATTACTTGTCAATGATTTTATTTTATTTCTGACAACTCGGACAAAGATCGGCTAAAAAGCAGTTGTCACACAAGGGCTTACGGGCTTTGCAGACCCGGCGGCCATGCCAAATGAGCCAATGATGGGCCCGGCTCCACCATTCCTTGGGAATAGCCTTCTGCAGTCCCTTTTCGACTTCCAGCGGCGTTTTGCCTTCCGCCAGCTGCAGGCGGTTGGATACGCGGAACACGTGGGTATCGACGGCAATGGCCGGCGTATCGAACAAGATACTGACCAGGACATTGGCCGTCTTGCGGCCGACGCCAGGCAGCTTCACCAGTTCATCGAAGGTCTGGGGCACTTCGCCGTGGTATTTCTCACAGAGGATGGCACAATTAGCCAGGATATTCTTGGCCTTGCTGTGATAGAGGCCGCAAGTCCGTATCTTTTCTTCCAGGCCTTCCAACCCTAAAGTCAGCATCTTTTCCGGCGTATTATATTCCGGGAACATGCCAGCCGTCACGATATTGACCCGCTCATCCGTACACTGGGCCGACAAGATGACGGCAATCATCAGTTCAAAGGGCGAGTTATAATGCAGGGCCGGCTTCATGATACCGTACTGGTCCTGAAAACGCTGTAACATTTCATCTTTTACTTTCTTAGAAATAGCCATATTATTTTACTTCCTCATCCGTATTGATCACGTCGTTCAAGCTCCCCATTTCATAGCCGCCCAAATCGAGGGTGACGTAGGTAAAGCCCGTATCTTTGATGGCCCGGACGATTTCCTGGCGATGAGCCAGAATCGACGGGATTTCATCGACAGCCACTTCGATGCGGGCTACATCCCCGTGATACCGGACGCGCAGAGACCCCTGGATATAAGGAGCTACCGCCGCTTCGGCTGCATCGATCTGAGCCAGGCGGTGCGGCGTCAGTTCCACACCGTAGGGAATACGGCTGGCCAGGCAGGCCGCACTCTGTTTGTTCCAGGTCTGGAGGCCGAATTCCTTTGATAAGGCCCGGATATCGGCTTTAGCCAAACCCGCTTCAATCATCGGGCTGCGGACGAAGTCAGACAATTCTTGCAATGCCTTCATGCCGGGACGATAATCGCCGAGGTCGTCGACATTCCCCCCATCGACAACCCACTGATAGCCTTCGGCCTTGGCCAGCTCCACCAGTGAGGTAAAGCGTATCTTTTTGCAGATATAGCAGCGTTCTGGCGGATTCTTGACGAATTCCGTATCTTCGAATTCCGTCGAATGGACCAGACGGTGCTCGACGCCGATGACCTTAGCCATGGCTTTGGCGTCAGCCGCTTCACTGCCCGGCAGGGTTGCCGAAACAGCCGTCACGGCCAGGACGCGGGATCCCAGGGCCTGGTGCGCTGCATAGGTCAGGAACGTGCTGTCGACGCCGCCGGAAAAACCGATGACGACGCTGCCCATATCCTTTAAAATCTGCTGGAGTTTTTCATATTTCTTGCCTGTCTCTGTTGAAATCAAAAAGAGTTCCCCCTCGAACCAATATAATCTTGATAGAATTGCCGGATGACGTTCTTCATTTCTTCGTCATCGACATAAGGCAGCGCCTGCTGCCATAACGCCTGAGGCACGCCATAATAGGCTTCGGCGATACTGCCGGCAATGGCTGCCTGCGTATCCGTATCGCCGTTGAGCCAGATGGCCTTGCGAATCGTATCTTCATAATCCATCCCTTCCAGGAAACATTCGATAGCTTCAGGCACACTGTCGTCCGTCGTACAGGTAAAGCCATAAGACGGACGGATCTGAGCCAGGGTTTGGGACAAATCATAGAAATACTTTCGGAGATACGCGGCAATCTCCGCTTTCCCCTTCCCCTGCCGGGCCAGGAAAATGGCCGAGGCGACGGCGACGGCCCCCTTAATGGCCTGCGGATGGTCATGGCTGACGACGGCCGTCAGTTCAGCCAGTTCCTGCGCTTCATCAAGGGAAGCGGCTACCCAACCGGCCGGGCTGACGCGCATTGCTGCCCCATTGCCATAACTGCCATAAGCCGGCGCTTCGTCGGCCAGGAACCAGCGGCGGAACATGCCGCCGAAACCGGCATTGGGATATTTCCGGCACCAGTAGCGGAGCTGTCTCCGCAGCGGCCCGACATAGCCACAGTGAGAAGCCTTCCCCTCCATCAAAGCCGCCGCTACGGCTACAGTCGTCACCGTATCGTCGGTAAAGCGGCTGGCCCTGGTAAATAAAGGGAAATCTAAGGAATCTGCTGTTTTATCAAATTCATAAACAGAACCGGCGATATCGCCAATGATGGCACCTTTCATGCAATCATCTCCTAAAAGAAATGGGCTGATTCTTCTTTCAATACTTTATCGCGCAAAGCCGACAGCTTCGTACTGCGCTGGACCCACATTTCTTCCGGGTTGACCAGGCGCAGGTATTCCGGCCATAAAGTCTGGATCTGCTGGTCGGCATAGGCCATGATTTCCTTGAGGTCCGGTTTCTGATAGACCAGTTCACCTTTCTGGAAAATCGGGATGAGCATCTTCTGGACGCGGTAGGTCCCGCCGGGAATGATCCGCGAACGCCACGGGGCTTTGTCGCTCTGAAGAAGGAGGTCCTTCGATTCGTCGATGCTTTCGCCTTCGAGGATAATGATGTCGGCCTTCATCTTGCCCGTCTCTTTATCATAAATACGCAGGACGTTCTTCAGGCCCGGATTGGAAATCTTTTCCACATTATCGCTCATCTTGATTTTAGGTACGAACTTCCCGTCGTCATACTGGCCGACGAGTTTAAAGACGCCGCCCAGGGAGGGGCTGTCCTTAGCGGTAATCAAATTCGTACCGACGCCCCAGGAATTGATGACACAGCCCTGGGCTTTCAATTCGGAAATGAGGTTTTCATCGAGGTCATTGGAGGCAGCGATGATGGCATCGGGGAAGCCGGCTTCGACAAACATCTTATGGGCTTCTTTCGACAAATAAGCCAGGTCGCCGCTGTCCAGGCGGATGCCATAAGCCTTAGGCAGGGTGCCGGCCGCTTTCATTTCCTTGAAAATCGTGATGGCATCGGGCACCCCCTGTTTCAGGGTATTATACGTGTCGGCCAGGAGAATGAGGTTGTTCGGATACTGGCGGGCATAAGCGCGGAAAGCTTCCAGTTCTGACGAGAAGCTCATGATCCAGCTGTGGGCCATCGTCCCTAAAACGGGCATGCCGAACTTAGCCCCAGCCAGGACGTTGCTGGTCCCGTTAAATCCGCCGATCATAGCCGACCGGGCACCGTAGACGCCGGCCGATTTCCCCTGAGCCCGGCGCAGACCAAATTCCATGAGATTATCCTTGCCAGCCACCGTCCGGACGCGGCGAGCCTTGGTGGCAATAAGGCTTTCATGGTTCATGATCATGGACATGCATGTTTCTAACAATAACGCTTCGTCTTTCTTCGTCTGGACGCGCAGGAGCACTTCCTGCGGAAAAGCGACTGTCCCTTCAGGCATAGCATAAATGTCACCTGTAAAGCGCAGGTCCTTCAAGTATTCGAGAAATTCGTCCTGGAAGAAGCCCGTACTCTTCAAATAGGCCAGGTCGTCCTCACTGAAATGTATATTGTGTACATAATCGATGAGATGTTCCAGCCCGGCGACGACCGTATACCCCCCTTGGAAGGGATTGGTCCGGTAGTAACGGTCAAACACGCATTGTTGTTCGTGCTTGCCTTCAAAAAATAAGCCCTGCATCATCGTCAACTGGTACAGGTCTGTCAATAATGCTTTCGTATACAAGATAACTCGCCTCCAAAAAGTAGTTATTCCTATTATACATCAGTTAACGATAAAGGAACAACGAATTACCGATTTTGCATACATTGAAAAATCCTATACGGACTTGGCATGATAAAAGGCGCTGTCGCATGAAGACAGCGCCT
>NZ_JANFQH010000026.1:0-4099 GCF_024436295.1 Megasphaera sp. SC8-1 | reverse complement strand
TTAGCAGTTAGTGGCTAGTGGCTAGCGAATCACGAACCACGAACCACTTCACTTCCTCTTCAACACTTTATGGACAGCCTGGATGACGTCACTGGACGACAAATTATAGGCTTTCAGGAGATCGTCCGGTTTTCCTGATTCACCGAAGCGGTCCTGGATGCCGACGAGTTCTACGGGGACGCAGCAGTGCTGAGCCAGGGCTTCGCAGATAGCGCCGCCCAGGCCGCCCATGATCTGGTGTTCTTCACAGACGACGACGGCCCCCGTTTCGGCCGCACAGGTACAGACCGTATCCAGATCCAGCGGTTTCACCGTATGGATATTGACGACGCGGGCCGAAATGCCTTGGCGATCCAGTTCGTCAGCCGCCGTCAAGGCTTCATGGACCATGAGGCCGTTGGCGAAGAGCGTCACGTCGCGGCCATCCCGGAAGATGGCTGCCTTGTAGAGGTCAAAAGGCGTATCCTTATCGGTAACGACGGGCGCCGGATTGCGGCCGAAGCGGACATAGGACGGTCCCTTGATGTCGTAGACAGCCAGGGTAGCCTTATACGTTTCCCACCAGTCACACGGCGTAATGACCATCATATGCGGGATGACCCGCATGAGGGCGATATCTTCCAAAGCTTGATGCGTAGCCCCGTCAGGGCCGACGGAAATGCCGGCATGGGCCCCGCCGAGTTTGACGTTGAGGTTATTATAGCAGACGGTATTGCGGATCTGCCCCCAGGCTCGGCCTGTCAAAAAGACGCCATACGTCGAAACAAAAGGTACGAAACCGGTCAGAGACAAACCGGCCGCTGTGCCGACCAGGTCTTGTTCCGAAATACCAACATTGATATATTTTTCAGGATATTCATGGCGGATCCATTCGGTCCGCGTCGATTTAGCGACGTCCGCATCGAGGACCAGGACATCGTCATGAAGACGACATAATTCCAGCAGGGCCTTCCCATAGCCGTCGCGCATCGGTACTCGTTCCATTACGGCACCTCCGTTGTCAATTCATCCATAGCCAGGCGGTACTGGGCTTCATCCGGTGCCGCACCATGCCATTGAGCCTGATTTTCCATATACGATACGCCTTTGCCCTTCACGGTATGGGCCAGGATGACCGTCGGCTTGCCTTCATAAGTTTTCGCCGCACTGTAGGCCTCATACAAGGCATCCGTATTGTGACCGTCGACGCGGAGGACATGCCAGCCAAAGCTTTCCCACTTGGCGTCCATGGGTTCCATATTTTTAATCGATACCAGGGAATCGACGAGCTGTAAGCCGTTGCAGTCCACAATCAGACAAACATTGTCCAAATGGTGCTGGGACGCAAAGGCCGCGGCTTCCCAAATCTGGCCTTCCTGCTGTTCCCCATCGCCGATGAGACAGAAGACCTGCGGCATTTCGTGGCGTATCTTCAAGGCCAGAGCGATACCGTTGGCAATGGACAGGCCCTGCCCCAGAGAGCCGACAGCGCAGTCGAGACAAGGCAGTTTTTCCAGGTTGGGATGCCCCTGGAGCGCGCTGCCGACAGTCCGCAGCGTATCGAGCAATGCCAGGGAAAAATAGCCTTTATGCGCTAAAATACTGTAATAAGCCGGCGCAGCATGGCCTTTCGATAAGACAAAACGATCCCGTTCCGGCGCATGGGGCCTGTCGGGAAAACACGTAAAGACATCGGTAAAATAAAGTGTTGCCATAATTTCGACAGCCGACAGCGAGCTGCCGGGATGGCCAGAGCCGGCACGGTAAATAGACCGCACCGTATCCCGCCGTATCTGCGTACACACGTCATGTAGATCATGCTTCATGAAGCATAGCCTCCTATGTCAGGCCGTCAAGAAAAAAACGCCGCGTACCCCCTATGTCTGGCGGCGATACGCGTGCGTTCGGACATACGACCTCTTTTGTTCGTTTCCATTTCTTGAGTTTATTGTACAATGATTATATACGCAAGTCAAACGGAATATACCATTTAGCTATGTTTCATAACTGTATAGCAAAGGTCGTTTTCATTATATGAATGAATAGCATACTTTCCTATTCTTTCATGGCTTTGACGACTTCCGGGTCTACGGCGAAGCCGTGGGCTTCGTCAGGGAAGCTGCGGTCTTTGACGTCGTGGATGTACTGGCCTACGGCATCGACGATGGTCTGATGGAGGTCGGCATAGGTCTTGACGAATTTCGGACGGAAGCCGCTGCTCATGCCCAAAAGGTCCGTGCATACCAGGACCTGGCCATCCGTGCCGTTACCGGCGCCGATGCCGATGGTAGCTGCCGTGTGGAGGGCTTTGGTGATTTCCGTAGCGATATCCGTCGGGACACATTCCAAGGTGATAGCAAAGGCACCGGCTGCTTCCAGTTTCAACGCATCGGCAATCAGTTGCTTTGCCGTTTCGCTGTTCTTGCCCTGGACGCGGAAGCCGCCGAGCTGATGGACGGACTGCGGTGTCAGGCCGATGTGGCCGACGACGGGGATGCCGGCTGTCGTCATGGCTTTGACAGCCTCGCAGACACTGGCGCCGCCTTCGAGCTTGACGGCATCGCAGCCCGTTTCTTTCATGAGGCGGCCGGCGTTATGCAGGGCCTGCTGGGTGCTTTCCTGATAACTCATGAAAGGCATGTCACCGACGACCAGGGCCCGTTTGACACCACGGACGACAGCCGCCGTGTGATGGATCATATCTTCCATGGTGACCGGCAGCGTCGATGTATGGCCCATGACGACATTGCCCAGGGAATCGCCGACGAGGATCATATCGATACCGGCTTCATCGACATTCTGAGCCATGATGTAGTCATAAGCGGTAATCATGGAAATCGGCGTGCCTTCTTGTTTCATTTTCTTAATGGTCAGATTGGTTACTTTTTTGTTCATGATGGACTCCTTCTGCCATCGCAAGGATTCTTGTCAGCTCGTCGTGCTGTTGTGCTGTAATCGTTTCGTTCTTTAAGGCTAAGTCGGCGGCGGCACGGCCAAAAGCGCAGTACGGATGTATCAGTTCAGCCGGCATAACCGCCAAATGCTTGACGACAGTCCCGGCATCACCGCGGGACACAGGTCCCGTCAAGGCCGTCCGCCAGACCTTTCGTTCCCGGACATTCTGCAAAGTCCCATCGACGAGCGGCATGAGTGCCTTTGCCGCATCGCCGTCACTCTCTGTCCAGCGTCGCATGAGCTGCTGAGCCAGGGCCAGGGCCGTCACGACGTAATTGGAACAGAAACAGGCTGCTGCATGGTAGAGCATCCGTTCTTCAGGCGGCACGAAAAAAGGCGTACTTCCCAAGGTACGGACGATGCTTTCTGCAACTCCCCGGGCCTGTTCGTCCCCGTCGACAGCCATGTAAATCCCCTTCAGCCGTTCCGCGGACGGTTCGGCAAAACTTTGCAGCGGATGGATGCTCCCTGTATGGATTCCCAAAGAAGCCAGCGCTTCGAGGGGTGATAAATCCATAGCACCGCTGCAATGGAATACGCAGCGGTCAGACAACTGGCGCTCCCCTTTCAAAGAAGCCGCCAGCTCACGGCTCACGGGAGCCAGGACATCGTCGCGCACTGTCAGCAGCAGGACATCGCAGTGCCGGATGAGGTCAGCGCCATCAGTATAGGCCGTGGCATGGAGCCGGGCAGCCTGCGCCTGTGTATGTTCTGCTGTAGAACAAAGGATGCCTTCCACAGCAGAAGGAAAAGCTAAAACAAAAGAAGCGCCGACTCTGCCGGCGCCGATAATACCTAAACGCATGATAACTCCCTCAAAAAAAAGCGCACTCCACCCGGGAATGCGCGTAAAAAGCCTACGTTTACAAGAATTCGTCCCGGTCTTTCGATCCAAGCGATATGCTATAAAATTATGATAGATTGATGACCCGGATTTTATACGGTACGGATCCAAAAGATTCCGTCCAACCCGAATCACATGTACAGGATACTACATTTGTGAAACTTTTACCAATAACTTTTAGGAATAGGTGAGTATGATAGTGGTTCGTGCCCTATAGGGCCGACCACGTGAGGCGCCCGTCCTGAAAATATTCACGAAAACGAGATACGCCAATTCTAATAACGGGCTCGCCACGTGCGAGCCCCTACTGCTAGCCACGAG
>NZ_JANFQH010000025.1:0-118849 GCF_024436295.1 Megasphaera sp. SC8-1 | reverse complement strand
TTTTATACGAACAACGAACCACGAATCGCGAGCCACCAAACTACTTCATCACGTCGTTCTGGACGGAGGTGATGGCACTGGTCGTGGCATCGTCCAGTAAGGTCGAGTAAACTTGCTTTACTTCTTTTTTGGAATTTTCTGTCGTTGCCGTCGTATCCGTACCGGCTGTTTCTTCCATCTGTCCGGCTACCTGGACGATGGGAGCCTGACCGGCAATGGGAGCCGTTTCCAGGCGGACCCGTCCCGTACCGACGCGTTTGGCCAGTTCGGCCAGGGTTGCCTTGCTGACGGGATGGCGGACGGTGAGGACGATCTGTTCATGGACATAGTCCGGCAGGGCGCCGACGTAGTTCTGGACACCTTCGTTGTCGACGACGCAGTGGATGGCCTTAGTCATGAGCTGGCTGTAATCGCTGTGGCTCAAGGCGGCGCGGCGGATCTGGACGGCCGACGTTTTAGCCACATCATCGCGGAGACGCTGTTTCAAGTACTTGCTGGGAGCGCCCTTGATGCCCAGGACCAGGGTATCGCCATCCCAGTACATCGTACCGCTGCGGAAGTAAATCGGCACCGAGCCGTATTCGGCATTGATGGCCTTGATGACCTGCGATTCGACCTGGACATGGGACGTATAATCGCCATCGGAATGCATGAGCCGGTAAAATACCTGAGCCGCATCGGCCCGGGTCATGCCTTCTTTGGGCCGGAAATAATTGTCTGCCGGCACCATGATGTTCTTGCTGTGCAGGACGTCGATGGCTTTGGCATAGGCCGGAGCGATGGACGCGGCATCGGCGTAGGGCTTGACATCCTGATCCGGGTCGGCCAGGTGATTGTACTGCAAGTAGCGATACAGGACGCCGGCGAACTCTTCGCGGCTCACAGGCGCTTCGGGATGGAAATTCCCGTCTTCATAACCGGCCAGGATGCCTTGGGCGGCGACGCTGTTCATGGCGTCGCCCGCCGTTCCGGACGGCACATCACCATAGCTGGCAGCGCCGAGGGGTGCCAGGGGGATGTTGGCTGCCGAATTATAGAGCAGCTGGGCCAGGTCGCCGCGGGTCAGGACCCGGTCCGGTTCGAAGGAAGTCCCTGTAATGAAGGTCAGGCACTGTGCGTCATAGAGATAATCGACGGCAGCGCGGTCGGTCAGGCTGCCCAGGTCCGTATAAGGGGCATCGGCCGAAACGGCACTGACTGACAAGAGGGCAGCGGCTGCCAGAAAGGCAACGATTTTGTTCCGTACCATGAAAATCCTCCTCTGCTGCGATTACTGAATGACGATGCGAAGGGCACTGCCCAAGGCTTTATTGAGATTATTCTGCGTTTCTTTAGAAATGGAGCTGACTGTGAGGACGACCTTTTCATTGAGGTAATCCGGTTCGGTCGAAACGGTGGCGTTCGTCGCTTCCGTGGCCTTGTAAATCTTTTCGGCCTGAGCCATGAGGTTCTTATAATCGTCGTAGCTGTACGTCGATTTCTGGACGTAGACCGATTCAGCCGGGATATCCTTGTCGGCGGCAATGGCGTCGGCCAGTTTCTGCTTGTTCTTCGGATCCTTGACGCCGATGTGGAGCTTATCGCCCTGCCAGTACATGATGCCGTCAGCGGCAAAGGCCTTGACCGAACCATAGACGTCTTTGATGTCCTTGAAGGCCTTGGCTTCCAGGCCGTCCTGGCTCTGCGTCGTTTCCTTGACGCCCGTCAGGATGCGGTAGAGGACGTTGACGGCTTCCCCGCGGGTGACGTACTGTTTCGGGTTGAACATGTTGTAGTTGCCGCCCTTCATATAGCCGGCAGCAGCCAGGGCATCGACGGCCTGGCGGGCCCAGCTGGAAATCTTGGCTTCGTCGGCATAAGGTGCAGCGCCTTCGAGGGTGCTCATGCCTTTATAGGTCATGTAGTTGTAGGCGATGACGGCAAATTCTTCACGGGTGATCTTCTGTTCCGGCTTGAACGTGCCGTTGCTGTAACCGCTCATGATCTGTTTATCGACCAGCGAGGCAATGGCCCTTTCAGACCAGCGGCCTTTGACGTCGCTGAAATTCGTCGTCTTGACTTTGGAATCTTCACCGATCATGTTGTTGATGATGGCCGCAGCGCCTTCACGGGTAATGTCTTCATTCGGGCGGAACTGGCCGTTGGTGCCGCTGATGTAGTGCTGGTTATAGAAATACTGGATGGCCGCTTTGCCCCAATAATTGCTGATGTCCGTGATCCCGGTGGATGCGGCGAAAGCCGACGTGCCGAGAGCTGCCGTCATGGCCGTAATGACCATCAATTTTTTGTACTTATTCATGATTCATTCGCTCCTATCTATGTCAGTGTCGTAAAGGATACAGGGATTGCATACCTATGTTTTATCTTATTTATTTTATCACACCCCGCCCCATTAGGGAAGGCATATCGCCGCGAAAGGAAAGGGTCAGTACGTGTCGAAGATGGCCTGTATCTTGTCCCGGCCCGTCGTATGGGCCAGGGCCAGCTGCAAGAGGATCTTGGCCTTCTGCGGCGTCAGGGAATCAGCCGTAATCGTCCCGTCATAAGCCGGGACCGGCGTGACCATCCCTCCCAGGGCGCGGGCAGCGCGGACGACGACGAGCCCTTGTGCCATGAGGGACTGCAAGGCCTGCCAGACCGGTTCCGGCACTTTACCGTGACCGAGGCCGGCCAGGACCAGACCGGCTTTCCCCTGGGCCAGACGGCACACGTCATCGGCCGTAAGGCCTACATAGGTATAGGCGATGGCCACGGGCGGCAAGTCTTTGGGAGACGCCAAATCCGACGACCACGTATGCTTGCGCAGGGGCTGCTGGTACAGGTACGGCCGGCCGTCCTGCATGTAGCCCAGGCAGCCCATCTGGCGGCCTTTGAAAGTATCGGCATGGGTCGTATCGGTCTTTTCGACGAAGCGGGCGCTGTGAACGGTGCTGTTCATGACGATGACGACGCCGTATTTCCCCAATTCCGACCAGGACGCCGCCTGGACGGCTTCCAACAGGTTCAACGGCCCGTCGGCACTGATGGCCGTCGAAGGCCGCATGGAGCCCGTCAGGACGACAGGCTTGATGGTGTGGACCGTGAGGTCGAGGAAATAGGCCGTTTCCTCCATGGTATCCGTGCCGTGGGTGATGACGATGCCGTCCACGTCTTCCCGGTCGGCGATTTCTTGGACACGGCTGGCCAGGGACTGCCATAAGGCTTCTGTCATGTCCGAACTGTCGATGTTGCAGAACTGCTCGCCCTGTACATCAGCATACTCCGCCAACTGTGGCACAGCCTCAAGTAATTCATCAATGGACGTCTGGCCGGCAGCATACCCCGTCAAATCGTCGGCAGACGCAGCCTTGCCGGCAATGGTCCCGCCGCAGGCCAATACATAGATCTTCTTTTTTTCCATTCTTCTAGCTCCCCTCTGCAATGATATTTCGCATGGCTCTACTTTACCACAAATGGGGGGCTAGTGGCTAGTGGTTCGTGGTTCGTGGCTCGTGGTTAGCGGCGGGTGGCTGATGCTGCCGGATATGGGAATGATGCCCCTGTAGTCCGGTCTGGGAAATCACACATATTCTGGAGCGGGCCGCCCTTTGGGACGGCCCCTACGAAATCGCATACAGGCGATGAAAAAGAACGCAGGCTACAAAAAAAATCACGGCCGGCGGCTAGCTTCAAGGGCAAGAAAAAGGCCCGGCCAGGGGAGAGGGCGGGTCTTTTTCTGTCGATATATAGAATGCGTCAGTGTTCAATAGTGGAATGAGCTCCTTCGTGAAGGGCCGGAGCCTGAGCCGGTTCTTCAGCCGCCGCGGAAACGGGAGCCGTCAGGGTACCTTTCTGGGCTTTGGTGATGATGCTGTGCTTATAGCCATAGCCAAAGTAGATGACCAGGCCGATGGCCAGCCATACGATGAAGCGGATCTGCGTAATCGTCGGCAGCATGACGACCAGGACGCCGCAGAAGAGGATCGCCAAAATCGGAATGAGCGGAACCAAGGGGCAACGGAACGGACGGACGCGGTCCGGCGCCTTTTTGCGGAGGATGATGACCGACGCCGAGACGATGATGAAAGCCCCTAACGTGCCGATATTGACCATTTCGGCGACGACGCCGATAGGAACGAGGCCGGCCAGGATGGACGATACGACGGCGACTAACAAGGAACTGCGGACCGGCGTCTTGGT
Source organism: Megasphaera sp. SC8-1 (assembly GCF_024436295.1). Classification (NCBI taxonomy): domain Bacteria; kingdom Bacillati; phylum Bacillota; class Negativicutes; order Veillonellales; family Veillonellaceae; genus Megasphaera; species Megasphaera sp. SC8-1. Next base: position 114,670 of record NZ_JANFQH010000025.1, on the reverse strand, counting down.
CTTCTGGTTGATATGGCCGAAGAAGCGCGGCAGCAGGCCGTCACGGGACATGACGAAGAGGATACGGCTCTGGCCGAGGCACATGACCAGGAGAACCGACGTGAGGCCGCAGATAGCGCCGACCGATACGGCAGCGGCACCCCAATGATAACCGACGAGCTGCAGAGCATAGGCAACGGGAGCGGCCGTCGTCTTGAACTGCAAGTACGGGACCATGCCGGTCAGGATAGCCGATACGGCAATGTACAAGACCGTGCAGATGACCAGCGATAAGATGATGCCGCGAGGCAAATCTTTCTGCGGATTCTTGACTTCTTCAGCTGCCGTCGAAACGGCGTCGAAGCCGATGTAAGCAAAGAAGATGACCGAAGCGCCGGTGAAGACACCGGACCAGCCATAGGGCATGAAAGGCGTCCAGTTAGCCGGGTCGACATGGCTGACGCCGAGGGCGATGAACAGGCCGACGACAGCCAGCTTGATGACGACGATGATGTCATTGACCAGGGAGCTCTGAGTAATGCCCTTCATATTGATCAAAGTGATGATCCAGATAATGGCCATGGCCGGCAAATTGATGAGGCCCCCTTCTTCCGGTGCCGTAATGAACTCTTTCGGCAAGGCCAGACCCAGATTCGTCAGGATATTGCCGAAATAGCCGGACCAGCCGATGGAAACGGCGCTCAGCGCCAGGGTATATTCCAAAATCAAATCCCAGCCGATGACCCAGGCCCAAAATTCGCCTAAAGCAACGTAACCGTAGGTGTAAGCACTGCCGGCTACGGGAATCATGGCTGCGAATTCAGAATAACAAAGCGCGGCACAGCCACAGGCCAGGGCTGCGATGACGAAGGAAATGACCAGGGCCGGCCCGGAAAAATTAGCCGCTGCAATCCCGGTCAGGACGAAAATCCCTGTACCAACGATACAGCCGATGCCCAACATAGTCAGGCCGAACGTCCCCAGGACGCGGTTCATGCCGCCGTCTTGTTTCGTTTCCGATAGGAACTGATTGATGCTTTTTGTTCGGAAAATATTCTTTGACATACCTATCCCCCCTGTTATACATCCCCTGATACATGAATGATAACCATAAAAAATATAAAACCGCAAGGACGGGAGAAAATCATTTCTATCGTAACGATGAATGATTTCTTACTTTCCGCGTCCTTGCGGTTTCTTGTTTATACGTATATTATACTCACTTTTTAAATTTTGTAAAGTATTTTGCCGTAATTTATTTAATTATTTTTATAGGAAAAGGTTTTACTTCTTGTCATTTTAAAGTATTTTCTTTTTTTCCTTAATGCAACTCTGCCTGGAGCCAGTTGACGGCATCGCCCATCATATTGGTCGTGACGAAATGGCCGAGGTCATCGTAGACGATGGACTGGGTCTTGACGTCATCGCGCTGGGCCAGTTTTTCCAGATAGAGTTCCTGGGCAGCCCCATCGACGACATCGTCGGCGCCGCCGCGGAGGGACAAGAGGGATCGGCCGCTGAGACGGTCCATGTGGGTATAGGGATCCATGGCAGCGAACTGCATCTGGATGAAGCGGTAGGCCCGGGGCTTTTCAATGTGCAGGGACGCACGGAAGCGCCGTTCCGATTCATCCCACCAGCCGGAACCGTTCATGACGACAGCCGTCTTAAATTCCTTGAACAAGCTCATGGCGCCGAGAGCCGTGAAGCCGCCCATGGAATGTCCCATGACGGCAATGGGCGTATCGGGCCAGTTTTCCTGGATATATTCCAGCATGAGCGGGACTTCCGTCATGTTCTGGAAAATGGTCTGCCAGAAATCGGGGTATACGATCTTCGATTCATAGTCCAGCGTGCCGCGGCAGCCATGGTTGACGGCGTCGGGAATGACGACATCGTAGCCATACGAGGCCAGGATGCGGCCGCGGACGGCCTGAAATTCTTTCTGCGACGACCAGCCATGATAGAACAAGACGACGCCTTTCGCTTTTTCCCCAGACGTGATGACCAGTCCGGGGATACCCTTGATACCTACTTCTTTTTCTTGAATCATTTGTGATAAATCCTCTCTATTTTTTAATTGACCGCTGACGGTGAGCCAACGGTTCCTGCCATATTTCGGACCAGACAAAGCCGGCGTAGAGCTCCCGCGCCTGTGGCGTCAGCTGGCTCCAGGCCGCCGGGCGGACGCGCTGGGGCACGGATACGGGCGATACCGCAGCCGGTCGGACTGGCATAGCAACCGGCACGCTGGGTGCCTGCGCCGGAGCGGCCGTTTCTGTCATCGAAGCCTCCCGGTCCGCTTCTTCTGCGGATTCGGCCGGAGCCGGCGTCCTGGCCGGTGCCGGCTTACGCCGCGGCGGTATAGGAATAGGGCCTTTCCGTTTGGCATAGTGCCGGCGGCGGCGCAAGATGTCGGGCAAGGCCGCCATCAGGACAAAGGCCACGATGAGCCATAGCATATCCATGGACCTCACCTACTTTCCGGCCGGACCCCGGTCGTCGTGATGACTGTCCTGCCCGGTCGGGACCGACTGGGTCTTGGGGACGCCGGCCTGGGCGACGGCATTCCGCATCTCCGTATCGGCCATGATATTCTTCATATTATAATAGTCCATGACGCCCAACTTGCCTTCGCGCAGGGCCTGGGCCAGGGCCAGGGGGACTTCGGCCTGGGCTTCGACGACCTTGGCCTGCATTTCCTGGGTATAAGCCTGCATTTCCTGCTCTTTGGCGACAGCCATGGCCCGCCGTTCTTCGGCCTTGGCCTGGGCGATCTGCTTGTCCGCTTCGGCCTGGTCGGTCTGCAATCGGGCGCCGATGTTGCGGCCTACGTCGACATCGGCAATGTCGATGGACAAGATTTCAAAAGCCGTCCCGGCGTCGAGGCCCTTGCTGAGGACGGTCTTACTGATTTCGTCAGGATTTTCCAGGACCTGAGAATGGTCCCGTGCCGAGCCGACACTGGTAACGATGCCTTCGCCGACGCGGGCGATGACCGTCGCTTCACCGGCGCCGCCGACGAGGCGGTCGATGTTGGCGCGGACCGTGACCCGGGCCCGGACCTTCAGTTCGATGCCGTTCTGGGCGACAGCCGAAATGAACGGCGTTTCGATGACTTTCGGATTGACGCTCATCTGGACGGCTTCCAGGACGTCGCGGCCGGCCAGGTCGATGGCGCAGGCCCGTTCAAAGGTCAGGGACATCGTCGCCCGATGGGCCGCGATGAGGGCGTCGACGACGCGGTCGACGTCACCGCCGGCCAGGTAATGGGCTTCCAGCTGATTGACGTTGACGTCGAGGCCGGCTTTATTGGCCTTGACCAGGGGCAGGATGATCTTGGACGGGATGACCCGGCGCAGGCGCATGCCGATGAGGTTGACGATGCCTACGGAGACGCCGGCTGCCATGGCCGAGATCCACAAGCCGATGGGCACGAAGTGCAGGAACAAGGATACGACGATGACAGCGGCGGCGATGATGATGATCGGTACGGCTAAAAAGGATACGATAGACATAAGATACCTCCTTCTCAGGGTTTGGGATGGCGTTCCGGTTCCGGTTCGACGACGACGCGGCTGCCTTCGACTTTGACGACGCGGACGATGACATCGCGGCCGATGAAAGTCCCATTGGCCACGGCGTCGACCCGTTCTTTGCCGATGCGGATCGTGCCGGACGGACGCAGAATAGTAATGGTCTTGCCCCGTTCATAGAGATATTTGCTGTAGTCGGCCTGGGCCGTATATCCCTTTTCTTTCGTCGAACGGTTCTTGAGGGTCAATTTTTCAAAGAGCCGGCTCTTGGGCAGGTGCTTGCCAACAATATAAAACAATATAATGGCCAGGACCGTCCCGCCGGCCAGGATGTAGACGGCTTCATACGTCGCCCCGAGCATGAAGAACAGGCTGCCGAACAAGAGGACGACGCCGGCCAGGCCGAAGATACCGACGCCGGGCGACGCCAGTTCCAGGCCGATGCAGAGCAGGCTGACGAGAAAGGCGGCGACGATTTTCAGGCCGTCTGCCAGGGACTCGTTGCCCGACAGGAGCAGCAGGCCGCCGAAGACAAAGGCCGTAGCGATGCCGGCGCCGATGCCGGCCATCTTGATTTCTGCCAGCAAGGCAGCGATGATCAAGGCGACGAAGATGGTCCGGACATAGGGATTCTGCAAGATGCCGACGACGTCGTCGCGCCAATCCTTATCGACGTACGTCAATGGCGCATCGCCCAGGCTGTACAGGGCCAGGGCTTCGGACAGCGTATCGGCTGAGCCATCGGACACGTTCAGTTCCTTGGCCTGGCCGTCAGATAAGGCCAGTACCTTCCCCGGTTCGGCATAATCGGGATAGCCCTGGGATTTGTCGACCATGGCTTCGGCGACACCGGGATTATGGCCATTCTGGGCGGCTGTCGCGCTGAACTCAGCCTTTAAGGCGGCGATGTTCTTTTCCGTGTTGGGAATCGGTTCGGCCGCGCCGATACTGCTGCCCGGCGCCATGATGATATGGCGGCACGACAAGGCGATGAGAGCCCCGGCCGACCAGGCCCGCGACGTGACATAGGCGATGGTCGGGACGTCGGAAGCCATGAGCATATCGCGGATCTTGAGGGCGCTGTCCACGCGGCCTCCCAAGGTGTTGATGGTAATGACGACAGCCGTATCCCCTTCTTCGGCGGCCTGGCGCAGACCGCGCTGGATGAAGGCGGCCTGGCTGCCGTCGATATCGCCGGAAATCGGCAGGACGCGGACGGAATCGGCCTGCACGACAGCAGCCGGTGCGGCGGCTGCCAGGGAAAAGAACAAGACAGCAGCTGTTATCATGCGTAATAGAAAGGTCATTCCCTCACCTGCTTTCATTCACTTTTTTTCGGCGCCTCGATACATTGAAAATAACCGGCACGCTGGAGTTTTTCCAATTCTTCCGGCGAAATGTTCCGGGCAGCCTGTTTTTCCAGTTCCTCAATAGGCTTGTCTTCAATCATATGAATCTTGTCGATGACGGCATCATAGACGGCAGGCGGTTTGTTTTCCTTGATCCAGTCCAGCATGTGGTCGAGCCACTTGCGGCACGTCCAGGAGTCCTCCCCGTGGTTGTGGCCCCGGAGTATCTGGATCTGAGCCTGTTCGGGAATCTTGGCCAGGAACCAGTTCCATCGTTCCCGGGCAATGAGATAATGATAAAGTTCATCGACGTCGCGCAAATGCTGTTCCCGAAGTTCCAGCGTATAACGCGACCAAAATAAACTGAGTGTCATAATGACTACCTCCAAGCAACTATGATATAACTAGTTTATCTTAAGATATTCTACACAGCCTTGTCAAACTCCTGCTGGTAAAAAGAAAATCTTTTGGTTATATGAAAAAAGGGGCTGTCGCATGTGCGACAGCTCCTTTTTTACTACAAACTATTTTCACGAATCAAATGCAGCTTCCATGGCAGCGGCTTTTTCCTGGACGGCTTCGGCTGCTTCCTCACCGATATAGGCTTCGGCCATGGTGGCGATGTCGTCTTCATGGACGCCCATGTCGGCAATGCGCAGGTCGAGGTGCAGGGCCTTGGCCAGATAGCAAAGGCGGGCTGCACAGTCATCGGATGTAAAGCCGCCCATCGTGCGGGCCAGTTTACCATAGAGGAAGGGATCCTTCCCTGCTTTAGCATCGATGACGACCGGGACGATAGCTGCCAAGAGCACTTCGTCAGCCGGGAAGGAGGTCTTGGCGACGGCTTGCGCCAGTCCTTTGGCTACCTGACTGCCCGTTTCTGCAGCGACCATGCTGCCGATGACGCCGGCCAGGACGACTTTTTCCCAAGCTCCTTTATCGGCATGATCGGTGCAGACGCCGGCCAGCTTATCGTTCAAGATGTCGATGGCGTAGAGGGCCATGGCATCGGTCAGCGGCTGGGCATCGGCTGCCGTATAGGCACTGATGCATTCGCTGAGGGCGGCAAAGCCCGAGACGGCCCGTTCTTTCTGGCTCATGCCGGTCATACATTCCGGATCGACGATGACGACTTTGGCCAGCAGGGCCTGGTCGCGGCTGCCGTCGGGCAGGGATGCATCGAAGCAGGCACCGGTATGATAGTTCGTCGGCACGAAGGTCAGCGGCAGGATTGCCTGACCCAGGGTGCTGGCAGCGGCACGGGCAATCATCTTGGCCCCTTCCATGACGGTATTGCCGCCGATAGCGACGATGAAGTCACTGCCGTTCTTCTTGATTTCATCGACGGCTGAATCAGCCGTAATATCCAGGGATTTCCCCGTGACGTGGGCAAAACGGGCCACAGAGATACCGGCATCTTTCAAGCTCTTTTCGACTTCACGGACCAGGTCCCGTCCGTTCGTTGCCGAATCAGTGACGACTAAGGCCTTTGTCCCATAAGATTTCAACAGTTCTCCGGCCATGTGACGCTTACCGGCACCGAAGACGACGGACACTGGCATGGAGAAGGAAAAACTGAGTGGCTGCGATACATACGTAACCGGCGCATCCGATTCGACATTCTGAAGGGCTGCGGCCATAGCCTGACCGAAAGCCAGGTCGCCGGCTTCTTCGACATCTTCATTATCCAGGGCGACATCAATATGAGTGGCGAACTTGCTGCCATATTTAGCCTTGCAATAGAGGCCAAAGAGGACGCCCAGGATAGACCAGCCGAGGACCATGCCCCATTCCTGAGGAACCAAGGTAGCCCCGGAACCAGGGACGACATACATGACGACCATGAAGCCCGACATGAGGATAGCCAGCGCCCCGACCAGTTTATAATGACTGACCTTATAAGGACGAGCCATATCCGATGCCTTTTTACGAAGGATGACAAAGGAAATAGCGACCATGCAGTAGGCGACGCAGCAGCCGAAGTTGCCCGCATCGACGACCCAGACCAGCATCTTCTTGCCGAAGAACGGCGCGATGATAGACAAGAGGCCGATGAGCAAGAGCGCATTGACAGGCGTCTTATATTTGTCGTGTAATTTGGCAAAAATCCGCGGAATCATATACGATTCAGCCATGGAGTACATGGCACGGCTGCCGCCGATAAGGAAAGAATTCCAGCTGGTGATGATGCCGCAGAGGCCGCCGATAATGAGGACCTTAGCCATGATAGAGCTGCCAAAAGCGACCGCCATGGCATCGGCCGTAACTAGGCCGCCGACGCCTTTCATGGCAACGGCAATTTCTGCATTATTCATGACATAGCCGACGCCGAAGATGATGAGCGCATAGAAGAGGACAGCCAGAATAATGGACAAGATAAGGATACGACCGATTTTCTGCAAAGATACAGAAATTTCTTCCGCTGCCTGCGGGATGACGTCGAAGCCGATGAAATAGAACGGCGTCATAACGGCAACGGCCAGGGTCCCTTTGACCATATCCGTCGTCGTAGCTCCCATGAACAGCTGGCCTTCGAGGTTCGATACCGTACCCGTAAGGGCCGAAGCTGCGATGAGCAGGATACCGACGCCACCGATGATGACCGTCAGGATAGTCTGCAAAATAGCTGCCGTCTTGGTCCCGATGATATTGATGGCCGTAATGAAGACAGAAACCAGAATGGCTACGGCCAGCCAGGAAGCGTAAATATCGAAACCGGCAACGGTATACAGATAGCCTGCCAGGAAATCAGGATAAATATAAGCTACGATGGTCGGCAGGGCGCAGGCTTCGAAACAGACGACGCCGACATACCCTAAAACGATCATCCAGGTACAAACAAAAGAACCAAGCGGCCCCATGGCCTTATAACTGAAGACATGTTCACCGCCGCACTGCGGCATAGCCGACGTCAGTTCGGCATAGGTCAGGCCGACGAAGAAAATCATGACGCCGCCAATGGCAAACCCCAGCATGGCGCCTAAGACGCCGCCTTGCATGATCCAGTCGCCCGTCGATACGACCCAGCCCCAGCCTATCATAGCCCCGAAGGCGATGACCAGGACGTCCCAAGCACTCAGGACTTTATCAAAATCAGACTTTTTTGTCGCCATCTTTCATACCCCCTCAAGTCTCTTCAAAACGCATTTCGACGAAAGATTTGATGAACTTCGCCGTCTTTTCCCAGCCCAGGACGCTGCTGTCGACCAGCAGATGGCGGTTGTGACGGTCACCGCGATAGGTCCCGGTAATGTATTTATACCGTCTATGGAGAGCATTGTCATAATCACGGATGACTTCTGCCGCGTGGCGTTCGGATAAGTTCATCTTTTCCATGATGGTCTTGATGCGTACTTCTGTCGGTGCATAAATGAAAACGTTGACGACATTTTCCTGCCCCTTCAGGATGTAGTCGCTGCACCGGCCGATGATGACGCACGATGTCTTTGCCATCTTGCGGATGACGTCGAACTGCGTGTAAATGACTTTGTTGGACAAATTCGCATAGCGCGTTCCCAACGATGTTTCGATGCCATATGGAACGAAATTCTTGTTATCTGCTTCTTCTACGAGATGTTTTTCTACGCCGATTTTTTCCACGACTTTATCTACGAGATCCCGGTCGTAGTATTCGATTCCCAGCGACTTAGCCAGCATCTTGCCGATTTCCGGGCCGCCGCTGCCAAATTCACATCCCACGGTAATGACGAAATGTTTCATTTCGTTCCCCCCTTTTTTTAGAAAAGGTGCCTGCCAACCCCTCAATTCTGGCAGACACCTTTTCCTACCCCTCAGTAGTGATTACTTATTTTGCCAATTCTTCGACCGATTCCTTGATGATGGCAATGGCCTTGTCGACGTGTTCCTTCTGGAGGATCAGCGGCGGAACCAGGCGCAGGACGTGGTCGCCGATAGCCGTCGACAGCATGTGTTTGTCGAAGCATTTATGCTTCAAGTCGACGCTGTTGATCTTGTCGTCAAATTCAAGCCCCAAGAAGCAGCCCTGGCCGCGGGCTTCCTTCAGATGCGGCAGTTTTTCCCGGGCCTGTTCCAAGAAGTATGCCCCCATCTTCTTGGCGTTACCAGCCAGGTCTTTGTCCAGGAGTTCATTGACTTCTGCCAAGGCAGCGGCGCAGCAGACCGGATGGCCGCCGAAGGTACTGCCGTGGGAACCCATGGTGAAGGCTTTAGAGACATCTTCCCGAGCGCAGATAGCTGCAATCGGCATGCCGCCGCCCAAGGCTTTTGCCATAGAAACAATATCCGGTTTGATGCCGTAGTTCATGTAAGACATGACAGCACCCGTACGGCACCAGCCGCTCTGTACTTCATCGAGGAGGAGGAGCAGGCCTTTTTCATCGCACAGTTTACGCAGGCCTGTGAGGAATTCTTTCGTTGCCGGATGGACACCGCCTTCGCCCTGTACCGGTTCGACCATGATACCGATCGTGTTTTCCGTGATGGCATCTTCAAAGGCTTTCAAATTGTTGAATTCAGCATATTTGAAGCCCGGCGTCATGGCACCGAAACCGATTTGGCAGGCATTGTCCGGCTGGCCAGTAGCACTCATGGAACCAAAGGTACGGCCGTGGAAGGATTCTTTTGCCGTGATGATTTCGTATTTGTTGGGACCAAAGTGTTCAACGCCGTATTTACGGGCCATCTTAATCATGGCTTCGTTAGCTTCTGCACCAGAATTCTGGAAGAAAATCTTGTCCATGCCGATAGTCGTGCAGATTTTTTCAGCCAGCAGGGCCTGCGGAACTGTGTACGGATAATTGAAAGTCTGCATGATATCCATGCACTGGTCGATGACGGCCAAGACGACTTTATCGTTACAGCTGCCGGCGCTGTTGACGGCGATACCAGCGTAGAAATCAAGGTACGGTGTCCCGTTTTCATCGTAGACGTACATGCCCTTGCCGCGTTCGGCGATCATATCGAAGCGTTCGTACGTTTCAATCATGTACTTGTCTACTTTGGCTTTGATTTCTTCTTTGGTCAATCCTACATCGCGTAATCTCATTCGTAACTCCCCCTAAACTGATGATTTTATAAAAAAATGATAACTAAAGAACGAACAAAGAAATCCCCAAATAAAAACAGAGGCAAGGGAATCTGATGTTCCATCAGGCTCCCTTGCCTCTTGTCTCCACTATTTTCTTTGTTGGATATAGTGTAATACTTTATACTTTCTTTGTCAACATGTTATTTGCTTTTATTTTTATAAATTACAAATCTTATTCTCTTTCAAATTTAAGCGGAATCGTTTTACTTGCGGAACAAGCCCATGGCCTTGGCGGCTTTTTCGTAGGTCACGCTGGCCTTGGCATGTGCTTTAGCAGCGCCTTTATCAAGGATAGCATCCAATTCGGGATCGTCGACGAGCTGGCGGTAGCGCTGCTGAATCGGTTCCAGCGTCGAAATGACGGCATCGGCGACGTCTTTCTTGAAGGCGCCGTAGCCCTTGCCGGCATAGGCCGCTTCGACCTGTTCGTGGGTTTGGTCAGTCAGGGCCGAGAAGATTTCGATGAGATTGGAAATGCCCGGTTTGTTTTCCTTATCGTAATGAACGGAGTTTTCGCTATCCGTCTGGGCCCGTTTGATTTTCTTTTCGATAGCCTTCGGTTCATCGAGGAGATAAATCGTCGCCGTCGTGTTATCGTCGGATTTACTCATCTTCTTGGTCGGTTCCTGAAGGCTCATGACACGCGTACCGTCCTGGCCAAGGTAGATGTCCGGAATGGTGAAGACTTCGCCGTAGAGGCGGTTGAAGCGCTGAGCCAGATTGCGGGTAATTTCCATGTGCTGCTTCTGGTCATCGCCGACGGGGACGAAGTTGGTCTGGTACAAGAGGATGTCCGCAGCCATGAGGGGCGGATAGGTCAACAGGCCGGCCGGGATGGAGTCGCCCCGTTTGGAAGCCTTATCCTTGTACTGGGTCATGCGTTCCAATTCACCGACATAAGACAAAGTAATCATCATCCAGCCCAGGAGTGCGTGTTCCGGGACTTCTGACTGGACGAAGAGCGTCGATTTTTCCGGATCCAGGCCGGAAGCCAGATAGATAGCAGCCAGCTGCCGTGTGCGCTGATGCAAGAGGGCTGGGTCCTGCGGGACCGTGATAGCATGCTGGTTGACGACGCAGTAATAACATTCGTTGCCATCCTGGATCTTCGAGAAATTACGAAGGGCGCCTAAATAGTTCCCTAAGGTCAGATTGCCGCTCGGCTGAATACCAGAAAAAATAACAGACATAATGGATTCCTCCCTATTCAAAAAAAAAATCCTTCCATCCCTCATATTAGGGACGAAAGGAAAGTCATTTCCGCGGTACCACCCTGGTTGGCAAAACTGCCCGGCTCATATGCACACGTAGATGCATTCTTCTCAGATAACGGCAGAAGTTCCGGCGGTGCCTACTCGCGTTCAGCCCGCATCTCCCAGGCCCATTCCCGCACATGTCCTCTTCGCCGGACTTCCACTGCCACCGGCTCGCTGTCAAGGGTGTCATGACGGTACTTGCTCCCGTTCATCGACGTTCTTTATCTTTTTACTGCATTTATCTTATATCGCTGATCAGGACTTGTCAAGTTTTTCTCTGTCAGACATACATTTTCTTTATGACAAAGCATTTTTTATAGGCATTATCCTAAGTATTGAAAGCAGATTCTCGTCCTGCTATACTACAGTTATAGCCAACTGTTGTGGCTTTAAAGTATCCCTTCCACATCAAACTTCAAATTAAGTAAAAAAGGAGTAAAACGATGAAAGGAAAATATAAAAAAATTGCCGCTACCGTCCTCGCCGTCGCTGTCGTCGCCGCAGTCAGTGCCTATACCTGGCTGCCGGGCACGAAAACCGTCGCCAAACAAGGCGTCAAAGCTACCAAGGCTGCCGCCGCCCATTATCTGTCGACAGAGGCCGTCGATGCCTCGAATATCCGCCAAGTCATCACAGCAGACAGCACGACGTCGCGGACCTTCATGTGGCAGTCGGACTATGAAGAAGATAAGCCCGTCATGGAATACCGCAAGGCTGGCGACGACGATACGCTCATGCAGCTGCCCGCGTCCAGTGACGCCTTCAGCGATGACGGCGTGACGACGTATATCCACACGGCCACCGTCACCGACCTGGAACCGGGTACGGCCTATGAATACCGCGTCGGCGCCGGCGACAAGCGCAGCAGCTGGCAGCCTTTCCATACGGCTCAAGGCAGCGACTTCAAAGCCCTCATCTTCCCAGATTCCCAGTCCAGCGATTACAGTGTCTGGGCGGCTACGGCCCAGCCGGCATGGCAGCGCAACCAGGACGCGCAGTTCTTCATCAACATGGGGGACCTCGTCGACAACGGCCAGGACCATTACCAGTGGAATACCTGGTTCGACGTCGTCAGCGACATGATTGCCCGCATCCCCGTCGTCCCTCTCCTGGGAAACCACGAAACGTACAATAAGGACTGGAAAGTCCGCATGCCCGAAGCCTACCTGCACCTTTTCGCCCTGCCTCATATCGATATGGAAAAATACCAGAACCAGTTTTATTCCTTCGATTACGGTGACGTCCACTTCGTCGTCCTCAACACACAGTCCCAGGAACTGGCCGATTTCGAGCCCAGCCTCGATGAAGATGAAGTCGCCTGGTTCAAGGACGACATGGCCAAGACGACGAAGAAGTGGAAAATCGTCCTCATGCACAAGGACCCCTTGCAATATGGCTTTGCCAACCGCCCAGAACCGAGGGAAGAAGGCTTCTCACCAGAAGGCCGGCTGTGGATGCCCCTCTTCGACCAGTATGGCGTCGATGCCGTCCTCTCGGCCCACCTCCACACGTACCGTGACCGCGGTCATATCAAGAACTTCCAGCGCGATGAATCGGGTCCCTTGTACCTCATCACTGGCGTCGCCGGCAACGTCCAGTATCCGGGCCTGTGGAAGCAGCACAGCCTCGATGAATACATTGCACCCCAGCCAGAAACGGACAATTACATGACCTTAGAAGCCAGCGAAGACGACTTGACCTTCCGCAGCTTCCTGCCAGACGGACAACTCTTAGAGGAAAAGCGCATTTCCTCGCACAAATGAAAAAAAATATGATATAATAAATGCAATCCGGACGTTCCTTCAAAACAGTACGGATACGATTTGACAAGGAGGAATACAGATAATGGCACAGATTACAAAAGACACGGGTATCATTGAAGCCGTTCAGAAATATCCGCAGATCATTGAAATCTTCCAGCAGTACGGTCTCGGCTGCATTGGCTGCATGGCTGCTCACTTTGAAACCATCGGCCAGGGCGCTGGTGCTCACGGCATCGACGTCGACGCCCTCGTCGCCGACCTCAATGACTGCATCGCTGATAGCGGAAAATAAGGGTGGAAAAAAGCGTTGTCCTGACGGACAACGCTTTTTTAGTGGCTCGTGGTTCGTGGTTCGCGGCTAGCGGCTCCCCTTATAGGGGAGCTGGCCGCCGAAGGCGGTCTGAGAGGTTGCTTTTGACATAAAAAGACCCTCGCATGATGACAGAAACCTTCATGCGACAGTCCCTTTTTTAGTGGCTCGTGGTTCGTGGCTAGCGGCTCCCCTCATAGGGGAGCTGGCCGCCGAAGGCGGTCTGAGAGGTTGCTTTTGACACAAAAAGACCCTCGCATGATGAATATCGTCATGCGAGGGTCCTTTTGCGAACGGCGAATTGCGTTATTCATTATAATCTATGGCGGGCGCCCCACGTGGCGCCCCTACATGCGAACGGCGGACGGCGGGACGCCCTCTGGGCGTCCCCTACATGGGCGTTCCTACCCTTGATGGCTTACTTCGTGGCCGCCCAGGTGTTCGGGATAACCGCGCTGGGCGAAGTCGGCAGCGGCTGTGAAGAGGATATCTGTCGACGAGTTGAGGGCCGTTTCCGTCGAGTCCTGGAGGACACCGATGATGAAGCCGACGCCGACAACCTGCATGGCGATATCATTGGAGATGCCGAAGAGGCTGCAGGCCATGGGGATCAGCAGCAGAGAGCCGCCGGCAACGCCGGAAGCCCCGCAGGCACCGATGGCCGAGAGGACGCTGAGCAGGAGGGCTGTCGGGAAGTCGACGGCAATCCCTAAGGTATGGACAGCGGCCAAGGTCATGATGGAAATAGTGATAGCGGCGCCGGACATGTTAATCGTTGCGCCGAGGGGAATCGTAACGGTATACGTATCGGGATTGACACCGAGTTCTTTCGCCAAGGACAGGTTGACAGGGATATTAGCGGCAGAACTGCGCGTAAAGAAGGCCGTGACCCCAGACGTCTTGATGCATTTCCAGACCAGCGGATACGGATTGCGGTGGATCTTGGCATAGACGATAATCGGGTTGACGACAAAGGCAAAGAGCAGCATCGTCCCTAAGAGGAGACAGAGCAGTTTAGCATAGCCAATGAGGGCGCCGATACCATTGGACGAAACGGAATCAGCTACGAGGCCCATGATGCCGAACGGGGCCAGGCGGATGATCCACTGAACGCAAGTCGTAACAGCATCTGCACAATCATCGAGGACGGCTTTCGACGCTTCGGAAACGCGGCGGACAGCTACGCCGAACAGGCAGGCCCAGCCGAGGATACCGATGTAGTTCCCCGTCATCAGTGCATGAACCGGGTTGTCGACGATGTTCTTGAGGAGCGTCGTCAAGACTTCGGCAATGCCTTCAGGCGCCTTATTGCTGGCAGCCGATACGTCAAGCTGCAGCGTCAGCGGGAAGACGAAACTGATCATGACGGCGAAGAAAGCCGCTAAAAAGGTACCGATAAGATACAGGATGATGACATCTTTGATGTTCGATTCGTGATCTTCCTGTTTGCGGCTCAAGGCAGCAGAGACCAGGACAAAGACCAGGACCGGCGCAATCCCTTTCAAGGCACCGACGAAAATGACGCCGAGCAAAGCCAATTCCTTCCCAGCTGCAGGGAAAGCCATGGCCACGGCGATACCGATGATCAAGCCGATGATGATCTGCTTAATCAGGCTGATGCGGTTCAATGCATTCCATAAACTATGCATAAAGAAAACCTCCTACCCTAAAATATCAATGATTCCATGTTACAAATGTATAATACATGAATACACTTGTTTATTATAAAGCAAAATCCATAAATTTTCAATAAAAAAAAGAAAACTCTTGTAAAGCTTTTTGTTATCGCTCATGTTTTCTTTGTCTTTGATGTTCAGGGTTTGATGTTTGACGTTTGATGTTTAACACAAAAAGACTGTGCCATGAAGGTTTCAACCATCATGGCACAGTCCTTTGTGTTTTTATATCAAACTTTTATTCACTTAATACAGCGGCGCAGCGGGCGCAGAGGGTCGGGTGATTGGGGTCAGAGCCGACTGTATCGCTGTGGATCCAGCAGCGTTCGCATTTTTCAGCTGTCGACGGGGCGACGACGACTTTCATATCGCCGTGATCTTCACCGGCAACAGCATCAGCCGGAGCTTCGCCTTTGACCAGTTTGGCTTCACTGACGATGAGCAGCGTAGCCAGCTTGTCCTGCCACTGGCTGAGGAAATCGTAATCTTCGCCATCGGCATAGATAGTGACAGCAGCGTCGAGGGCATGGCCGATCTTGTGTTCTTTACGAGCGCCTTCGAGGACACGTGTCAAATCGCGGCGGTACGACAAGAACTGAGCCCAGCGGGCATCGAGGTCGGCGTCAAGATATTCTTTATGAGCCTTCGGCCAATCCGTGAGGAGGACACTTTCTTCCTTGCCTTCGACAGCCGGCATGTTCTGCCATACTTCTTCTGCCGTGAAGGACAGGACCGGTGCGACGATTTTGACCAGCGTATCGAGGATGATGTACATGGCCGACTGGGCACTGCGGCGGATATGGGAATCAGCCTTTTCCGTATACAGACGGTCTTTGATGACATCCAGGTACATGGCGCTCAAGTCGACGGTGCAGAAGTTGTGGATTGCATGGTACATGACGTGGAACTGGTAGTTTTCATAAGCATCGGTGACTTCTTCAAAGACCTGTTCCAAGCGCAGGAGAGCCCATTTATCGAGGTCCGTCATATCCTGGTAAGCAATCATATCCTTAGCCGGATCAAAGTCGGCCAGGTTGCCCAGGAGGTAACGGAAAGTATTGCGGATTTTGCGGTAAACGTCGGAGAGCTGCTTCAAGATCTTCGGCGACAAGCGGATATCACCCTGATAATCAGCCGACGATACCCACAGGCGGAGGACGTCAGCCCCGTATTTTTCGATGACTTCCTGCGGAGCAACGGTGTTGCCGACAGATTTACTCATCTTGCGGCCTTCGCCGTCGACAGTGAAGCCGTGAGTCAAGACCGATTTATACGGTGCATAGCCGTTGACAGCAACCGACGTGAGCAGGGAGCTGTTGAACCAGCCGCGATGCTGGTCCGAACCTTCCAGGTACATTTCGCAGGGATAATCGAGGTCCGGATCGTTTTTCAGTACGCCCTGATGGGTGCAGCCGCTGTCGAACCAGACGTCCATGATATCCGTTTCCTTGCGGAAATGGGTGCCGCCGCAGTGCGGGCATTTATAGCCTTCCGGCATGAGTTCCTTTACGTCGTGCATCCACCACGTATCGGACCCTTCTTTAGCAAACATCTTCTGCAGATGAGCGATGGTTTCGTCGTTGATGATGTGTTCCCCGCAGTCTTCGCAGTAGAAGATAGGAATAGGCACGCCCCAGACACGCTGACGGGAAATGCACCAGTCACCGCGGTCGTGAATCATGTTGTAAATGCGGTCGTGGCCCCAGGACGGAATCCATTTGACCGTATCGATTGCGTCGAGTGCTTTCTGGCGGAAACCGTCAACCGAAGCAAACCACTGTTCCGTAGCGCGGTAGATGATCGGTTCCTTGCAGCGCCAGCAGTGCGGATACTGATGGCGGAAAGTGCTCTTGGCAAAAAGGGCACCCAGTTCAGCTAATTTTTTGATGACCGGTACGTTCGTATCGAAGACAAACTGACCTTCAAAACCAGGAACCTTGTCGGTATAACGGCCTGTGCCGTCGACAGTACCCAGCGGTTTGAGACCCCAAGCAGCATATTTCTTGCAGACATCAAAGTCGTCCTGGCCATGGTCCGGAGCGGTATGGACGAGGCCGGTACCAGCTTCGAGCGTGACGTGGTCGCCGAGGATGATGGGAACCTTGCGGTCGTAGAAAGGATGCTTGAAGACCAAGCCTTCGAGCTGCTTGCCTGTCATGACGTCCGGCAGGACTTCGTAGTCTTCGACTTTGCCAGCTTTCATAGTCGGTTCGACCAAGTCTTTAGCCATGAGAAGGTATTCATCGCCGATGCGGACCCAGACGTATTCAAAGTTTTCGTTGGCACTGATGGCAACGTTACAAGGAATGGTCCAAGGCGTCGTCGTCCAAATGAGGGCGAAGACTTTGTCCGGGTCAGCGCCTTTCGGCATATGGCAGTTCAGGTCGACGGACTTGAATTTAACGTAAATAGAGAAGGACTTATCGTCCTTGTATTCGATTTCAGCTTCAGCCAGGGCCGTTTCGCAGTGCGGGCACCAGTAAACGGTCTTCAGGCCTTTGTAGATATAGCCTTTCTTGGCCATTTCGCCAAAGACACCGATCTGAGCGACTTCGACGGGTTTGCGCAAGGTCAGGTACGGATGGTCCCAATCACCGAGGACGCCGAGGCGGACAAAGTCTTTCTTCTGTTCTTCTACGCGGGCCAAGGCGTAGTCACGGCATTTGGCGCGCAAGTCGAGCGGTGCCATTTCGTGGCGGTTCAAGCCCGTATCTTTGATGACGGCATGTTCGATAGGAAGGCCGTGCGTATCCCAGCCGGGAACGTATTTCGTGTAGCAGCCCTGCTGCGTCTTGTATTTGAGGATAATATCTTTTAATACTTTATTCAATGCATGGCCGATGTGAATCTTGCCATTGGCATACGGAGGACCGTCGTGAAGAATGAACTTAGGAGCACCGTCCCGTTTCTTCAAGCGTTTTTCATAAATCTTGTTGTCCTGCCAGAATTTCAAAAAGTCCGGTTCCCGTTTCGGCAAGTTGCCGCGCATGGGGAAATCGGTCTGAGGCAGATGTAAAGTCTTACCGTAATCCATTATGTTTCCTCCTCTGAATCTGTGAAAAAAAATAACGTCTCCGTCCCAAAAGGGACGAAGACGTAATCACCGTGGTACCACCCTATTGACTGCCGGAGCAGCCACTTTGACGCGCAGTAACGACGCGACCCGGCAGCTGGTTCGCAGCTGCAGCTCCCAAGTGATCCGCCAGCATACGGCCTTTGCCGAGCTCTCACTATCCCCGGTTCGCTGAAAAGGCACAGACGACACTGGCCGTCTTGTTCATCGCTTTTCATTTTTATGACAACTAATAATTACTTGTACATAGACGTATTGTAAAGGCTTCTCCCCCATTTGTCAAGAGGATTACTTCCAATATTGGACCGTACTTTCGTCAATGCCGATAGAAGCCGCCTTGAAGACCGGATTCTTACCTTCTTTCTTCTGCTGCTGGTAATCACGCATGGCTTTGACAGCCGTATTGCCCAGGATGAAGCAGGCCGGGATGTTGATGAAGCACATGACAGCCATGAGGATATCGGCAATATCCCAGACAGCGGCCATGGACATGCCGGCGCCGACGAAGACGACGAGGACGCAGACAATGCGGAAGGTGTTGACGAAGCCGTGGGACGGAGCGCCCTTGTGGATGAAGCGGATGCAGTTATCGACGTAGAACAAGTTGCCGATGAGCGTAGAGAAGCCGAAGAGGAGCATACAAATCGTAATCAAGAGCGGGCCGAAACCACCGAAGACGGCTGTCGCTGCATGCTGGACGTAAGCAGCACCAGCCACTTCCTTAGTAATGGGCACGCCCGAAAAGAGGCCCATGAAAGCCGTAGCACTGCAGACCAAGATGGTGTCGATGAAGACCGACAGCATCTGGACCAGGCCCTGTTTGACAGGATGGCTGACATCGGCTGCGGCTGCCGCATTCGGTGCCGAACCGATACCGGCTTCATTGGAATAGAGGCCGCGCTTGATACCATAAATCATGCAGGAACCAGAAATGCCGCCGAGAATGGACTGGAAATCAAAGGCATCGGCAAAGATCATGGCGAAAACCTGAGGCAGGCTGGTAATGTGGAAGACGATGACGATGAGGGCTGCCAGGATATAGACGCCGCCCATGACCGGCACCAGGATAGATGTGACCTTGATGATGCGCTGACCGCCGCCAATCAGGCAGTACGCGACGAGGGCTGCAAAGACAGCGCCGATGATCCACGGCGTCGTCGTCGGATCGTAGAAACTGTAGACGAGGAACGTCGACTGCATATTGAACGAACAGAGCAGATTGAAGCCGCCAGCATACGTCACGATCAAAGCAAAGGCAAAGAGGACGCCGAGCCAGCGCTGATGCATAGCCGTTTCAATGTAATAGGCCGGACCGCCGTAACTGTGGCCTAAAGGATTGCGACGCTTGTAAATCTGGGCCAACGTACTTTCAATAAAGGCCGTCGCCCCGCCGATGATGGCTAGGAGCCACATCCAGAAGACAGCGCCGGGACCACCCAGGCAGATTGCCGTCGATACGCCGATGATATTGCCCGTACCGACACGGGACGCCGTCGAAACCATAAGGGCCTGGAAAGACGATACTTTCCCGGCTTCTGTCGGTTTTTCCATGACGACACGGATACTCTCCGGGAACAGGCGCAGCTGGACACAGCGCGTCTTCCAGGAAAAAATAAGGCCGGCTGCGATGAGGATGACCATTAAAATAGGATAATAAAGGACATCATCGAGATAGTTCAGGACAGCCATAATCATAGAATCACATCCTTACTATAAAACAAAAAGTATAAAATAAATAAAGGACTTCTTTAAAAATGATAAAGGATTCTATGATAATTTGTCAATAGGTTATGGAGGAATGGTCCTACCCCGTTCCTATCCTCCCGCCCCTGTAGTATAATGAAAAGGAAAGGCAGGGATTCCCATGACATCTATTGAACAAGTAATACAAAAAGCCATCGCCTTTGATCACGGCGATGCCCGGCGCATCCACCACTTTCTCAAGGTCTATGCTTACGCCGACACCATTGGCCGCCTAGAAGGACTGCCAGCAGACCAACAGGACATCTTGCGCACAGCCGCCGTCCTCCACGACATCGGCATCCATGCAGCCGAAGAAAAATACGGTTCTTCGTCAGGAAAATATCAAGAAATCGAAGGCCCTGCTCCGGCCAGGGCTATCTTGGAAGAACTGGGAGCCGACCAAAAGCTCATCGACCGGGTCTGCTTCCTCATTGCCCACCATCACACCTACACCGGCGTCGACGGATTGGACTACCAGATACTTTTAGAAGCCGATTTCTTAGTCAATGCCTATGAAGACCAGCTGAAACCGGAAACCATTATCCACTTCAGGGATAAAGTCTTCCGCACCCCGTCGGGTCTGCAATTATTAAAAGATACGTATCCTGTGTGAAAGGAGTCCTTACGATGACAGATATTGAAAAATTCGTCGATATGGTAAAAAATTCAGATAACATCGTCTTCTTCGGCGGCGCCGGCGTCTCGACGGAAAGCGGCATCCCCGATTTCCGCAGCACTGACGGCCTGTACAACCAGCACTACCAATACCCGCCCGAAACGATTCTCAGCCATTCTTTCTTTATGGATAACACGGAAGAATTCTACCGCTTCTACCGCGACAAGATGCTGGCCCTCGACGCTCAGCCTAACATGGCCCACATCAAACTGGCCGAACTGGAAAAAGCAGGCAAATTGAAAGCCATCGTCACCCAGAACATCGACGGCCTGCACCAGAAAGCGGGCAGCCAGAACGTCTTGGAACTGCACGGCAGCGTTCATCGCAACTTCTGCATGCACTGCAACAAGTTCTTCGACGCCGAATACATGAAGAATTCCACAGGCATCCCCAAGTGCGACGTCTGCGGCGGAATCATCAAGCCTGACGTCGTCCTCTATGAAGAAGGCCTGGACAACGACGTCATCGAACAGTCCCTGTACTACATCAGCCACGCCGACATGCTCATCATCGGCGGCACGAGCCTCGTCGTCTATCCCGCAGCCGGTCTGGTCCGTTACTACCGCGGCCATAAACTGGTCTTGATCAACAAATCCAGTACGGACATGGACAGCGTAGCCGACCTGGTGCTCCACGACCCGATTGGTGAAGTCTTCAGCCACGTGGAACTCTAATCACCGTTTATCTATACACGCATTCTAAATGCATTGCTTGAGTTTGAAGTTGTAAGTTTGAAGTTTGAAGTGATGGGGGCATAAATTTACCCCTATTACATCAAACATTTAATTATAACATTTTTCTAAACCTTCTTTGCATTCGTGATATGCTTACAAATTTTATAGTATACTTAAATTTGTATATTATTCAGATTTTCTGCATGTCTCAAAGGAAAGAAGGTTTTTATTTCGTGAAAAAGAAAGTTTTTGCTGCGGCAGTCCTGGTTGCTGTCTGTTCCCTCCCGGCTCTGGCAGCCAATCCCTTTGTCGATGTCCCGTCTGACAGCTGGGCTTACAAGTCCGTCGTCGAACTGGCCGACGCTGGCATCATCCAAGGCGTCGACGGTCAGTATTTCCAGGGCCATCGCAACATCACCCGCTATGAAGCCGCTGAAATGGTCGCCAAAGCCATGGCCCATATGGACAAAGCCTCTGTCGAACAGCGGGCCCTGATCAACAAGCTGGCTGACGAATATGCCGATGAGCTGAACAACCTCGGCGTCCGCGTGACCAACCTGGAAAACCGCGTCGGCAACACCCGCGTCTTCGGTGACGTCTTTGTCCGCTACCGTTACCAGAACGGAAACAAAAAGAACGACAGCTCCTGGGATACGCGCTTCCGCATCCGTGCCCAAGGCCAGGTCAATGACCGCACTAAAGTCACAGCTGGCGTCAGCACGGGCTTCCGCCCCTTCGCCAGCAACGGCGCTGCGTCTGACGAAGGCAACAACCCCTATGTCGACTTGGCCAAAGTGGACTATAACTTCGGCAGCAAGAACTGGGAACTCAGCGTCGGCCGCAATGACGTCTACCGCATCGGCCGCGACGCCTATGGCTTGCAGTACTTCGATGCCCTCGACGGCGCCGAACTGCGCTATCACAACGACAAGCTGGCTGTCACCACAGGCTACGGCAAATTCAAAGACGGCAAGAAGCCCGGCGTCGATACCATCCACGCTTCCCAAGCCTATTCCAACGCCTTCAGTACGTCTGGCCTGGAAACAGGATATGGCGAAATCGACGCCTTCTTCGGCGGCGGCAAAGCAGCCCGTTCCGAAGCCGGTTTCTACTACAACCGCCTGCATAAGACCAACGATTTGGCACCGGAATTCTTCGCCAAATACATCGCCGGCTACTTCGTCCGCGGCAACTACGGCAAATGGAGCGCCTTGGCCAACTACGAACACATCGGCTTCAACGACGGCTTCCAAAACGTCGACGGCCAGGACTACGGCGACGCCTGGATGGGAACTCTCCAGTATGGCAAAGCCGACTTCCATCAGCCTGGCAGCTGGGATACGTGGCTGGAATACCTCGACATCGACGACGGGGCCTTCATGGGTGGCAATCCTTTCACATGGCGCTTCTCCAGTGACATGGACAACCAGCGCAGTTGGGGTATCGGCGTCGACTACATCGTCGCCAAGAACCTGAAATTCAGCGTCATGCAGTCCTTTGCCAGCCAGGCCAAGACCGGCAGCGAAGATCCCCACGAAATGACCCGCATCCACTTCCAGATGCTGTTCTAGCCGGGGACACCTGTAAGGCCCGTGATTCGTAGCTCGTGGCGCCCTTACTTCGACAAACGATGAACGACCTACGGCAACTCTGCTGTTAGTTCTCGTTCATATATTATCTGGTCTTCCTCAGTAAAGACGTTGAAGACGACTTCTACCGGCTCATGTTGCCGCAACCACTGCGATACGGTGTTTACGGCAATGTGGGCCGCTTCTTTTTTAGGGAAACCAAAGACACCCGTCGAGATACAGCAGAAGGCCAGGGACCGACAGCCTTTGGCAGCGGCCAAGTCGAGGCAGCTCCGGTAGCACGAAGCCAGCTGGCCTTGGGCCTGTTGCGTCAAAGCACCCCGGACGATAGGTCCGACGGTATGCAGGACGTAGCGGCAGGGCAGGTTGTAAGCCGGCGTGATTTTCGCCTGGCCCGTCGCCTCAGCATGGCCCTGGGCCTGCATGATAGTAAAACATCGTTCCCGCAAAGCCACGCCGGCCATAGTATGGATCATATTGTCGATACACGAGTGGAGCGGTCGAAAGCAGCCCAGGAGCTGGTCATTAGCGGCATTGACGATGGCATCGACAGCCAGCGTCGTAATATCTCCTTGCCAGAGATGCAGATGCTCATGGCTAGGAATGGCCGGCAGATAGCGGCCATCGGTAATCCCTTTTTCCCGCGTCAGTCCCTGGAGGACAGCCGCTTCGGCAGCTAGGAACTGCGGCGACGGCACGTGTTTCCCTGGCTGGCGGACGTTGCACAAGGCCCGGTAGAGCTGGAACCCCTGACCATCTGCTTATGTGTGATAAAGAAGCAATAGAAGTGCAAAAAATTTTGCCGTTCCTATCCGACACTTGGCCATTGTGTCGGATAGGTCGGGCGGTTATTCGGGCAAGTCAATCTTGCCGACAAAGCTGTAATAAATCTCAATGTCCTGCCTGCGGGTGCCGTTCTCATCATAGCTGCACTCATGCACCACAATTTTCTCGATCATTTCCCGCAAGAGAGTGGGGGTCAGTTCTTCAAAGGCAAGGTGCTTGCGGACAATGCCCATAAATTTCTCGGCGTTGACGGTAGCTGCCTGTGACTTGTCCAGTTCGGCTTGCAGGGCGGCGGCTCTCTTTTTCAGCTCCGCTTGCTCGGCTTCGTAGTCAGCCGACAGTTCCATGAAACGCTCATCGCTGATTTTGCCGTTTACATTGTCCTCATACAGCCGCTTGATAATGCGGCTGATTTCAGAAATGCGTTCCTGCGCCTGTTCAAGCTGCTTGATGGCTGCGGCGGTCTTTCGCTTGCCGCCGATCTCGTTCTGCTGGACAAGTAGTTTCACAAACCGGCTCTCATGCTTGGCTGCGTATTCGGTCACTTGCCGGAGATTTGCCAGGACACCAGCGGTCAACAGATCGGTGCGGATAAAGTGCGCCGTACAGTTGCGGGTGCGCTTCTTGTAGCTGCCGCAGATGTAGCAGTCCTGTTTGCGGTCTTTGTTCTGATACCGCTGCTGATACAGCACATGGCCGCAGTCGGCGCAGAACAAAATCCCGGAGAACAGCCCCACTTCATCGTAGCGGTTCGGGCGTTTGCGCTGTTTGCGTAACTCCTGCACCCGTTCCCATGTTTCCTTGTCGATGATCGGCTCATGGTGGTTCTCGAAAATGGCCTGCTTCTCGACGGGGTTCTCTATGCTGTGCTTGACCTTATAAGAAGGCTTTTCCGTTTTGAAGTTCACCAGACATCCGGTGTACTCTCGGTTTTCGAGGATATGAACGACGGTGTTGGTCGCCCATTTGCACTCATAGCCTGGGTGATAACGGCGGGTGCTGCCTGTCCGCTGATATTCCAGCGTCCCCGGCGTGGGGATTTGCTGCTCCGTCAGCATACGGGCAATCTTGGTCGGGCCGTTCCCGGCAAGGCAAAGCTGGTAAATCTGCTGCACCACCGGGGCGGCTTCCTCGTCTATAATAAAATTCTCGTCCTCGTCCATCACATAGCCGTAAACCGGCTTGCTGGTAACAGGCTTGCCGCTCATGCCTTTTGACTTTTTCACTGCCTTGATTTTCTTGCTCGTATCTCTCACCAGCCATTCATTGAACAGATTTCGCAGCGGGGTAAAATCGTTGTCCATGCCCTCGCTGGCACTGTCCACATTATCGTTGACAGCGATAAAACGCACACCCTTTTGAGGGAACAGCATTTCCGTGTAAAACCCTACCTGCAAGTAGTTTCGCCCTAACCGGCTCATGTCCTTGACGATGACCGTACCCACTTTCCCGGCTTCAATGTCCGCAAGCATGGCTTGAAATCCGGGCCGCTGGAAGTTCGCGCCGGAAAAACCGTCGTCGGTGTACCAGCGCAGATTGGTAAAGCCGTTCTGTTTTGCGTAGGTTTCGAGTATCCTTTTTTGGTTCGATATGGAATTACTCTCGCCTTGCAATTCATCCTCGTGGGACAATCTCGGATAAAGGGCGGTAATGAGGTTTTGGGTGGCTTGTCTTAACATAAAATCCTCCGTTTCCGACAGCCAGCCCCACTATTCCGTGGTTTCATTGTACCACGGAACGGCGGGGGCTGTACAGCGGCAAAAGCGTTAAATTTGCTTCTTTACAGCTTTTCAATTTTCCGATTTTTATGGTATGGGTTGTCGTCCCATATTTGCAGTAGAAAAGTTCATAACTCCGTGGTATACTCTGATTTAACAAAAAAATCAGAAGTTAAAGGAGAAAACATGAAGTATACAATAGATGAATTAACCGCGGCCAAAAGGCAAATTGATTCAACTCTGCACAAGCTAAGAGAAACAGTAAAAACATTTGAATCAAAGGATAATTCCGAGCGTTATAAATCACAAATCACATTGGCAAAGAGAAGAATAAAAGCCTTTGAAATTGCAAATTATTTTATAGAGAATGAGATTAAGAATTGCTAAAGCACTTCCGATTTTCGTTCCAGCGGTCATGCTCCCTGGCATGGCCGCTTTTCCATGCCCCGGTTCACGCCGGATAAGTCGGCTCCTGTGTAGCAGCGGCTTCCGCTTCCAGTACCCGCGCCATTTTGTCGGCGGCTGTGGTTGTGGTGTCTTTCTTGAAATAGCCGGACACGACAAGGACGGAATTGCCCATGCGGATTTCCGTCACACAGTCAGGGCGGCGGGTGGTGCGGGTGTCGTGCTGCTTGTTATCTGCCATAGGCAATACTCCTTTCAGTCGGTAATCAGTTTCTTCATGCTCTCCATTTTCCGCTTGGCGGTTTCCTGCCGGAAGTTGTCGCCGGTAAAGCGTACCGGGACGCACATGGAAAGCAGGCGGTCATAAATCCGGGAATGGGCGGTGTCCTCCGGGTTGTGCAGGTCGTCCAGCGTAAGGTTGGTCGTGACGATCAGCGGCTTGCCGCTGCGGTAACGGCTGTCAATCACATTGAACACCTGTTCCAGCCCGTATTCCGTCCCGCGTTCCATGCCGAAGTCGTCAAGGATCAGCAGCGGATAACGACAAAGGCGGGAAATGTACTCGTTGCGCCCCTCAAAGCTGGCGGCAAGGTCATTGAGGATAAGAGCAAAGTTCGTCATGCGGACGGGGATTTCTTTCTCCATGAGGGCGTTTGCGATACAGCCTGCAAGGTAGCTTTTGCCGGTGCCTACGCCGCCCCAGAACAGGCAGCCGATATTGTCTGTCCGCATATCTTCCCAATGCTCCACATACCGGCGGGCAAGCCCGGTCTGCGGGTTCCTGCCGTTGTCGTTCTCGAAAGTCCAGTCCCGCATGGTGGGGTCGGTAAAGCCCCGGCGTTTCAGTTCTTCCACGGTGTCAAGGTGTCTGCGCCGCTTTTCGGCGGCTTCCCGTTCCTCGCGGGCGGTTCTCTGGCAGTCGCACTCTGCCGGGTGGCGGTCGCGCCCGAAGATAGCGGCCTTATCCGGCGCAAAATAGGCTTCTTTCGGCTTGCGGCACTTGCCGCAGTACAGTAAACCGTCCTCGCCGGTGTAGTCCTCCGGCTCCGGGATGGTGGTCGTCATATTCTCCAAAACCGCGTTGATTTCATTCTTCATAAACTCTCGCCCTCCTTGCATGAGTAGTCTGGTATGCCCTTTTTAGGGGCTTCCTTTTTGTCGTTCCCCGCCCATATCCGCAGGGCGGCGGCATAGTTCTGGTAGCTTTTCCCGTTGGCGGCAAGGTAGCGGCTCATTTCCTCGATGAACCGTTCCAGCCTGTCAGGGTACTCTGCCTGCAACTCGTCGTATTCGGTCTGTGACAGAAAAATATTTCCATATCGGCCATAGGGCGCGGACGGCCCCCCACTCACTCCCTTTGTTTGGCTCTCTGTAAGGTTGTTTATAGTAGTTTGGTTAGGGGACGGTTTTCCGACCATCATAAGGTCGGTTTTCTGACCATCAGTAGGACGGTTTTCCGGCTCTATGAGGGGCGGACTTCCGGCCATCAGTTGGTCTGAAAACTGTACCTGTGGCACTGGCGGTACTTTGACATAAAGCCGGTTCGGTGCGGAGAAGCCGCCCCGTTCCCGTTCCAACAGCCCCGCCGTGTCCAGTTCATTAAGCGCCCCCTTGATGGTGGTGCTGCCTTTATCCAGTATTTCTGCTATCTCCGCGATGGGATAGATAATATAAATCCTGCCCTCGTCGTCCAGCCACTTGTTTTTCTGGGAGAGGGTGGAACGGTCTAACAGCAGCGAATACAGCAGCTTGGCGGTCTGTGAAATCTCCATTTTCAGCAGGAAACGGGGATACGGCAGATAGGCGGGCAGCCGCGTGTCTGCCCTGATATAATCAGCGATAGGATCACCTCCCTGTGTTCGGGTTGATTTTGGCGTATTGTCACGCATTAAAACGCCGTTTCCGGGGGAAAAGGATAAATGTATCGCGTACCCTTTGACACCCACGAAAAAAGCCTTGATTTATGCGGGTTTGAAAGGCTCTAAAGCGTGACATCTCTGCCTTTGTTTCCGCTTTCTCTCGGCGGCTTTGATTTTCTTCATGCGCCCGGCGCAGTCGGGGCAGTATTTTCCCCGGTTGGATTTGGGGACAAAGGCCGCCCCGCAGACGGCACACCGTTTCCGGCTTCCCCGGCACAAGAGGGCTGCGGCCAGCTCCCCGTCAAGGGGCAGGACAGCCACACGGAACCAGTGGCACATGAGGGAAAAGGAAATGCTCTGGACGCACACGCAAGGCTCCCCGTCGTCCAATAGCAGGCAGTTCCCCTCATCGTAGTTACAGCACTCATGTACCAGCCGCCGCGCCCGCCGGTGCTGGCGGTAGTCCATGTGGGGCAGGTTATCGCTCATGGCTCTGCTCCTTTCTGCGGTGCGGCTCGTCCCGGCGCAAAATCTGGTCGATGTTCCGCTTGACGGTCTGCAACTCCTTGAACCGCTGTTTCTGTTCGTGATAGGTGTTATACAGGCCGTCTTTCTCGGAGATAAGCTGCTCGATCTCGGCCTGCAACGCTTTCCGGGCGGGCAGCTTGGTAATGCCATGCGCCTTGAAATACCGGGCTGCTGCGTCGGCTATGATAAAATCGCTCTCATGGGCCTGCCGGTATGCGGCGCGGGCTTTCTCGGATTTCTGTGCCCGCAGCCCGTCGCGGGCGGCCTTGGTCTGGGCGTAGGCCAACACCTGCCGCTGCAACTTCTTTTTCCCTTGCAGCTTCGTTTCCAGTGCTTTCAGTTCGCCGCTGGTCTGGCGCATTTTCTGATAGGCGGTGTCAACGGCGGCTTCTAACTGCTCCGGGGAAGTAAAGCCGTATTGCTGGTAGACGGACAGCGTTTTGGCGGCCTGCTTCAGATTGTGTATCTTCGCCCAGCGTTCATAGCCCCGGCCTTTGCCCTCGGCCATTTTCTGCTCAATGTCCACAAGCCGCTGCACTCCGTCCTGTTTCGGGGCGGCTATCTCGGCTCTGGCAACCTGCAAGCGGTCTTTTATGGTGCGTGGGGGATCGGGGGATCTGGCTGGCGCTTCGGCTGCTCTGGCGGCGTTTTGCTCTAAAACGGCAAAGACAGCGGCGCGGTCAAAATCGTCGCCCAGCTTCCGGGCGGTAATTGGCTTTGTCCTGTCCGGCGTGAGGTAGGAAAGCCGCCCCCGGCTCTCCTTGACGGTCACACCCTCCTGCAGCAACAGAGAGGAAAACTCGTCAAAGCTGGCGGCGGTGGCAAGGGCTTTCCGTAGGGTCTGCCGCAGCTTCTCCTTGTTCGTTTCAAACTTGGTCTGCCGGGGCGTGATACTATCGGCAATCATGGGGGCGTTCTGCTTGTCCAGCGCGGCCTGTCCCTTTTTCTGCGCCCAATACTCCCGGTCGGTGACGCGGTTCTTGCTGCCGTTCAAGAGGTCGATTTGATAAAGCCCCTCCCGGTGGCACATCTCCATGACTTCGGATTTGAAGTAGCGCAGGGCAGCGTCGGTACATCGGTGCTTGCAGCCGACTTTCGTATCGGCCGGCCTGTCCATGTAGGGCAGGAACGGCACTTCCTCAATCCGCAGGCTGTTTATGACGATATGCACATGAATGTTGCCGCTGTGGTTATGCCCGTCCGGGTGGGTGCAGACAAGGGCCTGGTGGCCGGGAAAATGCTCTTTACAGAATTGTTCCCCCAACGCCTGCGCCCGGTCTACGGTCAGGCCGTTGTCCGGCCCGTCCCGCGGGTCAAAGCTGATGATGTAGTGGTGGCTTTTCACATCTTCCCGCCGCTGGTTTTTCTGATAGCGGAGATTGGCCCGCATACACGCAACGGCAAAATCCTCCCCGTCGCAGTTCAGCGTGGACAGCCGGTAGTCCTCGCGGGGGATAAGCCTGCCGGTTTCATCAAGGACGGGCTTCATGGTAAACTCGTCATGCTCAAAGAGAAGATATTGCTCGGCGGCTCCGTAGTCGGCGTTTTTAGAGTTGATATGCTTGAGTGTTGCCAACCGCGTCACCTACTTTCTTGAGGACTTCATACTTGAGGACGGCAAGGTCGGATATGGCGGCGCGTACCTCGCCGGAAAGGGTGTTGTAGGGTACGCCGTATTCGTTCAGATACCGGGCAATCTGATTGAGGTTGCCGCCGATCCTGCCGTACTCGGCTGTCAGCTTCCCGACAGCGGAAAGCAACTCGTCATTGACCGACGACACATGGACAACCGGGCGTATGGTCGCCCGCCGTATCGCCTGCCGGAGAAATTCGGACTGGCTGATACCATAGGGCGCAAGCCGCGCTGTGAAGTCGGCATACTCATCTTCGGACAGCCGGGTTTTCACAACGCGGCTGCGGTGGGGCGTGTTGTATTTCTTTCGCATGGTGTGACCTCCTTTCTCGCCCGTAAGGGCGCATGAGCAGGGTTTGGGGAAGGCACTCCCCAACAAGTTTCCCGCGAGGGGCAAAACTGCAGAATTGCGGATTTTGGCACCGTGGTAGAAACTTGCTCTCCGTGACTGCAAACTTTCTCTCACTTCCGTCCGCCACTTTTTTGGAAAACTGCAACCACAAAAGTTTGTTTCTCTTTTTCTGCTACTACTAATCCTGTAAAGGGCATTCCTGCCCGCTTTCGCTAAAATGACACCGGACGCAGTGGTTTCTACCCGGTGTTGGAGAAATCCTTTCTCTTTGCCCTCTACTACGGGTAAATGCTCCAAATGCCAAACACCAGGGCAGAAAAATTCCCTCCTCGCTTACTACTACAACCGGCAGGGGGCAAAATGGCCGGGAGCGGAGCCGGACAACAAAAAAAGCAGTAAATCTTTTTCAAGACTTACTGCTTTCGCTGGCCGCGTCGGTGGCGGCTGGTATTCAGTTTTTATGACTTGTCCGGTGGTTCGTCAAGCCGGAACTTGAATTGACAGTCAATTAACCGCTGCTTTACATAGTCCTCCACCTCGGCGTTGACCTGCCCGTTCACTTTTGAGAAATAGCGGATATATCCGGCGTAGTGGAGCAGGACAGCGTTCACGGCTTCTGGGTCGCCCTCACGGGCTTTGAGGATTGTTTCATAGGGGAGAAGTCTACTCATACCGGCTCACCCCCATTTCTTCGCGTAGCCGCTGCAAGGCAAGCTGGATATGCCGCCCCGCTGTGCTGCGTGACCGGCCAATACACGCGCCGATCACGCGCTGCGGCTGGCGCAGAAAGTAATAGCGCAGGATTTCTTCCCGCGTCTGCTCCGGCAAAACAGAGATCGCGTCGGCAAGGGCGGCGTTGCAGAGCAGGACGGTCTGACCGCAGACGGTAAATGGGTATTCCTCGTCCGGCTCCGACGCGGCAAACTGGACAAACTTCTCGTTCATCAGATAGTCAAGGGAAACTTGCCGTTCCCATTGCCGTTTAAGCTTCAAAATCTTGTCCAAGGCGGCACAGCGGATAACAGTCTTGCAAAAGGCGTTGTACCTGCGCTGGATATATTCTTGATAGGCTATCTGGTCGGTCATGGAAATTCCCCTTTCTGAATAATAGTGCGGGGCGGTGGCACTTCTTGCTGTCGCCCCTTGATTGCCTACCAGCAAAGGCGGGCGGGGCTGTCAACGGCTGCGCATATGCGCCGTTCATCTTGACCGTTGACTGGCTCGGCTGGGTTTGCTATTTACCCGACAAACTTGAATTTATTTTAAGCTATCACGTTTTACCTTCTTAAGCCTTACTATCATTACCATAGGAATTTCTTTGTTGGTTTTAAAACATTCTTCATAAAATCCATCAATGACAAATCCAGCTCTAAAACAAAGGTTAAAAATATCTTGTATGGAACGATGATAATAAATCTGCTCTTTCGGTTGCCCTTCAATCGCTATATCATAGTAACTGTGCGGTGTCATATATTTTTCAGTCAACGTGACAAAACAAGGGTGTTGCGTTGCAAAGACAAAAATTCCGCTTTCCTGCAACAGTTCATAAACAGCCATAAGAAGTGGTTCAATATCCGTAATATCCATAATTGCCATATTAGAAACTGCTTTCGTAAAGGCTCGATTTCTTTTTAATTCTAATATACTTTTTCTATCGGTCGCATCCGCCACACAAAATTCAATTTGTTTTGCATATTGTGATTGCCGTCTTTTAGCCAATTCTATCATTTTTTTGCTGTAATCAAAAGCGACAACCGAAGCGCCTCTTTGTGCAAGATACGAAGAATAATTTCCATTGCCACACGCAATATCCAAAATGTAATCCGCAGGATTAGGAGATAGAAGTTCCGTTACTTTGGGACGCACTACCTCTCTGTGAAATTCATTAGATTCGTCACCCATTGCATTATCCCAAAATTGTGCGTTCTCCTCCCAGATTTTTTTACTTTCCTCTGTTCCCATGTTCTCTCCCACTCCCCAAATTTGCTTTTTTGCTTCCATTAAATCTTCCTTACTATATTCCATTGTTACCCTCCATAACTTCTGATTGTTGCCGTCTTGACGATTATGTATCTTTACATTACCTTCTGAAACATATGGCGCACCTTGTCCAGGCGGCTGTTTGGACGGCGGGGCTGGATGACCGGCTGACCGACAGCGGCCTGATATCCTTTCAGCTCTGTAAGGCATACGCTCCGCCCGTTGGTGTAAAAGGCCAGATCAGTACGGTATGCCTGTATACAGCGGGCGGGAATCTCGCCAGTAAAGACAACTTCATCCTTTTTTACCTGGGCCGTTTCGATGGTGGCACAGTATTTCGGTGCATCATGATAAGCCCTGGAAAGGTATTCCTGGGGCGCATAGAGGATGAAGGAGAGATAAGGTTCCAGCAGCTGCGTCCCCGATTCCTTCAATGCCTGTTCCAATACAATCGGGGCCAATGAGCGGAAGTCCGCCGGCGTGCTGACCGGACTGTAATAAAGCCCGTATTCAAAGCAAATCTTACAGTCCGTTACGTTCCAGCCGAACAAGCCCTGCTCCAGCCCGTAACGGATACCATCCCTGACAGCGTTTTGAAAACTCTGGTTCAAGTATCCCAGCGAAACCCGGCTCTCGTATTGTACACCGGAGCCAAGCGAGAGTGGTGTAACAGACAGTCCTATGGATGCCCAAAACGGGTTGGGCGGCACCTCGATATGGATGGTGTGGCTGGCTGCTTTGAGCGGCCGCTCCATATAAATGACGGAGGGTTCCTTTACCACTGTTTCAAGCTTGTATTTTTCCGACAGCAAAGCGGAAACAACCTCCAACTGCACCCGGCCCAAAAAAGAAAGAATGATCTCATGGGTGATGGAATCCACTTCGCAACGCAAAAGCGGGTCAGTATCCGCAAGTTGCGTAAGAGCGTCCAGCAGCCGTTCTCTTTGCGCTGCCGTTTTCGGCGCAATCGTCGTCCGCAGCATGGGGAGGGGGTCCTCGCGCCACCTTTTACGAGGGAGCCGGGTTTGGTCCCCTAATACATCGTTTAACCTCACGCTGTCGCTGGGAAGGATAACAATTTCACCCTGATAAGCGGTGTCTGTCCGAACAATTTCCCCTTTGGATGGAATACGCATCTCTGTGATTTTCAGCTTTTCTCTCCCGGCCAGGGCCACCGTATCCCGCAGGCGCAGCGTTCCGCTGTATAACCGTAGATAGACACGCCGCTGGCCGCAATCGGTGTACTCAACCTTGAAAACGCTGCCGCATAGGGCGGCGCCCCCCTGTTCCCCAATCGGTTGGAACAGCCCTGTCACCGCATCCATCAACGGTTGAATGCCAAGGCCATTTTTGGCGCTGCCATGATAGACTGGGAACAGGGAGGCGTCTTGAACCCGCTGCTGTTCCTCCCGCGCAAGTTTTTCCCGGCTGATTGGTTCTCCTGCGATATACTTTTCCAATAATTCATCGTTATTTTCGATGACCGCATCCCATGCTTCTATGTCGGTATTTTCCTCCAGGACTATTTCCGGGGACAGCGACACCGTCTGCTTGATGATAATATCGGCGGAGAGCTTATCCCGAACAGACTGAACCACGCTCTGCAAATCAACGCCAGCCTGGTCGATCTTGTTGATAAAGATAACGGTGGGAATGTTCATTTTCCGCAGGGCATGGAACAGAATACGGGTCTGGGCCTGCACGCCATCTTTAGCGGAGATCACCAAGATGGCCCCATCTAAAACAGCCAAAGAGCGGTACACCTCCGCCAAAAAATCCATGTGGCCGGGCGTATCCACAATGTTAACTTTACATCTGTGCCACTGGAAGGAAGTGACTGCCGCTTGAATGGTAATCCCACGCTGCCGCTCCAAAAACATGGTGTCCGTCCTCGTTGTCCCTTTTTCGACGCTCCCCGGTTCTGAAATGGCTCCGCTGGCATATAGCAGGCTCTCCGTCAAGGTCGTCTTTCCAGCGTCTACATGGGCAAGAATTCCAATATTGATTATTTTCATGTGATTGTCCTCCCTTTACAGCCCCAAAGGGCATAAAAATCCCCAGCAGTAAAATACTTTTACCACTGGGGATTATAAGTTGCGGACATACACATATACAGCATACACCTGTTTGTGATTGCTGTTTTTGGGGATATGTCAAAATTGATAAGGCAAAAGTATTCTTAAATTGGGTACAAAAAACTAAGCCCCTACAAAAGGAGCTATCATAATCCTTTGTTCCCACTATTTGATTATAGTTTTATTTAAGAATACCTTGCCGCATATTTTTTACTCCTTTTCTGGATTAAATCATTGTATCACATCAGTTTTAGGAAAGCAAGTACCTAAAAGAAATTTTTCTTCCCCTTATATGTAACAATCATACCGGCTTCCTAGCGTTCAGAATGTTTTCTGCTGTCTGCTGTGGTGTTTGGTTGGAATTGTCCAACCAAAAGCCGATCCGTGGTGTTGTCTGCATTTTACTAAATACAAATTCAATGTATACAGAAAGATATAAGGAGTGGGAGGGATTCCGCCGTAGTTGGCATTGTAGGAAAATCCAAAAGTTTAGATTTTCCCACAATGCTTATCTTTTGGTCTTTGGTTCGGAATAGTGTAGTGCTGGCGGTCTATCTCTTGTTTTCGGTTGCTTGCTTCCTTACCGTACATGAGCATTGTCATCGGGAATGTCATAAGCGGCGTATTCCGGCATTTCCTGCTGAAGCTGGTGAATCAAAAAAGCAAGTTGTTCATGACGGTTCACGACTCTCTCCCCCTTTCTAAGGCAGTGAGTACATCGGCGATATCCCCTTCGATGCCGATGGCCTGCCGGCGGATCCATTCCGGACTGCGGGCATCACTGGCATTGACGCAGGCGTAGATGGCCTGCGGATTAGCCTGGATGTACTGCCAAAAAGGAATCTTGATGATTCCCGGCGTATTCATGCCAACACCTAACTCCAGGTAGAGCATGCGTCCTTGCTGGTGGTCCTGCAAGAATTGCTGATACCGGCGAGCCGCCGCCTTCCAGCCAGCATCTTCGACGAACGTGTCGTCACAACGCAAATTGGGCACCAGGTCCTGGCCGTCTTCGGGGCTGCGGGGCAGGAGCTCCGTCGGGACCTGCATGGATACGGTCCCCTTTTCCGGCGGCGTGAAGCAGTGATGTGAGTCATAGACGAAGCCCTGCGCCTCCATCATGGCGACGATGACCGCCTCATTATCATAGGTCCTGGCCGTCACGGGATGTCTGGCCTGGAACAGGCCGTAGTCCCCTTGCGTATAGAACAAGCGCTGCTTGGCAAAGCCGGCTTTCTGAAATTGATGGTCCACATTGGTCGTCAAGACGAAGTAATCCTTGTCCTGCACTAGGTCATATAAACGGCGGTAGACATCAGTCGGTGCCGGGACGTAGCGGTTGATGTAAATGGCCCGGCTCCACCAGGCCCAGTATTCACGGGCATCGGCAAAGGGGAAAAAACCGCCGGAATACATGTCGCGGATGCCGTATTTCCTGATAAAATCCGAGAAATACCGGCGGAACCGTTCACCAGAATAGGTCAGGCCGGCTGCCGTCGAAAGGCCCGAACCGGCGCCGATGATGACAGCCGCTGAATCCTGCAAAGCCTGTCGTAACTGTTGAATCCCTTCCATTTCCAGCACCTCCTTCAATAACAATGAAAACTTAGGCCCTGACGACGCTGATGCGCTGATTGATGTGATGGCCTTTTTCGATTTCGTCGACCATGGCGATGGCATAGTCAGCATAGGAAATAATCGATTCGTTACGGCTGTTCAAGGTCAATTCTTCGCCGCCCAGGATGTATTTCCCCGTCCGTTCGCCATCGGCCTGGAAGTCCGCAGCCGGGCTGATGTAAGTCCATTTGACATCGTCGTGCTGGCGCAATTTCAACAGGGCCTGAGCCATTGCCGATGCCAAAGGTTTGAAAGCGTCCGGAAAATCCGGTGCTTCGGCCAGGACAGCCGTGTGTTCTTTATTGATAAAGAGCGAACCAGCCCCGCCGACGATGAGCAGGCGAACAGGGCTGCCGCTGAGAATCTGGCAGAGATGTTCCGTCGTCGTCGAATGACCAGATAATGTTTCCGGTGTCCAGGCGCCAAAGCCGTCGACGACAGCATCGAAACCAGCTAAATCAGCTGCCGTCAAATCAAGAATATCTTTCTGTACATAATACTGGGCATCCGTCATGTTTTCTGCCTTGCGGCCAAAAGCCGTCACATCGAAACCGCGGCGGACCGCTTCGGAAATAACTTGACGAGAAACACGACCACCAGCAGCAACAACAGCGATTTTCTTATTCATAATGACCTACCTTTCTGCGCACAGCGCAATGCAAATATATATCGAAATGTAAGTACTTCTAATAGTAATTGCTTTGGTTACAATTACTATTGTTGTAATATATCATATTACAACAATACCCGTCAATCCCTTGGGAGAAATTAGTGTAACCTTTTTTATTACAAAAAAAAGGAGCTGTCGTATGAAGACAGCTCCTTTTTCTGTAGGGGCGCCACGTGGGGCGCCCGCTCCAGAATATGTACGATTCCCCAGCCAGTTTGCTAGAAGAATCACCAAAATCCATAACGGGTCGCCCACGGGCGACCCCTACAAACTCCATACTAGCGGATAGCTTTAAATTTAAAGCCATCGCTTCAAACATCATACATCAAACGTCAAACATCATTTGGAATAATGGACGTGCTGGAGTTTCCATTCGCCGCTTATCTTGCGCAGGACCTGTGTTTCCAGGCCTTCGATGCCGTAGTCTTCGCCCGTTTCGCGCAGGGTACACTGTGTATGGTAGGCAAAGATGACGATAGCCGTCTGGTCGTCGATGAGGTGGCACGTCAGGCTGTCACTGTACAGGTCGATATTGGAATAGCACTGCTGGACGAGGTCGATCAAAAATTCCTGATAAATGGCCTGGTCTCCGGAAAAGACGCGGGTAATGGAAATCATCGTATCGGCATCGCTCCCCGTCCATAAAGACAGAAATTCGTCCTTATCCTGCGTATGGATAGCCTGGATATAACGGTCTACTAATTGTTTGATTTGTTCTTGATCTGTCATGATAAAACCTCCATTTTTTCTCTACTATAACACAACAAAATCATCCTGTCGAAGATAAGCGGTTACCGGCTAAAAACCAGCATGATGATACCGCTGAGGACGGGCACGAGGACCAGGGCGAATTGCAACAGCCCTTTGGGAGCCAGATGGGTGAATTGGGCACCGATATAAGCCCCAAAACCTAAGCCGCATAAGGTCTGGATAAAAATCAGCAAGTCCAGGCGGCCGTTGAAGAGGTAACTGAGGCCGCCGGCGGCAGAAATGGGCAGGACGATCATCATGCAGGTCCCGATAGCCCGGAGAAGGGAGATACCGAAGACGACCATCAAGGCAATCTGGATGAAAGCCGCCGCACCGATGCCGAAAGCACTGGAAAGGAAGCCGACGATAAGGCCTGTAATCGCACCGTACAGATAGAGTTTGCGCCCAGTCAGCAGCGTCTGGCGTACGGGGAAATGACGGGACAGCCAGCCGTCATGATAAAGGCGGATATAGAGGATGAAGCCAGAAACCATGAGCATGACCGCCGTCATGACGGACAGGATATCGGCCGGCATGAGGTTGGAAACACTGGCACCGAGAAAACCAATCATGACCCCTAACACAATCATCGCTAAAAAAATCATAAGATAACTCCCTTCTGCTCTGCCAAGCAATCCATGCGGGATCAGTCCCTTTCCCGTGCTTAATTGTAATTTTTATTATTACATCAATGGTTGTCAAGGCATTTCCCCCATTATGTAACTCTTGACATTACATGCGAAAAGTGCTATAGTTTTTATTGTAATATTAATAGTTACATTAAAGAGTTATCGTTCATTTATAGGAGGTCTTCCCTATGAAAAAAGCTGTTCTTCTATCTCTCGCCTTATCCTTATCCCTGCCCTTGGGCGCTGCCTTTGCCGCTCCGTCTCCGGTACAAGCCGCATCTCCGGCTGCAGTGGTACAGCAGAAACAGGCCGCTCCGGCCGTATCGGTCCAGAAACTGGCTATCGGCACGGTGACGACCTATGATTACGGTAACATCAAGATGTATGCTTATGCGACCAACGACCCGCTCAGCGACGAATGTTACGCCTTGGAAAGCAAGGACGGAGTCGTCCTCCTGGAATCGACGATTTTGACCAATAACATCGACGAATGGAGCCAGTTCGTCAAGACCCTCGATAAACCGGTCGTCGCTGAACTCATGGCCTATCATCCCAATGGCTATGCTACGTATGGCAAGCATCCCATCTACGCTACGCCCCATGCCCTGCAGAGCTGGCAGCCTGGCGGCGGTGTCTACGCCATCGTCGGCAACCTGGAAAAAGCCTTCGGCTCCGCTGCCGACACGTCCATGCCGACGAAAGCCAAGAAACTCACAGCCGGTAAAGATATCACCCTGGCTGGCATCCGCTTCCACATCATCGACGCCGGCGACGACGCATACAGCGTAGAAATCCCGCAGATCAATGCCGTCTATCTCCACATGATGGGCTCCGACGTCCATAACATCCTGGCCAGCCGCCAGCAGATTGCCCAGGATATCCAGACCCTGAAAGGCTATCAGCAAAAAGGCTACGACCTCATCCTGACCGGTCACTACAAACCGGAAGGCCAGGAAGCCGTAGCCCAGAAAATCCAGTATTTACAGAAAGTACAGGAACTGGCCAATACCTGCCAGACCAAAGACGAATTTCAGCAGCGCGT
Source organism: Megasphaera sp. SC8-1 (assembly GCF_024436295.1). Lineage (NCBI taxonomy): Bacteria > Bacillati > Bacillota > Negativicutes > Veillonellales > Veillonellaceae > Megasphaera > Megasphaera sp. SC8-1. Next base: position 75,934 of record NZ_JANFQH010000025.1, on the reverse strand, counting down.
CAAAGAAGCCTTCCCGAATTACCAGGGCGAATCGTACCTGGCCATGACGGCCTCCTTCCTGTATCAGCACTAAGAAGGTGAGCGCATGTTAAAATTCAAGAAATGATAAAAAAGGCTTGCCGCAGGTGCGACAAGCCCTTTTTCTGTAGGGGCTCGCACGTGGAGAGACCGCTCTGGAAATATGTACGATTTCCCAGTCGGTTTGCTAGAAGAATCACCCAAATTCCTAACGGGTCGCCCACGGGCGACCCCTACAAACTACAAACTCCATACTACAAACTACAAACTCTACCAAGAAAGGGACCACGCATGATGGCAAAAACCTTCGTGCGACAGCCCCCCACTTCCCTTAGAAATAGACCAGGGTGACACCGGCACCGCCGCCGTCTACGTCGTCGAGCTGGTATTTCTTGACGAATGGCTGGTCGTCGAGGAAGGCGTGGATCTGACGACGCAGGGCACCGCTGCCCTTGCCGTGGATGATTTTGACCGGGCTGAAACCGGCAGCCAAGGCCTGATCCAGGAAGCGTTCGACTTCCGGCAGGGCTTCGCTGAAAGTCTTGCCGATGATGTTCAACTCCGTCGCTATGCTGGACGTGCGGATAGGCCGGTATGACGAAGCGGCAGCCGCTTTCTTTTCGGCCTGTTTTTCTTTCTTCAATTCGTCCAGGTACGGCGCGCTGACATCTTTGAACTTGACGCGGACCGTCATGCCCCGGACGGAGACGGTGAGCTGTTTGCTACCGATGTCTTCGACCGTGCCGACACTGTCCAGGTTATTGACGAAGACCTGCTGGCCGACTTTCAGCTTCGACAAGTCGATGGGGTCGCGCTGAGGCTTTTCGGCTTCAGGCAGGGAAATCTGCTGGATAGCCCGGCGAGCCTTGTCGATGGCCTTGGCCTTTTCCCGGTCCGTCCCCTCTTTAGACTGGGCCTTCAGTTCACGGATAATCTTTTCCGCTTCGACGCGGAGGTTGCGCTTGAGGTCGACGGCATCGCGGCGGCTGGCGTCGATGATATCCTGCCGCTTGGACGTGACCTTATCCTTTTCTTTGCGCAGATCGTCTTCCAGTTTCCGCGCTTCACGCAGGCGGTATTCTAGTTCCGCCTGTTCTTCATCCATCTTTTTGGCCTGTGCATTGAGCTGGGTCAGGACTTTTTCCATATCCATGTCCTGCGCCTTGCTGCGCAGGTCTTTTGCTTTTTCCAGGATGTCCTTGGGCATGCCCAGGCGTTCGCTGATGCTGAAAGCATGAGAACTGCCGGCCGAACCGATGCGCAATTTATACGTCGGTTTCAGTGTTTCCATATCGAATTCGACGTGGCCGTTTTCGATGCCCGGCGTATTATAGGCATAGTTCTTGAGGTCGTTGTAATGGGTCGTGACCATGACATACGACCCTTTCTGGTAAAAGGCATCGAGAATGGCAATGGCGATGGCACTGCCTTCGGCCGGGTCCGTGCCGGAACCGAGTTCGTCTGCCAGGATGAGGTCGTCCGGGCCGCAGTGCTTGAGGATGTAGATGAGCTGCTTCATATGGCTGGAAAAAGTACTCAAGTTCTGGGAAATGTCCTGTTCGTCGCCGATATCGGAAAAGACGTCGCGGAAGACGGGCAGTTCCGACGATTCGCTGACAGGAATGAACAGGCCGGCTTGATGCATGAGGACCAAAAGGCCCAAGGTCTTCATGGAAACGGTTTTACCACCGGTATTGGAGCCCGTAATGAGGAGGATGCGATAATCGCCGCCGATGACAATGGTATTCGGCACGACGTGTTTGGCGTCGATAAGAGGATGTCGGGCCTGGATGAGCTTGATTTCCCGCGTCTTAGAAACAGCCGGACGGCAGGCTTTCATCTTCAAGGCTAACTGCGCTTTGGCAAAGGCAAATTCCAGCTGGCCCACACACTTTGTACTGTCATATAAATCATGGTACTGCTGCTGTACTTTCGCTGTCAGACGGCGGAAAATGCGTTCGATTTCCTTCGTTTCGCCAATGCGTGCAGCTTGCAAGTCGTTATTGGCATTGACGATGGCCAACGGTTCGACATAGAGCGTCGAGCCACTGGCCGACGTATCATGGACGATACCCGGAAAAGCATGGCGGTACTCCTGCTTGATAGGAATGACATAGCGGTTGTTGCGCACGGTGACCAGGGCATCTTGGAAATACTTCTGGTATTCCTTATTCTGCAAGACATTATTGACGTAGCGCTTGGTCTGCCGTTCCAGTTCGACGATGCGGCTGCGCAGGCGCATCAATTCCGGCGACGCATTGTCCCGTATTTGGCGATTGTTGTCGAAGACCGTCGCGAAAGAATGGGACAACTGGGAAAAATCGCCGATAACGTCTGCCTGTTCGGCCAGCTGAGTATATTCGGCGCCACGGTCGGCAAAGAAAGACCGGATTTCCCCATAATACTGAAGATTATTCCAGATATCGATACATTCATGCGAATCAAGGGTCACTTCGCGCTTAGCCTTTTCCAGAGACGGCCGGATATCGACGATGCCGCCGAAGGGCGTACTCGTTTCCGTCTGCATACAGCGGACGGCTTCTTCTGTATCAGTCAGATTCCGTTCAATGACTTCGCTGTCGTTCACCGGTCTCAGGCGGCGGGCGATTTCCTTGGACAAACGGGACGGTGCCAGGCGGACCAGCATATTCTGGACCTGATAGAATCCCAAAATCCGCATACTTCTTTTATTCATAAATCATATTACTCCTATTATTATAAAATTCCGTGGAAGAAATGGCCCCGCGTCACCGTCTGGTCTTCCTTCCCTAAGAGCATCGTTTCCGTCCCATCGCAGAGGCGGCGGTAACGGCTGACCTGCTCTTTCAGCCAGTGCGGGCTGCGGCCCCGACCTTCGATGCGAACAGCCGCAAGGCCTGCGCGCTGCAGTTCCTTAAAATACGGCGCCAAATCGAGGTCACGGCTGTTGAGGATGTGATTGCGGCAGTACTGGTCCGTCACGACAGGGAACGTTTCATCCCGCCGGTCGCGCAGTTCATAGGCACCATGGGCACAGACGCCGGGGCAGCCTTCTTTGCGGCCCTTGCCGGCAAAGGAAGAAATGACGCACGATTCGGTGACCATCATTTCCACCCGCCCCTGGACGACGGCTTCGATAGGACAAGGCGTCCTGCGGGCCATGTCCCGCATCTGGCGCAGCATCGCTTCCACTGAGGCCGTGATGCCCGTGCAGCCCAGTGCGGCATAGGCAGCAGAGGCTTTGCTGTTGAAAATATTGAGGGACCAGTCAGCCCGTACAGGCAAATCGCTGTTCACGTCGCGCAGCATGGCAAAGATGCCCATGGCCCCGGCATAGACGCCGTCGATACCGGCAGCAATCGCCCGTTCCAGTTCGCTCTGGACGGCCTGGCGCTGGTTTTCCCGGACGATGCGCGGCGTCCCGGCCCAAAGCTGTGCGCCCTGGTCATGGGCAGCCCGTACGGCAGCCTGCCAGCTCTGCGTGCCAAAGGGATGATGGTGGTACGATTCGCCGCCGAAGATGATGACGTCAGCACCGTTGTCCGCTGCGGCCGCTACGCCGTCGACGCTGTCACAGCGCACGACGAGCTGCATCGTTTCCGATTTTTCCGGCATTTCTCTAAACGTATCCTGCGGCGCTTTGCCGGCCGCCGGGCGCGGATATTCCGCCAGGATGGTGTCCGTCAAGGCCTGTACGGCCTGACGGCGCAGGCCGTTGAGGACGCTGGCCGGGATCATCTTCGTTTCATCCCAGACCGTCACGTCGGCCAGGGTAAAAGGCGTATCACCCAGACGGCCGAGCTGGCCTTTGATATATTCCGCCGTCGCCGGCCGCTGGCGGGCCGCTTCGGGCACAAAATCAGCCGTGACCACGGCCGTGTGGCCGCTTTCATCCCAGGCCGTGAGGCGAAGATTGCCGTCGTCTGCCGTATCGACATGGGCGTACACTGTCAACTTGCGCGTCAGGCCGCCGGCGATATCTGCCGCTTTCTGACGTCCCGACGGGTTGTGTTCCGTCAACGTGCGGCGGCTCACCGTCCCGGCCAGGAAATCGGCCTGGTACGTCCGGTTGAAGGCTTCTTCTAAGAGCGCTGCCGCTTCGGCATGGGCTTTCCTGCGGCCCTGGGGGCTCTGGTAATGGGCGTCGATGGCCTTGCGGTAGGCCTGGACGACGGTACGCACGTACGTATCGCCTTTCATGCGCCCTTCGATTTTAAAGGACGTGACGCCCGCATCGAGGAGGTCATCGATATAGTCGAGGGCCCGCAGATCCTTCAGGCTGAGGACATAGGCTTCGTGTTTCATGACAGGTTCCCCGTCGCAGAGCAGCGTATACGGCTGGCGGCAGGGCTGGGCACAGGCACCGCGGTTGCCGCTGCGGCCGCCGAGGAAGCTGCTCATCAGGCACTGGCCGGAATAGGCCATACACGACGCGCCGTGGATGAAGACTTCGATAGGAATCGACGACTGGGCACAAATCGTTTTAATTTCATCGGCCGACAGTTCCCGCGAAAGGACGGCCTGCGTAAAGCCGTTGGCTTCCAAAAAGCGGACGCCGTCCAAGTCGGCAACGGTCATCTGCGTACTGCCATGCAGGGGCAGATTGGGCGCCACCTTGCGGGCCAGGACGGCAACGGCCAGGTCCTGGACGATGATGCCGTCGACACCAAACGCATCGAGGCGTTGCAAATACGCAGACAAAGCCTCTAATTCCGTGTCAGCCATAAGGATGTTGACGGTGACATAAACTTTGACGCCAAATAAATGAGCCGTCCGGACAGCCTGGCCGATTTCGGCATCGTCGAGATTATGAGCAAATTTGCGGGCATTGAAGCCTTTCCCGCCAAAATAAACGGCATCGGCACCGGCGTCAATGGCGGTGAGTACATTTTCTAAAGAGCCTGCCGGGGCTAATAATTCTGCCATGAAATTCCTCCTGTGATAATAATAGTGGTTCGTGGTTCGTGATTCGTAGGGACTGTCACATGAATGCAATATACCATCATGGCGTTCCCCTTCTCTTTTATGTTTGAGGTTTGATGTTTGACGTTTGAGGCAATGGATTGAAATTTAACCTCTTCCACATCAAACATCAAACATCAAACTTTCAACTTCAAACTCGCAACGTTAACGGTTCCCTGCCAATTGCTGGTAAATATGAGTGAGCAATTCCGCCGTGACCGGATACGGTGTCTTCTTGACGCCGTTCGTCGGCATGGTCATGGTCACGAATTTATCGATTTCTTCATCGCTCAAGCCGACCTTATCGCCCATCAAATCCTGCATGAGGGCCGTGAAGTCATCGAGGCCGGCGACGCCAAGGAGAGCCCAGACTTTTTCTGTCTTGTCCGGCATCGTTTCTTCCATGAGCTTCATATAGGCCGGCAGAAGCAGACCATTGGCCCGGCCGTGGCTCAGGCCCTTGTAATAGGTCAGCATATAGCCCATGCTGTGGACCATGGTCGTCCCGGTCTGGGCAATCGTAATCCCTGCCAAAGTCGAACCGTAGAGCAGGTCTTCGCGGACCACATAGGGGACATCCCCTTTGAGATCCGTCAGGTGGACACCGAGGAAGCGCATCGCTTCTTCCGCCCAGACATCGCTCATGGGCGTCGACGTATTGGCCATATAGCCTTCAATGGCATGGGACAACGCGTCGATGGCCGTATCGACAGTGACCCGTTCCGGCACGCTTTCCGTAAAGGCCGGGTCCGCAAAGGCATAAACCGGGAAAATGAGCGGCGTGTTGATGGACTGCTTCGTCCCGGCATGGGGATTCGTGAGGACACTGACTTTCGTCACTTCGCTGCCCGTACCGGACGTTGTCGGCACGGCTACGATGGGCAGGGGCTTACAGTACGGACCCGTGAAAATCTGAGCATCATCGAGGTCATTCGTGCAGAGCAGGGCAATCGCCTTGGCCGCATCCATAGGCGAGCCGCCGCCGATACCGATGACGAAATCCACATCCTTTTCCAGGGCAAAAGAAGCCGCCTTGCGGATCGTCGCGATGGAGGGATTATTTTCCACTTCATCAAAAAGGAACCAAGAAATCCCCAATTCATCCAGCTTTTCCGTCACCGCCGCCTGGGAGCCATTGACCTTCGCCGAATGACGCCCCGTCACCAGCAGCGCCTTGCGGCCAAGATCCGCCAACACATCGCCGGACTGAGCAACACAACCCTTGCCAAAAAAGACCTTCGTCGGCATAAAATACGTAAACATACAGATTCCCCCTTTTGAATCAGAACTCCAACCTATCACCGCAATATATTATATTCTATCATGTTTGCGGGCAAGAGAAAAGCAAATAGGCGTGTCCGAAGAATACAAGCGGCTCTGTGAAAAATCTTCATCCCAGAGGCACTGCATTTTCGAGCACGCCTATTTTACAGCAGGTACGATTTATGATATTAAATCATCCCGTCAACTTCCGTCAGGACTTCATCGAGAATACTCATTGCCTTCCGCAGCTGTTCTTCCGTAATAATCAGCGGTGGTGCAACGATAATCATATTTTCATGAGAATACGTATAAAATCCCTTGGCAATCAACTTTTTGATGATCATCGGCATGACTCCTTCCGGATCTTTACCAAACGGCACTAATGGTTCTTTCGTCACTTTATCCTTCACTAATTCCAAGGCAGACCAAAGACCAATATAACGAACATCTCCAACACAGGCATGCTGCATCTTCATCGTTTCTTCAATATCCCCCATGATTTTCCCCATTTCATTGACATGGTCCAGGATATTTACTTTATCATAATAATTCAGGCAGGCAATACCAGCTGCGCAGGCTAATGGATGGCCGCTGTAAGTCAGGCCGCAGGAAAGTACATGATCATCAAAGAACGATGCGATTTTTTTGGAAACGGCAACACCGCCGAGCTGTACATAGCCACAGGTAATGCCCTTGGCAAAGGAAGCGATATCTGGTTTGACATCAAAATTTTCAAAGGCAAACATCTTCCCCGTACGGCACCAGCCGGCCATGACTTCATCACAAATCATCATGATGCCGAATTCATCACAGATTTTGCGAACTCCCTGCAGATACCCTTTAGGCGGAATGATGATGCCGTTCGAACCGGTAATCGTTTCCAAAATAATGGCGGCAATCGTATCAGGATTTTCATAAATTACCTGTTCGCGCAGCTTAGTCATGTAGAACTTCGTCGCTTCTTCTTCACTGTCGAAAGAAACGGCTTCGCGGTATAAATAGGGATCAAAGAATTTGATGAAACCTGGAATGCCCGGTTCAACAGCATAACGGCGCGGTTCACCGGAAACATTGCCGGCCCCGAAGGAAGAACCGTGATAGCTGCGGTAGCGGCTCATGATCTTATAGCGGCCCGTATAGAGTCGGGCAATCTTGACGGCATTTTCATTGGCATCAGCACCGCCGTTGGTAAAGAAGACTTTCCCCATATTATCCGGCATCCTGTCGATAACCATTTTGGCTAACTTCGCCCGCGGTTCGACAGCAAAAGCCGGTGACAGGAAGCAAAATTTATCGGCCTGTTCTTTAATAGCCTGGATGATATCCTGATTGCCGTGACCAACATTGGAATTGACCAGTTCTGAAGACATATCCATATACTGTTTACCGTCGGCATCCCAGAGATAGATGCCGTCCGCTTTAGTAATGACCAAGGGATTCAGATTTCCCTGTTTTGCCCAGGAATGAAGATTATATGTTAAATCCATTTCTTTAATTTCTGCACCTGTCATAGTACGCATCTCCTTCTTTTTATAAAAATAAAAAAGCAATGGTTCTCTTTTACGAGCATCATTGCTTTCTTTTGTTGTGCCTATTATATAATGCGGAACAAAGTGTTTCAATTCGCAAAATCATCAATATTTTTGTATGTTTGCACAAAGGAAGTCATAAGAGCCGACGAATCTTAAAAGCCATCAGAATGGCTAACTTATCTTCTTCATCATTGATAGATATTCCTAAAATCTGCTCGATTTTATTGAACTTATAGAGAATCGTATTCCGATGAACTACTTCATGATCTGCCGTCTTCTTGATGCTGCACTCGTGTTCCAGATAATAGTACAGTGTCTCCATCAAATTCGACGTATGAGAGTTATCATATTCTTCCAGCGGACCCAATGTTTCTTCATAAAAAGCTTCAAGAACAGATCTCGGCGTTCCATTTATCAGCAGCTTATAGACTCCCAATTTTTCATAATATACAACGCCTTTTTCCTCCCTTTTCGCCAGAATATTAATGGCGGAAGCCTGGTGGTAACTGAGCGACAGATTTGAAATCTGACGGACAACACTGCCTACACTGACAAAAATGCGAAGTCCCTTGTCCGTCAAATATTGGAAAATCTGCATGGCTTTTTTTTCATCCGCTTCCAGTTTTTTCCCGCTTTGAATGACCACAATATCATTATGGTAAGAGATGGCAACAAGCTGGCTGTCCCAGATTTTTAAAAAAGTCAGTATTTCCTCACTGTCATCCATTTTCTCACTGCGGATAACGATGACGCGAAATTCGCCGCTAATACTAAAGCCATGATTCTCTAAGATAGCACAGGCATTCTGGCACTGTCCCGGAAACAATAAAATTTCCTGAAGCGCATCGATAATGCTCTGTTTTTTCTTTTCATCATCAATAAGGAAACGGCACATATAGCGAGTTACGTCCACTAAATGGACTTCCCAGGGAATCGTAAAGAGCGGCAGCCCCTGGGTGTTGCAAAAGTCAATAATTTCTGCCGGTATGCGTTTGATATACGGACCGATGTTGACAACGACACCAGCACATCGACAGCAAAATACTTTTTCTATATACGCTCGAAACCACTCATTCCCTTCACAGCTGACACCTGTCAAAAATACAATTTCCCCGCCATGGAGAAAGGATGCCGGCTGTATGCCTTCAATGAGATGAATCCATTCGACCTGGCGATTGAGGCCGGCTTCACCGGCAATGAGCTTCATTTCATATAAACGACTGCTCTTTTTATATAAATATTCTACTGTTACAGCCACGCCATCACGACCTTTCCCTTATACTCTGAAAGAACACAACAGAAATAGGAGATTTATATTATGAGCATAATACAAATCCCCTATTCCAGCAATCTCAGTTACTGTCTTTTGTACGAATTACGGTTCGATTTTCGTAACAAAGGACTGTTTCCCAGCCTTAAAAGTCAGGATAACTGCCGATTTAATCGGGTCATGGTGTTCATCATAGGTAATCGTCCCAGTAACAGCTTTCAGACTATTGATTTTAGCCAAAGCATCTTTTACTTTATCCGGATCCGCGCTGTTGGCGTCTTTAATCGCCTGGGCCAGAATCATGACACTGTCGTAGGCTAAAGCAGCCGGGGCGTCCGGTTTGACATTATAAGCTTTCTGATAGTTGCCAACAAACGTTTTTACTTCATCCGAAGTATCATCAACAGCATAGTGATTGCCAAAGTAGCAGTTATTCAGGTTATCTGCACCGGCAATTTCAATCAACTTGGTGCTGTCCCAGCCATCACCGCCGATAATGGGCTGGGTAAGGCCCATTTCACGAGCCTGTTTGACAATCATCCCGACTTCCTGATAATAACCGGGGACGAAGATGATATCCGGATTAGCCGCTTTTATTTTAGTAAGCGCAGCTTTAAAGTCTGTATCTTTCTGCAAATATGCTTCCTGAGATACGATTTTGCCGCCTTTTGCTTCAAATTCATCGGCAAAGAATTTCTGCAGCCCCTTGGCATAATCGCTCGAGTTATCGACATAGACAGCGGCTGTCTTCGCTTTTAAATTCGAAGCTGCAAAATCGGCCATGACTTTGCCTTGGAAAGTATCGATGAAGGCCGTCCGGAACACATAAGGATGGACCTGTTTCGACGTTGGATCTACCGTAATATCCGGATTCGTACCGTACGGCGTAATCATGGGAACTTTTTCTTTATCGGCTGTACTGACACAAGCCAGGCTGCCGCTGGACGTATCGGGACCGATAATAAATTTTACATCGCTGTCGAGCAGTTTCTGCATGGCATTAGCAGCTTCTGTCGCTTCGCTGCGGTTATCAGCCGTGACAATTTCCAACTTTTTACCTAAAAGCCCACCGTTATCATTAATTTCTTTGACGGCCATTTCCATGCCGTTTTTAGCAGACGAGCCATAGGAAGCGTTATTCCCTGACAATTCAAAATTGCCGCCGATTTTTATGGTATTACTGTCGGCACCTGAACCGCCGCATCCAGTCAACAAAACAGCAGCAGACATAACTACCAAAGCAGCTGCAAGACATCTTCTAATCGATTTTCCAGTCATAACAATTCCCCCTCTTAGCCCTTCTTTAAAATTGGTATTTATGTTAACCGCCTAAGTAAGCTTTGCGGATTTCTTCACTGGCAATCAGCTGTTTCGCTTCGCCTTTAAGGTAAATCGAACCTGTCTCTAATACATAAGAATAGTCAGAAATCGCTAAGGCCATACGAGCATTCTGCTCTACCAAGAGTACCGTCGTCCCCAATTTATGGATTTCTTCAATGATACTGAAAATTTCTTTTACCAAAATCGGAGCCAGCCCCATGGAGGGTTCATCAAGAAGAAGCAGTTTCGGCCGGCTCATCAAAGCCCTTCCCATGGCCAGCATCTGCTGTTCACCGCCGGACAGTGTACCTGCCATCTGCTTCATCCGTTCTTTCAGACGCGGAAAATGCTGGTATACAACTTCCAAAGAATCAGCGATTTCCTTTTTATCCTTGCGCGTAAAGGCACCCATTTCCAAATTTTCCTGTACTGACATATTGGCGAAAATCCGCCGTCCTTCCGGACAGTGTGAAATCCCTCTGCGTACAATATCTTCAGCATTTTTCTTGGTAATCGGTTCATTCATGAATTCTATCGAACCTGTTTTCGTACGCAGCAGCCCGGAAATAGTCCGCAGTGTCGTCGTCTTGCCGGCTCCGTTTGCACCGATTAAACTTACAATCTGTCCTTCTTCTACGGATAATGTCATATCCCGTATTGCATGGATAGCACCATAATAGACATTGATATCCTTTAATTCCAGCATGCTCATAAGTCTTACACCTCTTCCCCCAGATAAGCCTTGATGACTTCCGCATTGGATTTGATTTCATCAGGGATTCCCTCAGCCAGGATCTTGCCGAATTCCAAAACATAAATCCGTTCGCAAATCCCCATGACCAGTGCCATATCGTGTTCGATGAGCAATATCGTCAAATGGAACTTTTCCCGGATCCATTCAATCATTTTCATCAAATTCTGGGTTTCCTGCGGGTTCATGCCTGCAGCCGGTTCATCGAGAAGCAGCAGTTTCGGCTTTGCTGCCAAGGCTCTGGCGATTTCCAGATGACGCTGCTTACCGTAAGGAAGATTCTTGGCTAATTCGTCTTTTTTATCTTCCAATTTAAATATCTTCAAGATATTCATCGCTTCTTCTTCTATTTCTTTTTCTTCTTTCCCATAGCGGCCAATGCGCAGGATTGTTTCCGCCAAATTATATTTGATACGGTAATTAAAGGCGATTTTAACATTATCCAAAACCGTCAGATTGTCAAAGAGGCGGATATTCTGGAACGTCCTGGCAATGCCCTGCTGCGTAATCATATGCGGTTTCATGCCGACTAAATCCACACCGTCGAAAAGGATGCTTCCTGTTGTCGGCTGATAGACGCCGGTCAGGAGATTGAATGCTGTCGTCTTGCCGGCCCCATTTGGACCAATGAGGCCGACCATTTCGCCTTCATCCAAATGGATATCAAAATTCTGTACGGCTTTAATACCGCCAAAGAATTTAGAAACATTACTTGTTTTCAGCAATTGTGCCATTTTTTTCACCTCGTTTCTGCCATTTTCCCAAAATCAGTGCCGCTACTTCATGACTTCCGAAAATCCCATTCGGACGATAGAGCATAAGCGCAATCAGAAGCAGGGCATAAACAATCATGCGGTATTCCGGATAGCTCTGCATGGCAGCCGTGATGAATGTCAAAATCACAGCGCCGACAATAGATCCTGAAATGCTTCCCAAGCCGCCGAGCACGACCATGGTCATGATGTCGAAAGATCTCATGAAGGTAAAGCTGGACGGATGAGCAATGCCGAAATAATGGGAAAATAGCGCTCCTGCCAGGCCGGCAAAAATAGAAGCAATCGTAAAAGCAAAGACCTTCGTCTTCGTAATATCAATGCCCATTGCTTCAGCGGCAATGGAGTTTTCCCTGACAGCCAGGCAGGCCCGGCCTTTATTGGAGTGAAGGATATTCTTGATAACAAACAAAGTGACGATCATACTAAAGAATAACCAGGGGAACGTCGTTTCATTGGGAATCCCTGATAAACCCGAAGCACCTCCGACCTGCGGTATGTTTAAAATAAAGATGCGGATAATTTCCCCCATCCCCAGCGTAGCGATAGCAAGATAATCACCTTCCAGCCGCAACGTCGGTACGCCAATCAGGAACCCCAAAAGCCCCGCTGCACCCGCTCCGGCAATAAGGCTTACAAGGAACGGTGTATGCAGGAAAAGAGTAAAAACAGCAGATACATAAGCCCCAACAGCCATCAGGCCGGCATGACCTAAGGAAAATTGACCAGTGATACCGTTGATGAGATTCAGGCTGGATGCTAAAATAACGTTCAGGCAAATAACAGTGATATTAAGGCGCCAAAACGAAGATACGATGCGTTCTGACATGAGGAATTGAAGAATCGCAAAGACAGCGACAGAAATCACAAAGTATAAAGCATCTTCTTTTCTTAAGCTTTTTATCATGATGATCACCTACACTTTCTCACGTTCATTTTTACCTAAAAGGCCCGTAGGTTTAATCAGCAAAATGATAATCAAAATAGCAAAGGCTGCAGCATCACGGAAAGTCGAAGAAATGAAACCGCTGACCAGTGCTTCCACAATGCCAAGAATAATACCGCCGGTCATAGCACCGGGAATAATGCCGATACCGCCCAGTACCGCCGCAATGAAAGCTTTCATGCCCGGCATGATACCCATCAACGGTTCAATGGAATTGTAATAAATTCCTACCAGCACCCCGGCAGCCCCCGCCAGGCTCGAGCCAATGAAGAACGTAAAGGAAACAATTCTATCGACATTGATACCCATAAGCTGAGCTGCATCGGGATCGTAAGAAACAGCCCGCATCGCTTTACCCATCTTGGTATAATTAACGACATAGGTCAAAAAAATCATCAAGATAACGGCCGTCACCAGAATAATAATCTGCTGCAGGGAAATCACAAGGCCGCCAAAATTATAAATGGTATTATTGATTAACTGCGGGAATGTCCGCGGCTGCGGTGAGAGGATCAGCATCGTCGTATATTCCAAAAAAAGGCTGACCCCAATCGCTGTCGTCAAAATAGCAATCTTAGGACTGTGCCGCAGAGGTTTGTAAGCCAACCGTTCGATAACGATGCCTAATACCCCCGTAACTGCCATCGCGCAAATAATACAGGCAATAAAAGGTAAATTCGTTGCTGTCGCTGCAAAAAAACCAGCGTAAGCACCGACCATATAGATATCGCCATGCGCAAAGTTAATCAGCTTCATAATACCGTAAACCATCGTATATCCTAAGGCAATCAATGCATAGATGCTGCCCAGGGAAATCCCGTTGATTAACTGCTGTCCAAACTGTAATGCAAAATTTCCATCCATAATGACTGCCCCCTTTTTAAATCGATGATAATTAAAGCAGCTGGTCGCTGATCGTGTATCCTTCTTCCAACTTATTGATAAAAATACGGCCATCACCAGGATTGCCCCGCTGATTCAGTCGAGCTGCATGAATAATCGTCATCAGCACTTCCGTCTTATGTTCGTCATGAACAACAATATAAAGCATTTCTTTCGGCAGTTCGTCGTACTGGACGCCTTCAATCCGTACACCGCGCTGCTTACCGCGTCCCATAACATGCCAATGAGTCAATCCATAAAATCCTTTTTCTGCCAGTTTTTCTTTCACAATCTGCAGGCGTTCCCGCCTTATGATGGCTTTAATTTCAATCATGTATCTCACCCCTGACTTTTAATAACCGTATAATCATTTTTATTTATAAAACAAAAGCAGCGCCGTTTACCTTCTATTGTAAGCGGCGCTGCTTTTGTTTTGATAGCTACAGTATAAAACGTATAACCTATGACTTCAATATATAAAACGCTCATCTTTTTTATACATTTGCACAAAGAATAATTTGTATATTTATATCAAAAAAAGTCGCATGAACGATAATGTTCATGCGACTTTTAATTGCATAGGTTTTTCGAAAATCTCTTGAAAAAAGATTAACGTTTCGAGAACTGGGAAGCCTTACGAGCTTTCTTGAGACCGTATTTACGGCGTTCTTTTTCACGCGGGTCGCGTGTGAGGAAACCAGCTTTTTTGAGAGCCTGACGGAAATCGCCGTCGACTTCCAAAAGGGCACGGCTGATGCCGTGACGGATTGCGCCGGCCTGGCCGGACGGGCCGCCGCCTTTAACGTCAGCGATGACGTCATACTGTTCGTTTACGCCAGTAAGTACGAGCGGCTGACGAATAACCAATTCCAGTGTTTTACGACCGAAATATTCGTTCAATTCTTTTTTATTAACTGTGATTTTACCCTGACCCGGAACCAGACGAACTCTAGCAACGGATGTCTTTCTACGGCCAGTGCCGTAGTACTGTGCTACTGCCATGAAATCTTCCTCCCGGTATTAATTAGCGAATGTTTAACTTCAAAACTTCAGGTTTCTGTGCCTGATGCGGATGTTCAGCACCTGCATAAACGTTCAGTTTGCGATACATCTGTTCACCCAATTTGTTTTTCGGGAGCATGCCGCGAACTGCCATTTCTACAACGCGTTCCGGATGTGCTTCGAGCATATGGCCGGCCTGAGTGAATTTTGCTCCACCGGGATAACCGGAATGATGGAAATAGTTTTTCTGGATCATTTTCTTACCAGTTAATTTAACTTTTGCTGCGTTTACTACGATTACATAATCGCCTGTATCAACATGCGGGGTAAAAGTAGGTTTATGTTTTCCCCGAAGAATTTTAGCTACTTCGGCAGCAAGACGGCCTAATGTCTGGCCTTCAGCATCAACAACAAACCATTTGCGTTCGATGTTGCCTGCATTAGCCATAAATGTAGTTTTCATGCTGTGTAATTCCTCCCTGAATTTAACTAACTGACCAAGCTTTTGGTGCTCTTTCTCCGGGGCTAAGTGGAGTCCAAGTGAAAAGCTTACTTATTTATTTTACAGATTTGGAAATGTCTTGTCAAGCACTTTTTTTAAACTCAGACTCAGATGCAGCGTACCGCTGCAACAGACTCAGAATAGTAAGGCGCAGGAGCGCCTAGAAAGGCTCCCATAATAGGGGAGCTGGCCGCCGCAGGCGGTCTGAGGGGTTGCTTTTCTGAATATTTTTTAGCATCACTCAGCCTTGCGATGCTGATCAACATACCGCTCTATCCACGAACGTATCAATGCCGATTTGTTAACACAATACGTCTCTGCTACCTCGTTAAATTCATTTAACAGTTTTTCTTCAATTCGAATCTGGAATACTTTTGTTTTTTCCCGTGTTTTCTCTGCCATTATGTCACCCTTTTCTTCATTTATCCTTATTATTTTTTCCTTATCAACGATAGGCATTTTTCTCACTTTAATATCGCCTTTATCGCTTTTGCTATTTCAATAGCATCTTTTTCAGTATTATCCGCACCAAATGTAACTCTAATAGTTCCTTCTGCATAATCTTTTGGAGTATTAATAGCTTGCAGAACATGACTAATTTGTGTATTAACCGAATCGCAAGCCGAACCTGTTGAAACGCAAATGCCTTTTAAATCCAAACGATGTAACAACATTTCTCCATCAGCTTTATAAAAAGAAATATTTACATTCCCTGGAAGATGGCGACTAGCTCCATTACGTATAAAATCAAGATCAAATTCATGAAGTGCGGTTAAAAAAGTTTTTTCTATCAACAAAAGCCGTTTCTTCTTTTCCGCCATTTGATCTATATTTTTCTTAAGAGCTACTGCCATCCCTACAATTGCTGGCACATTTTCCGTCCCGGCGCGATATCCCATTTCCTGAGATCCACCGTCAGCATAAGGATGCAAATTTATCCCTTTTTTCATATATAAAAAGCCAATGCCCTTGGGCCCATTAAATTTATGCGCTGAGGCAGAAAGTAGGTCAATGCCCTCATCATGAACATTAATCGGTACATGCCCCATAGCCTGTACCGCATCAGTATGAAAAACACTTCCATAGTGGTGTGCAATACGGGCCAGTTCATGAATCGGTTCAATTGTCCCAATTTCATTATTTGCATACATAATTGATACAATGCCCGTGTTAGCAGATATCTTACTTTCCAACGCAGAAGGATGCAAAACACCTTCTGTGTCTACAGGAATATAAGCAACGGGGATTCCAAGTTCTTCCACCGTTCGACACGAATTGAGTATCGCATGATGCTCTATAGAGGATGTAAGAACCCCATTTTTTCTTTTTCCCATAAATAACGACGATTTAATAACCCAGTTATCACTTTCTGTACCGCCAGAAGTAAAATAAATTTCTTCTGGAAGAGACCCAATACATTCGGCAATTGATTCACGAGCTGAACGAAGTGCTTTTTTCGATGCTCTAGAAAACACATACGGCTGAGAAGCATTTCCATATTGATCAAGGAGATAAGGCTTCATAGCATCGAAAGCTTGTTCACATAATTTAGTTGTAGCAGCATTATCAGCATAAATCATAAAGTTCCATCTCCCTACTCAAAGAGAGTGCATCCCTCATCTTTGAATTCTTCAATTTTATCATTTAAATCATCTACCGTACATTCCAGATAATCTGCAAGGCAATCCATGCAATAAAAATTTTCGATTTCTTTCCCCAACAGCTTTTTATTAATTCCAATTGTATTTTTATCTAATTTTTTTTTGCCGCAAACAATGCATTCATAATTCATAACTACCCCTTTATAGTAAATGACGGCATCTGCTTGTCATCGTTCTTATATTCTGAATCAAGAATAGAAAGCTGACGCCATATAATCTTTCGCATATCAATAGCCGGACGAAGGCAGTACCGATTGAAATCCCGTCGATTCACATCATTAACGGTCTTAACATTCGGAAAGAGTAACTTGAGGTATGCAGTTGCAATTCTCTTTACAGCTTCTGTATGTCGCACATAAGCGTTTCCAGAAACTTCTACAAGTTCATCTACAATAGCACGGTAACTGGCATCGTCTCGAAGCATATGCATTACAGTACAAAAATACTCCGTATTCAGAGCCCAGCCACAGACTTTCAAGCTATCACTCATCTTTGGAATGTCCCAGCCCTTGATAAACCCATGAATTCTGTCAACAAGTGCACTTTCCTGAAATAATGATGGCAGTTCTGAAAACATGCTCTTATATTCATCCATATTGTCTATAGAAATATTTCCAAGAAGAACAATTCCAGCAGAAGATTCCCCTTCATACCCACCGATATTGAAGTGTCCTCTTTCCATGTAACCTTGCATAATAGAGCGCATTTCATTAACATCATTAAATGTTACAAGTTTCACCTCATCAATGGCAACGTAATCTGTTCCAACAACGAATCCAGGAGTATGACGGGCAGTGTCATAGAACATTTTTGCACGAGTAATTTTACCACCATCCGTCAAAAGACCATACTTGCTAATATTACCGAATACATAAGACTTTCCTGTGCCTTTAGGAGCCAGTTCAAGCAAGTTCAATCTTTTTTCCAAAAATGGCAGCAAACGTGTCAACATAGCCAACTTCTCGTTTTCATCTTTATACCCATTTGCATTATAATCAATTGCCCCGAGTAAGACATCGATCCATTCCGAAACTGAAAATTCAGAACGAGCATCTTTGTAATAGTCAAGATCAGCAATGTAAGGGCGAAAACTGGTGAAGCCTGTCATCTTAATTTTACCAGATATTTTAGGTCTCGCCGTATCATCTGGAAACCTATAACCAAGTTCAACAATTCCCCATGTCTCCTGACTCTGGGTAAGTTCATCTTTATATCGTTCCCAGACAATCGGTTCTATAATAGTTTCCTTATGAGTCAAATCAAAATCCGGAAGGGCAAAGGAAATTTCTCCAGTCTTGATATCTATATCCACACTTATTTTTGTAAGTATTTTAACCCGTTCATTTTCATAGGTGATTTGGTTTTTGATGCGCAGCCATTCATCCTTTTTTGGAAGATATTGATTTATAAATTCAGTCACGTCTTCAATATCATAGTTACCGTCTTCATCTTCAAATCTTTTTAGTACCCAATCTCTGAGAAAAGATGGCAATCCCAACGAAGAAAAAAAATTACTCTTCGTAAGGTCTTTATATACCACCATGTCCTCAAAGCATTCCCGTAGCTTATCATCCATTTACAAAAAGCCTCCTATAACAAGTCATTTATTTGCTGACCTTCGCGTTCTACAATAAGTGGAAGCTTTTCAGCAATTTTATTATCTCCTGTGTATACATCAATATGATACGTACCTTTTTTCTTTATGTCAGGCATATCTACTCGGTAATATCCATTGCCCATTGAAACAGCAAAATATTTTTTCTGACCAATCTGTATTGATACATCCGATTGTTCTTCAGTTAAGAATATTTTTATTGCAGCCTTTTTACGGAAGCTAACTTTAATCTTCGGAGTTTTATTTATAGTATCCAGATTAGAATTCACTGGCATAATATAAACTTCGATATTCTTGTTAGAATATGTAAGCGTAATGATGGGAACACATATCTCTTCTAGTGTAGCGCCACCATGAGCTTCGACACCGATTTTCCGGCTACCTTTAAACCTATCATAATTTGCAAGTGCCCAGAAGTCGCCAGCATCAACAGCATACTCAGGTTTCTCATCAAGTTCGCTCTTTTTGCAGCATCTTCCAGAATGAATTCCTTTCTCAGCCATCTCATAAATGTTTTCTTTATCATAACGAATAACCAAGCGACTTGCTCCATGGTCTGCAATCATTACAGCTTCATTTATATCTCTGTTTATAAGCTTCGCCTGAATTTTTTTTAAGACATCTTTGATGATTTCTAACTCTTTTATCAAATGAATTGGAAGTTTTGAATGTCTGTAATAGTCATAGTCATTTTTTCCATGATGCTTAATATCATCGAGGTCTTTGATATCCACAATCTGATTCTCATTCCATTCATCCTTAAATTCCTTATTAAATTCTGTAATAGACGGAATTTCCGAACGGCATATTTTTACGTTAATTTTCAGTTTGAGTTCATTGCAAACGCTCTGTATATATCCAAGAAATTCAACCCCCATTGAGTCCATAAAATAAAGCAAGGATTTTGGCTTTGAAAGATTCTCTACCAAAGCAGACCTTGGCGGCAGTATAGAAATATAGTCACGTTTTTTTGCCTGCTCCAACACAAGATCATAAAAATCAGGAAAAATCTTATTGATAACTTTCTGATATTTATATTCAGAAAAATAATGGTTAAGCAATTCATTTTTAAAGTCATATGGTTTTAAGTATGCTGCCAGTTCCGGGTATACTTTTACCAGAATATTTGTTATCTTTTCGCGGTTTCCTTCAGTCCCATAACGTTCAAGATATGCAAAGATTTCTTCTTTTTCTTTTTGAGTATTATCTGTTAAATAATAAATTTCATTTTTTCCTTTACCAACAGCCACTTTACAGAAACTGCCAAGCTCAACCTGAGGATTACCTATTCGGCGAAGCACCTTCTTTCTACTGTTATAACAATCCCAAAAATCTTTGTCTGAGGAGGATTTATTGAGTATCCCCCGATAAATATTAGAAGGCATTTCCCTCACAAAAGAGGAATGTACAGCCGCATCATTAAGGCACCAGTTTCCTTTTATTTGATATAATTTTAACGCAATAAAATACAACCAGCGCTGATTATGATTCGACTGCACATCATCATCAAGATTAGACTCACTCTGTTCAAGCCGTCTATGATCACCAAATTGACGATCTATAACGTCTGCCCAACTAGAATCCTTGTCAAACAAAGTAAGGGCGTAATTCCATTCTTCTTCAGTCCCCATACTTTCTGAAAGCCTTTTTGTTACCGAATCCTTCAAAGAAAGAATATCGTAAGCCTTGGTCAGATCTATAATATTGTACAGCGCATACGGGAATTGTTTTTTTGTTTGACTGGTGACCAAATAGATTTTTGATTCATTAGTTTGTTCTACGGCAACAGCAAAATTTTTGAGCCCTTTTAACACTTTTACGTTTTCTGGAAGCGAGAGAGCCGGCGAACAAAAAAAGATTTCCGGGATTGTTGCTAAATTTCCATCAAGGAGGGCAAGGCGCCTTTCCAAGCGTGGATCACGGACATTAAAAAAACGTTTGCATTGATAAGTAATGATTACCATATGTCCCATTGTCGACATATGGAGTATTTCGTTCAATTGAGCAGTTAGCTTTTCTTCGCCCATCAATCTTAAATAAGAAGAAAGCCCTGTCACAAAACAATCGTAAGCCTTTGTTTGTAAATCATGAAGAAGATTTTCAATCCTAGGGAATTCATCCATATCGCTATATTGCGAGACAGGTATGGATTTAGGGGCTTCTGGCGTCATCGGACAAAATTCAGCTAAAAGCTTGCTAAGATCCTCCCTATTCTGAACATCTACAATTAAAGGCTGGTAATCATCTTTTTTCAGGAACCTCCTGATTTTTTTTGCACATTCTTCATAATTCATTTTTTCATCAGTTTCCTTTTATAATTTCCATCCCAACAGTCATGTTGTCACGAATCAGCTCTTTCAAGTATTTCTTGACATCATCGACATTCATTTCATCAATTTTTTCTAATGCCTTTGCAGCTCCTTCTTGGTTATACTTCGCTTCAGCCATTTTTCTCAACTTTTCATTCACGGCAGGTAACTGGAACCAATCATAAGGTTCATCTGGAATCTTATTTTCCAAATATTGCTTTACCTCACTTATATCCGTGAGTAAAACCGCATAATTATTAATAATTTTACTAACAAAAATCTGATCAAGAGCATCACTATCATTCATTTTTGAATAGAAAGTCGCCTTTTCAAGATATTCCTTAGCTCTCGAAACAGAAGTAGCATCGGGATGGCGGTGATTGAGTGTCTCAAAAGCATCTCTGGCTCTTGTGACTTCATCTGCTGGAACAAGAGCAAGGATTGGCATATGATGCTTTCTCGACCATTCTCTTGGAGTAGTAGAATGCGTCTTTTCGCTCCAAAGTTTTTTTAGTTGCTCATATCCGAGAGAATCACGATAGTTTTTAGTTTCACGGTCTACCAGCTTGAAATAAGCAGACTTATCCATAACAAAGGTCCCAGAGCCAGGAAGTTTATTGAAGAGTTCCTGAACTTCTTCATCATTAAACTCATCCAAATAGTATTCACATACCTTCATGAATAAACCTGTTTGATTCCTGTAAAAATGGTCAAAACCCTTACCATCTGCTTTCAGAAGATCTAGAAAACTTCTTTTCTGCCTTTCATCAGAAAGCCGCCCGTTTCTTTTTAAATTATAAAGCATTTCCACAAATGGTTCGATTCCACCGAAAGAACCTTTAGCAGCCAAAAAGGCAATTCGGATATTGTCACACCGGCTAATCCAAGAAGCCAAAGTACCCGCATAATTTGAGTTTTTCGGAAGAATTTTATTGCTTTCAGCAATTATCTGGTATTCAAGAATTACTTCTTTGATTTTTTGATTGGCAGTATCAATATTCCATACCCAAGTTGAAGCATCTGCATCAAATTTACGACTAACAACATTGATATACTGGCCGCCGTCTTTAATTTCATTTGCAAGAGCCGGCAGTATTCCATTATCATATTGCTGCAGATATTTCTCCATTCCTTTGATGCAATTATCTTTTGAGAGGAAGACCTGCAACTCTCCCGCAGCTTCAGGGTAATTTATATAAAGCTTCCCGATTTCATTCGCAATATCGCTTTCAGTCTTAAAGCTACCCACAAGGTTACCATTGTTTGCAATCCCCATATAGTAATCAATAAACAATGAAATGATTTTACCGGGAGTTTTGAACGAATTTTCGGGAATTAATTCCTTTAATGTCCAAATTGGGAACCCATACTCCTTCATTTTGTTTCGAATGATACCTCGTGTCTGTTCTACAGAAGTACAAAGAGATTTCGAAACATTAAAGGCAATTGCACTTGACTCATTGAAAGCTTTTTCTTCAGCGGTTAGCGCAACAATATATTTATCCTTATATTTTTTATTCGGAGTATTCTGAAGCTTAATCACCTCGTCTATCATTTCTTTAAGCTTGTTCAGAGTAAGTTCATCATTCGAGAGGCCATCGCTCCACGAATATGTACCATCCGTATATTCTTTCAGTACGAATCCCATTATAAAGGCGGAAAGGTTACAGGGCATAAAGCCATACGGATATTCTTTCAGTAAATCGTAAATATCGCGGATAGAAACACGACCTGCTTCTTTAAATTCTTTCTGTATTTCGTTATCCACTGTACGTTTGATTTTAGAAATTAGGAGATTAGGATGTGTTTCCCAATATCGAGGATCTTCCCATGCATCTTTTAAAGCTGTTTCTAGTTTGGTTTGAACATTTCCGGAAGAAAACATCTGCCGTGTTTTTCTATTTACACCGCATTCCACGCCTAATTTCAGACTGCTTGGTGTATACATCGTTGGAAGTACGTTATACTCGGCTTCCAGGCAGTCCGGAAATTTTTTATGGTCTATTTCCCGCAGAATATCTTCGAGAAATTTCTTCGAAGTAGCCCGTTCACCTGCTGGCTTTTCTTCGGTAAATATGAGAAATTCGCCTTCGCTGAGACGTTCTTTCCATTTTTTCAGAGATTCCTTTGCATTTCTGGCGTATTGATTCGCAAGACCGTTATCTTTACCAGTCTGATACATAGACTGCGCCATTTCATCGCGATACTGGTTATACCCATCCTGACCAAAAGGCGTCCGTGTAGCATCAATAAAGATGAGATGATAGGAGCCATCTTGTAGGGCATTCTGAATCTTTTTGCCCAGGAGGATGGATTCATTATCATCTTTAGCATAACAAATTACAGCAGGTATTTTACCTCCAGATTCTTCTTCAATATTACGCATACGTCGGATTGTTACATCGAAATCTGATACGGATGCATGGCGTATACTATATCGTAATTTCAAAGCAGCATCATCCAGATTAAGTGCATCTTCTACCGTAGTACCGTCGTTTAGCGGCTCAGTAATAAGGGTAGATGTTGATTTTTTATCTATTTCTTTTTTGTTCTCATCCAGAGCAGCACCGCTTATTTCATTAATGTAGGCATTATACTGGTATTTCCCGCTTCCGAGCGATCTCTTGTAAAGGATCTTATCTCGGACAAGTTTTTCAGCAATACGAGAAGCACTGTCTTCTAGATCAGATCCTTCAAAAGCCCCATCAAGATTTTTTTCGTTCGGAATAAACATTTCTACCGTATCTGCAGCATGTTGGGAAATAGCCTGAAGAAGAAGTATGGCCTTGAGAATACGCTTTTCTTCTGAGGAAAGTCCACGATTCGCCGTTCGTTCATAATAATCGAGAACAGTACGTACATCATGAGCCAAGCTATCTCTACCTTTATCATAGAAGAATTCCCAAAGCATGTCGACGGTAAGCAATGGATTGGTACTGTCACTGCCTCCATCCGGCCCGTAGTTATCTATAAACCACTGGAATCCTTTGATTTCATCTCCACGATCATTTTTAATAAAGTCAAACATGCTCCGCTGATTTGAATCAAACACTTGGGAAATATGTTTTAAAAGAAGAGCTGTATAAGGATGAATCGGTAAAATACCAGTCATCTCTTCATCCTTGATTTTAGCAGTTGTACCAATATTTTTTCTGGATTTCTTGGTGCGGTCAGCTAAATCATCAAGAGTTTCATCCCATTCTTGGAGGACAACGGGATCTTTTGTTTTCTCCATAGCTGCTCCCATAAGCTGGAATGCAATATTTTCAGGAAGCGCAATTTGGCTATGAGGGGAGACAAACCGTCCATTCAACTTGATATAATCCTTGTCACCTTCTGGAAAAAGGCTGGCACTTACATGTGTTACCAGCACAAAATAGAATGGCTCCGTTTCACTTAATTCAAGAATCTGTTGAAAACCGGTAAGATTTCTGGAATTATTCAAGAAATATTCTGTAAACTCATCCCAGATGAATACGATTGCTTTAAGATTGTTAGCCTGAATAATATCTTTAATCCAATTGGTAAGATCTTCAGATGTCATTGAGAATACCCGGATTTGTCGTTCATGGGCAACTTTAAAAACTTTTTCCATCAAGGCATGAAGTGATTCACCAGAATATTCTCTGAGTTTTTTTACAATAGCGTCTACATCATCTCCACCAAAAAGATTATCATATCCTTTCACAAAGACATTAAAGCTTTTTTTGTTAAGTTCATCTGAAAGGTATCTAATAATAGCTTCTTTAAGGGAATCCTGTCCTTTATTTTCTATACCGGCTTTTTCAAAAGCATTTTCAATGCTTTCCTGGATAGCAAAAAAAAGATCATTATCTCCGTGGATACTCGATGAACCATAACGATGTACAGTCAAAATTTGTCCGCTGTTTTTAATCTGTTTAAAATTATTTTTTAAATCCTTATCCAGCCCGTACTTATCGAAGTATGCATCAGTTTCATTTTCATTCGCATCAAGTAATTTTTTTAAGGTGAGGACAGCATGGGATTTCCCCGTTCCGTATGCACCTTCTACCCAGATAGAAAGTTTCTGCTTCCGATTAATCACACTTACAGTAGTTTTAAGCAAGTTTACAAAAGTCTGATGCGGATAGAATTTTTTCCACATATCTGGATTATCATTTATGACCTTTTCATTGACTGCCGGAAAATAATCCGGATCGATATCAAAATAATGGCGATATGTTTCCATTCGTTTCTTCCTCCCTTAAAATAATTTAAGCACATCAACAGATGTCTTTTCGGGATTTAATGTGATTGTATCCAAATCTAGAGTAAACTGCGTTGTAATAAATTCTGGATGGTTGATTGATAAGCCGGTCAAAATTTTTTCCATTGTATCATGATCAAGGCAGAAAATTTCTGCTGGACTAACGCCATTACTATCCACATTAAAATTAAGTAGGCGAGAAAGCGTAAATTGGTAATAGTTACCACAATTCTCTGCAAACTTGTAAAGAGAATAAAGAATTACATTGGGATCAGGCGAAAGCCACTTTCTACGGTGAAATGAATGAAGAGTAATTGTTTCATTGCCGGATGCATTAACTTTTTTCGTATAATCACAATCCCCAAGTCCAATAGATTCTCCTAAAGGTGTTGTAACAAGTATTATTTTTAGTGCATCTGAAACATTTCTTTTTCCTAAACCTTTTGTATCATTTTCCATGGCTTCATTGAGCATATATTTGAGTCTATCTTGAGTGATATTCTCGTTAAACGGTACATTTTTGATGAACCAATTAAATTCTGGAGTGTATGCCAAATTGCAAAGCATAAGAGCCCATGTCAAATCAGAATCACTTCCGAGATTAAACAACATCTTTGCAAATTCGTTTGCTTCATTTCTTGTATACTTGTTATCACCGTGTAATCTGTTAAATGTGACGAGTCCTGCATCTTTGATGAAATTTAAAAAAGCATCTTTTTTCTTGTTTGCCACTTCTCCATGACCGTCTGAATCCCAAAATTCCCTGCTTCCACGGTCTTGGAAATACAGTTCAATCCATCTTTTTCTAACACCAAAACTGAAATATCTATCCAAACCCTTCATTTGTCTTTCTCCTCCAATTCTATTACGGATAGAGTTGTATCTTAAACAATGTTCATATATATCATGGCATTGATAGCAGTGAATACAACTATTTGATATCTTTAATCCATTGCTCATATCAATACAATTTGCCGTACAATTAGCTTCACAAACACCGCAACGAACACAATATATACTTTTAATAACTACGCTTCTAAAAAGCGATATAAATTTAATATCATCCTTTCCATTACCACATTGAGGAAAAGTAATCTTTATTCCTGTTTTTTCTGTCTGTAAATGTACTGAATAAATTTTTTCTTTAAAACTAATGGAAAAATCATTAGGAGTAAGCTCAACAAAATCTCCAATTGTTTTCGCCCATTCCTTCCATCTGTCATTTAGATTCCGGACAATAATAACAGTTTTTCCGTTTTTTACCTCAATCAAATGACTATCTGAGCCAAAATTAAGTTCACGTCCTGTTTTTCTGGTTTTCCACAATCCTTCATCAACAAATTTATTCATCTGGTCTTTAGTGAAATTTATTTTTCCACTGGTAGACTTTATTTTGTCTAGCAGACCATTTACTTCTTTGGGATAACAAACTGCTTTCATATATTCATGTTTCCCAGAAGACATGGGGCAAACCAAACAGCCGACTCTTGAATTTCCTTTTTTATAAGCTTCATTAAGACGAAGCTTTCTTTGATAAATATAAGTAAAGAGTTCCGCTGAATTCCATTCGAGAATTGGATGAAAACTGAATTGCCCTCTTACTTTTTTACCATCATTCAACTCGTCATATTCACTTCTTGATAGACTTTCGTCTCCCCGAATGCCGGTAAAAGCCATCCCTCTGACATTTGGATTTTGAGTATATTCCCTGAGCAACAATATCTGCGGAGCAGATTTATGAACACTGCAACACCATCTTATAGTTACTGCTGGGGGACCAAAAACATTCCAACTTTGAGCGGGCGACAAGCAAGATTTAGCCTTTAGAAATTCTACTTTAATATCTTTACAATCTTGTTCTATTGATTTTATTTCTTTATAGGTATCTGGTGACTCCATCCCAGTATCTCCAAACAACACCTTAAATTTATTGTGCGGCAAAGCTCGTTGGACGAGGTCAAGTGTAACTACACTGTCTTTTCCCCCACTAAAGGCCACATAAAATACATCGACCTTATTGTTATATTCTATATAAGTATTGTAAATTTTCTTAATAGTATCCTGTGCCAGAGCATCGATAATTTTCTGATTCTTTGCAACCATGGCAGGGATATCCACAAAGCGTAATGGTTCATCATTAGGTTCTGGTTCTTCGAACAGAATCAGTTCTGGTGCCGTATAGACAGTCCCTCCTTTTGTCTTGGCTACTCGTCTCCCACGATAGATATAATTATTTGACTCTGCCCACATATATGGGAAATCGTCTTTCTTTTCGTAATTCCAGTATTTATCAAATCCAAGTATATCGAGTTCTTTATAATAAACTGGCCTAGGTTCTTTGCTGAATTTTAAAGGTGAGCTTTTTAGCAGAAAACCTCCTGTTTCAGGATCCCAGTCATATGAGTACATATTGTTATTATTCCTTTCTGTTTCGCATCTCACGTGCTTTTATTAAAAGGGAATCAATCCCCTGATATGAGCGGCGGCCTATATACCCTTTCTCGTAGAGAAAAGATAGCACATTAGTTTTTTTTAATGGCACTCCACTGATGGCAATTGCTCTTATTACAAGATCATCATAGTCCTGAATATCACTAGATTGTTTAACCATAGCACCAAGCACACAGTTTATGTTAAATCCAGTATGCATGAGTTTAAATTGCTTACTGTGGAATGCTAGATAATTTTCAAGCAAATATTCGTTCCATGGGTAGGTGGAATCAGGAAATAGTCCAAAATTCTTTACCTCTGAAATTGGCACATAGTCATCAGGACAATAGCGGCTCAAAACCTCGTCCGTTTCGCTAACTCTATAGATGACGTAATCTTTTCTAACAAATTCGTCTTCACTGACTCGAGCCACATTTTTATATAAGGAGTCAAAATAAACCACTCTTGAGCCGACATTAGAAACAAAGGATAAAATTTCTGATAATGTGAATTTCTGTCTGTTTTTTCCATAAATTGAAAAGATGTCGCTCATTGAAAGTGGCTTTTCTTTGCTGCTGATGACATTTCCATTAAACGAAAACCGATTTTTAAGTTTATACTTCAAAGCATCTCGCCAACCGATTATGGGAAAAGCTTCGTTTTTTTCATAAATGTAGGGAAAAAGAATCTTTATATTATTGTAAAGTTCGTTACCGCTTAAGAATCCATTCTTATTAATTTCATCTTGAATTAAATTAGCAATGTCGTTTAGTTCTTCATCAGATACTGCAAAGCAATCCGCATGAAAATATACGCCTTTGCTTGCCCGCACAAATTCTAGATTTGCACCAAGGATACCTCGAATGGTACCTTCTGGTATATTGGGTAAGATATGAGCTATCTCAGTAATCTTCATAGGATAAACGTGATTTTTGAGCAGTCTTCGTATTTCTTCTGTAGGGTCAGCTTCTCCCAAGTGTTCTTTCGAAAGATAACTTCTTTCAAAAACATATTTATCCCCTGCATAATAAGCAATATATGACTTTAACATATCCGTGTCATACATTTTACAATCCAAGAAATTATTGTAGAAATGTTGGAACACTGCTTCATAATATACGGTTGTTGCACCATCAGAAAAACAATGATCGATGTAATTAAAAAGCTTTGAGTGGAGCTCTTTGCTGAGCATTTCATCAGGAAGGTATATTTTCCCTTCGTGCTCAATACCACATTTTTTTATAATCAGGTTTATCTGGTCGTTATCGAGTGTAAGGGGACTCGCATTAGCCTCTTCATAATACCGCCGAAATTTTTTCGTATCGATAAATGAACCTAGACGGAAACCATTATGAAAATATTTTTTTAAAACAGAGTAAAATGCGGCAGTATCGCAGAAAGAATCTTCCTTGTTACCACTGTCTTCCTGACAAGGCATCTTCGGATGATTCTGGAAGCAATTCGCAGAATTCTTTTGTTCTATGGCATTAGTCTGGCCTTTGTATTTTTTGACAGCAAAGACATAGGATAATATTTGTTCGCAGAGTTTTTTAGAATGAATAATCTTTTTTGTCTTTAACCGATTTATAATTTTTTCTATAGTACCTAAATCATTAACATCTAGCACAGATGTACGGATTTCACCGCTTTTACAAAGGAGGATATCAGCAGTTGTGATAGCATTTTTTATCCCTGCTGCTTGTTCTGCTGATATATTTTTGTTAAGCCATGCTATGAAATCAGAGTGTCTATTCGCAAGTGATTCTGACATCTCCTTTGCCTCCTTCAACAAGTTTTTATATCTTTCAGGTTTTTTCTTAAAAATTTCAATAATATCGTATTGCCATTTATAAGCAGGGCGTAATCCTTCTTTCCCACTAGTTAAAGCATATTCCAAATGTGCCATCTGTAAGCTGATTCCGCTTATATTACGGAACTTTTCATCAACCGTATATCCATTTTGCTCAGCTAATAAACGAAGTTGTACTGATATATTCGCTACAGCTTCAGCTCTTTGTATCTTTTGTTTTCTAATATCTAAAAGGCCCTGCAACAAGATTGCCGCTTCATGCAAATTCCAAGATATTCTATTCACCACACTTTCATCCTTTCCTACCAAATTTTAGAATTTAATCTTTCTCTCTTTAATTCAGGACACTACGTTCTGATGTCTGTGTTTCGTCAGTAAAATCAGACTGATTTCATCTTACTTTTATATATTTCCCAGATTTAATCCGTTCATCTTTCGGCTTTTCAGCATCTGCAGGAATAGCCCAAGATTTACCAAACTTTCGTACTCCTGGAATTCTCCCTTCCTGACATAGAGTATTAATACGCCGTTCTCCTAAACTCCACTTAACCGAAGTTTCTTTTATGGTCATAAACTCATCCATATTTTTTACCCTCCGCTATAATCATGACCCATTAATACTTATAATTTTTATTTTACTCTAAATTTAGCACATTATCAATTGCCATTTATTTTTGTTGCATAATTGAATTTGATATAACAAAAAATACCGATATAGCACCATTTCCAATAGTACCCGTATCGGTATTTTCCTTTTTCATTTTATGAGTCTATACGCTTCAACACTTCGTCTGCAGGAATAATCATCATAATAACGACGGAAAATGACCTTGCGATACATTTTCGAAAGACTTGCAAGGATTCTCCAGATTTTCGAACGTCTTTGCATAAAAAAAACAGCATTACAGATGGAAACGATACAAGGCCAACTTCCATAAGATCCGTTACCATATCTTTTCCCACAAGTTTCTTTTCGATTTTTTACATTCACGTTGTTGGCAATAGAATCACGGTGCAGTCTGAAATCTTGAATAATATTACGACCGTGTACCATTGATCATAAAATTTGGCTATGCACAGGATTCGCAGCGGGACGCCGATTATGGCGTCCCCTACAGGCGGTCAAAGACACGCTTCCAATTTTTTGCTGCCCGTCACTGCTTTTTGCTGCACTTTGCTGTCTTTTGCTGCCCTCCATCACCTGTATGCGATTTCGTAGGGGCGGCCATACCGGCCGCCCGCCTTGAATGATGGCACCGTCTCGGAATTTATGACGGACTGTGCATGGTCATAATACAAAGACGAAAATAGCCGCTCACATTTCTCAACAAAGCGGCTATTTTTGTAAGTGTTCAATCAATATGATATTCCTGATAAAACTTTTCCCTAGCCTTTTCATCGTCGATGGCTAGTTCCAGATCTTTCAGACGGCCATCGGCTTTCAGCAGTCTCAATAACGTCGTCAGCCGACTTTCACCTTCTCGACGGCCTTCTTGACGGCCTTCCTGCCGTTCCTCAAGACCCCATTTTTCAAGTTCTGCGCACATAACAGCCACCTACTGCTCTTCACTATCCTTCGCTATCTCTTCAATCGCCTGCAGCGACAGTTTCGTATATTGAGCAATTTTTTCAAAGGACAGGCCGTCTTTCAGCATTTCCAATACATCTTCACGTTTTGCAAAAAGATGCCCTTCGTCATACCCGATTTTTTTGCCGCGCCGTTCAATACCTTCACTTAAGTTACACATTTCTGCCACTCCCTTCTCCAGATGCGGAGTTACTGTAATGCCGAATTCTGTTTCCAGTTTTTCTTTTTTATCAGTTGGGCTGAGATCATCCAACAGCAGCATGTTCAGCAAATCGTAAAAACCGTTTATCGTAGGTCGTTCATCGTTCGTCGTTGCGGGACTGGCTCGCTGACGCATCACCGCCGATTCGGAGTCAGATGGATGCTGCGCATCCTGGAATTCTGGATTGTATTACGACTGTGTGCCATTTGTCATAAATTCTGGCTATACACTCAGCGGTCCGTTCTGGCAGCCAGCCTGCGCCTTCCTTCGGTCGGCACCTGCTGGGCCAGAAAGGCACGCGGGTTCGCTGCGTGCGAACCCCTACATCGCTAGGGCTATGCACAGGATTCGCGCGGGCCGCCGATTATGGCGGCCCCTACAGGCGGTCAAAGACACGCTTCCAATTTTTTGCTGCACTTTGCTGTCTTTTGCTGCCCTCCATCGCCTGTATGCGATTTCGTAGGGGCGGCCATACCGGCCGCCCGCCTTGAATGATGGCACCGTCTCGGAATTTATGACGGACTGTGCATGGTCATAATACAATCATGAGTCTGTCGCGGCGCAGCCGCATCTGAGTCCGAGAAATCCGGCTTGGCATGCCTACCTTGCCTATGTTATACTGTTTTCGAGGTTCTGCCTAAAACGGTAGGCGGTGGGTCCCTTTCTTTCTAAAGGAGGGATCTTGTGTGAACCCTCCAATCCAATCGGAAAGGAGGGGAATGACGATGACTCTGACAGTAGATATGTTCATTAATATTCTCTCGTTTGGTATGGCTGCTTTTGCACTTGGCTATGCCATGGGTCAAAACTCAAATAAAACACAAAAATAACCGCCCACGTCCCTCAACGAAGCGGTTATTTTTGTAACTGTTTTGATATAGGGGCCAACCGTCTATCGGCAGGGCCTCTTTCATATTTATTATAACGTCCTTTGCTAATTTTCGTCAAGCGCCGAACATCTATAACTATCATGAAAGGCACCTGACGGCGCCGCCATTCGCAGTCGGCAGGTCGGGATTAGGCAAGTCGTTCGTCGTAGGTCGTTCATCGATAAAAGATAGTTTGCAGTTTGTAGTTTATAGTTTTCAGTAAAACCGTCTCGATTCGGGCTCGCTAACGCCTCGCCGCCTATTCGGAGTCAGATGGATGCTGCGCAGCCTGAAATTCTGGATTATATTACGACCATGTGCCACCTGTCATAAATTCCGGCTGTCTACAGGATTCGCGCGGGTTCGCCACGTGCGAACCCCTACATCGCTGGGGCTATACACAGGATTCGCAGCGGGCCGCCGGTTATGGCGGCCCCTACGGGCGGTCAAAGACACGCCTTATATGCCTATACCTGTTTTTCACTGTCTTTTACTGCTTTTTTCTGCTTTTCTCTGCCTTTTTCTGCCTTTTACGGCCCTTCGCTCCATCCCATCGCCCGCTATGCGCCGCAGGAGCTACCCGAGGCGTCATTGTCAGTTTGAGTCTGTCGCGGCGCAGCCGCACCTGAATCCGAGGCGATGCGCCAGCGAGCCCCAACGATGAACGGCCTACGATGAACGATCGGGAAGAACCCCTCCGGCCCGTTGGGCCACCTCCCCTTCTCAGGGGAGGCTTCCGGACCGCGAACTGCGGACAGCGGTGCCGACAGACACATTTAACGTTTAACGTAATTTTTTCTGTACTTTTTTGCGAAAATCATTTGACAAAGTGCATTTTTGATGGTAGACTTACGTCAACAACTTGATAGTGTTGCAATGAAGAGAAGAGTACACGATAGGAATTGGCACAGAGAGTTCCCATTTGGTGAAAGGGAATGCAAGGGTCATCGTGGAAGATGGACTCCGAGCAGATTGGTCGAACAGTTAGGCCATCCGGGCGTGCCCGTTACAGCACTATGGTATTGAAGGCTCATCTGCCTGCGTACCTGAAGAGGCTCATCTTGTGAAGGATGGGTGAAATTGGGTGGTATCACGGTGCTTCCGTCCCTTACTTGGGACGGAAGCTTTTTTTGTTACAAGGCTTTCAAGTTTATATTACATTATATATATTTTACAATATTAGGGGGAAATGTATTATGAGCGAAAACACTAACTACAAATTCGAAACATTACAGCAGCATGCAGGTCAGGTACCGGATCCGGCAACGGGTGCCCGCGCCGTTCCTATTTATCAGACGACATCTTATGTTTTCAAAGATACCCAGCAGGCTGAAGACCGCTTTGCTTTGAAAGACGCTGGCTACATCTACAGCCGTTTAACCAACCCGACGCAGGACGTCTTGGAAAAACGTATTGCAGCCCTGGAAGGCGGCACAGCTGGCTTGGCTACGGCCAGCGGCGCATCGGCCATTGCTTACTCCATTATCAACCTTGCCGGCGCCGGTGACGAAATCATCGCTGCTCCGACATTGTACGGCGGCACAGTCGAACTGTTCAGTGAAACATTCAAACACCTCGGCATTACGACGCACTTCGCCGATCCCGATGACCCGCAGTCCTTTGCCAAATACATCAACGACAAAACGAAAGCCATCTACCTGGAAAGCCTTGGCAACCCGGCCATCAACATTCCGGACTTCGAAGCCATCGCTGAAATCGCCCACAAGAACGGCCTTCCGGTCATCGTTGACAACACCTTCGCTACGCCGTTCCTCTTCCGTCCGCTCGAACACGGTGCTGACATCGTCGTCCATTCGGCTACGAAATTCATCGGCGGCCACGGCACGACCCTGGGCGGCCTCATCGTTGAAAACGGCAAATTCGACTGGGCTGGTTCCGGCCGCTTCAAAGAATTTGCTTCGCCTGACGAATCTTACAATGGCGTTAACTTCGCCAAGGATATTCCCGGTGCTGGCTTCGTAACTCGTATCCGCGCCAAAGCCCTCCGCGACCTCGGTGCTTGCATCAGCCCGTTCAACGCATGGCTCCTCATCCAGGGCTTGGAATCCTTGTCCCTGCGCATCGAACGCCACGTCGCTAACGCTCAGAAGATTGCAGACTTCCTTGAAAATCATCCGAAAGTCGCTAAGGTCAACTATCCGTCCCTTCCGTCTTCGCCGTACTACAAACTGGCTCAGAAATACTTCCCCAAGGGAACCGGTTCGATTTTCTCCTTTGAATTGAAAGACGGCTATGCAGCTGCCCGTAAATTCATCGACAACGCGGACATCTTCTCGGACCTCGCCAACGTCGGCGACTCCAAGTCTCTCCTCGTTCATCCGGCTTCGACGACACATCAGCAGCTTTCGGAAGAAGCACAGCGCGCCTGCGGTATCACACCGGGCACAATCCGTATCTCTGTAGGCCTGGAAAACATCGAAGACCTCCTCGCTGCTGTTGAAAAAGCACTGGCAACCATCTAAGAACTAAGATAAGGAGAAATGCACTATGCCTATTAAAATTGCTGACGGTCTTTCCGCCAAGGAAAAACTTCACGAAGAAGGTATCTTCACTATCGATAAGGGAATGGCCCTCCATCAGGATATACGGCCCTTGCGTATCCTTATCCTCAACTTGATGCCTTTGAAGAAACCGACAGAGCTGCAGCTTCTCCGCCTCCTCGGTGATTCGCCGCTCCAGGTCGAAGTGGACTTCTGCCACACAGAAACTCATGAGAGCACCCACACCGATCCGTCTTATTTAGAAGAAAACTACTACGTCTTCGATGAAATCAAGGACAATTATTATGACGGTCTGATCATCACCGGTGCACCGGTCGAACAGATTCCCTTTGAAGAAGTCGACTACTGGCCGGAAATGAAGACGTACTTCGAATGGGCCAAGACACACGCCTTCTCGACGCTCCACTTCTGCTGGGGCGCCCAGGCAGCCCTGTATTACTACTATGGCATCGAAAAGCGGCTCCTGCCGGCCAAGCTCTTCGGTATCTTTGAATACCAGCTGACCCAGAAGCATCACCCCCTCTTGCGGGGCTTCGATGACCGTTACTTCATCCCCCAGTCGCGGCATACGGCGATTAACGACATCCAAGTCTATAATACGCCGCAGCTCGACATCCTCTCACGGTCCGTCGAAAACGGTATCAACATCATCGGTACGCCGGATCACCGCCGTTTCTTCGTCCTCGGTCACTTCGAGTACGATCGGCGGACCCTGGAAGAGGAATACCTGCGGGATAAGAAAAAGGGCCTGCCCATTGCAGTGCCCAAGAACTACTATCCGAATGATAACGATACGAAGAGGCCATACTTCACGTGGTGCAGCTACGCCCACCTGTTCTATCATAACTGGCTGAATATCGTCTATCAAGAAACACCTTATGATTTACAAGCTATCGCCAAGGTTCATCCTTGTGCGCATTAAAAAAAAGCCTGCCTTGCGGCAGGCTTTTTTTGTGGTTCGTTTGGCGTGATTCGTTTGGCGAAGCCGAGCAGGCCGCCGATTATGGCGGCCCCTACGTCGATGAACGATTATTTCGTGCCGAAGATGCGGTCGCCGGCATCGCCTAAGCCGGGGACGATATAGCCTTGGTCGTTGAGTTTGTCATCGAGAGCAGCGACGTAGATGCGGACGTCGGGATGGTCGGCATTGACTTTCTGGACGCCCTGGGGAGCCGCGACGAGGCACATGAGCTTGATGTTCTTGATGCCTTTTTCTTTCAGCAGCGTAATGGCAGCTGACGCACTGCCGCCCGTGGCCAGCATGGGGTCGACGATGATGAAATCACGGTCTTCGACATCAGGCAGCTTGCAGTAATATTCAACCGGTTCCAGCGTCTGCGGGTCGCGGTAGAGGCCGATATGGCCGACTTTAGCCGTCGGGATGAGGTTGAGCATGCCCTGTACCATACCCAAGCCAGCGCGCAGGACCGGGACGATGCCCAATTTCTTGCCGCTGATCTGTTTCCCTATCATCTTGGCGACAGGCGTTTCGATTTCAACATCTTCTAAAGGCAGGTCCCGTGTAATTTCGTAACCCATGAGCATGGTGATTTCTTCCAAGAGGTTGCGGAAATCTTTCGAACCTGTTTCCTTTTTCCGCATGAGTGTGACTTTGTGCTGAATGAGCGGATGGTCCATTACTTGTACGTGCATGTGTGAAATCTCCTTTCCTATTTATCCATTTCTGCAATTTTGGCGACGCGGACTGCGTGGCGGCCGCCATCAAAACCAGTGGAGAGGAAGATGCGGACGATTTCTCTGGCCAGGCCCGGACCGATGACGCGGCCGCCCATGGTCAGGATGTTGGCGTCATTATGGCGGCGGCAGTATTCTGCCGAGAAGCAGTCGTGGCAGAGGGCTGCCCGGATGCCGTGGACTTTGTTGGCAGCGATGCCGATGCCGATGCCCGTGCCGCAGACGAGGATGCCCCGGTCGAAGGTGCCGTCAGCGACGGCTTCAGCGACTTTCTTGGCAATGTCCGGATAATCGCAGCGTTCGCCCGTCAAAGTGCCGTAATCGGTGAATTCAATGCCTTGTTCCTTCAAATATTCTTTGATGTTTTCCTTCAGGTCAAATCCGCCGTGATCGGCGCCGAGTACTAATTTCATAATCAATTCCTCCCATGTATGCTGATAAATTCAGTTTTATTATACCCCTTTCGGAGTCGTGTGAAAAGGTTTAACCGACAATGACTACGTGACCGCCGGCGGCTTTCTTCATGCGGTTCATGATAGCCAGGCCCAGTCCTTCATCGTCGATGCCTTCGGCCAGGATGATATCGACGACATCGCTGTCGAAGGACAGGAGACCCGTGTAAAGCTGGTTGGCCAAGGCTTCCTTGTCGCCATGACGGCCCCAGATATACATATCCTTATGCGGGAACGAAGCTCCTACTTCTTCGCTGACCAAAAAACCGACGGTCTTGCCTTCGCCTTTGGCCTGGTCGTATAAGGCCTGCAGTTTTTCCGTTACCTTATCGACAGGGCCGACGACGACCGTCATCGGTGCTGACGGCGCATAGTGACGATATTTCATGCCCGGCGCCTTGGGGACGCCCTTCCCCGTGACCAGTGTCGTGTCAAGCCGGACGTGAGGTACGACTTCCTGCAGCATCTCGATGGTAACGCCGCCGGGACGCAGGATGGTAACACCGTCATCGCCGTTACATTCGACGATGGTCGATTCGACGCCGATATGACAAGGGCCGCCATCGATGACCATATCGACGCGGCCATCCATGTCGTGCATGACTTCTTCGGCCGTCGTCGGACTGGGCCGGGTCGACAAGTTGGCACTGGGACCGGCAACGGGGACACCGGCACAGCGCAGGAAAGCCCGGCAGATATCGTGGTCCGGGCAGCGCAGAGCTACCGTATCGAGGCCGCCAGTCGCCGCATCGGGTACGATGGGCTTTCGCGGCAAGACGATAGTCAGCGGTCCCGGCCAAAATCGGTCCATGAGCTTCTGTGCCGTCGGCGGGATGACAGCGGCTGCCTGGCGGGCCCCTTCTTCATCGGGCACGGTCAGGATGAGCGGGTTATCGCTGGGACGGCCTTTGGCTACGTAAATGCTGCGGCAGGCGTCGGCATCGAGGCCGTTGGCACCGATACCGTAAACCGTTTCCGTCGGAAAGACGACCAGGCCGCCGTCGCGGATGATACGGCCCGCTTCTTCGAGGATGGCTTTCTGTTTCTCTATATCCGTAATTTCTACAAGCTTCGTCTGTTTCATAGTATCTACCCTTTTCTGGAAAATACGAGGACCCTGTCGATACCGCCGTAATCCTTGACGGTCTGGTCATGCTCATAGGCACCACCTGTACAGAAAATCGCCGTCACGTCGTCTGCCTGACCGGCGCCGATTTCGACAGCGCAGTGGCCGCCAACCTTGACATAAGCCGGGCTGTCTGCGGCAATGCGGCGATAGAAGTCCAAGCCGTCGTCACCGCCGTACAGGGCCAGCGCCGGGTCGTGACGTACTTCCGGCTGGAGTTGTTCCATATCGCCTTGCGTCAGGTAAGGCGGATTGGATACCAGCCAATCACAGGTGCAAGGCGGAACCTGGGTGAATAAATCGCTTTCAATCCAGGTCACGCGGTCGTCGAGTCCCAGGGAACGGCCATTTTCAGCAGCTATAGCCAGGGCCTTGGTCGAGATGTCGACGCCAGTCCCCGTCGCCTGCGGCAGGTAATGGAGCAGGCTGAGGACGATGGCCCCACTGCCCGTACCGATGTCGATGATGACCGGCGCCGTCCCTTCGGCCGCGGTGACGACGGTCTCGACGAGCATTTCCGTTTCCGGCCTGGGGATGAGGACGTCTTCACTGACCTTGAAATCGAGGCCCATGAAAGCTTTGGTGCCTAGGATATGGGCCACCGATAATCGGTCGGCCCGCTTTTTGACCATGGCCCGATAGGCTGCCAGTTCTTCGCCGTTCAGGGGTTCGTCATAATGGGCGTACAGATAGATGCGCTCTTTATGCAGGACATGGGCCAAGAGAATTTCCGCATCGAGGCGCGGCGAATCGATGCCTTTGCCGGCAAAATACTGTTGCGTCCATTGCAGCAAGGCACCGATAGTCCAGATCTTATTCATCTTCGGCTTCTTTCATCAATTCGGCCCGGCGGGCTTCAGCCAAAGCTTGGATAAATTCGTCAATATCGCCGTTGAGGATGTTATCCAGTTTGTACAACGTCAGGTTGATGCGATGGTCCGTCACGCGGCCCTGAGGGAAGTTATACGTGCGGATGCGTTCGCTGCGGTCGCCAGTACCGACCTGGCTGCGCCGTTCTTCTGTCAATTCGGCATCGGCCTTCTGCTGGGCCTGGTCGAGGAGACGGGCTTTCAAGACGCGCAAGGCTTTGGCACGGTTTTCCAGCTGGGACCGTTCATCCTGACATTCGACGACCATCCCCGTCGGGATATGGGTCATGCGGACGGCAGAACTCGTCTTATTGACGTGCTGGCCGCCGGCACCGGAGGCGCGGAAATAGTCGACGCGGACGTCGTCCATATTGAGGTCGATTTCGACGTCTTCGGCTTCCGGCAGGACGGCAACGGTCGCCGTCGACGTGTGGATACGGCCGCCGGCTTCGGTGACGGGCACACGCTGGACGCGATGGACGCCGGATTCATATTTCAATTTGCCATAGACGCCGGAACCTTCGACGGAGAAGACAACTTCCTTGAAGCCGCCCAGTTCCGGTGCATTGGAACTGATGATGCTCGTCTTCCAGCCCGGCTGTTTTTCAATGTATTTCATGTACATGCGGAACAGGTCGCCTGCAAAGAGGGCTGCTTCGTCGCCACCGGCACCGGCGCGGATTTCCATGATGACGTTCTTATCATCCCGCGGGTCTTTAGGCAGCATGAGGATGTGCAGCTGTTCTTCCAGGTCGGCCTGTTCCTTAGTCAGGCCGTTCATTTCTTCTTTGGCCATAGCGATGAGGTCGTCATCACTGTCGGGATCGTCGATGATTTCCTTGTCGCCGTCAATGGTGTTGGTAATGTCTTTATATTTGCGGAATGCTTCGACAATCGGCGTCAGCGAAGCGTGTTCCTTCGTCAGTTTCTGCCATTCGTCCTGACGGGCGATGACAGACGGGTCGCTGATCTGCTGTTCCAGGTCCATGAATTTATTTTCCACGGCCTGTACTTTATCCATAAAAGAGCTCATAAGGTCCTCCTCATTTCAATTCGTTCGATTCACTTTCTTCATCAGCCGGCTTAGCGGCGTTGAGGGCTTCAATAGCCACTTCGATCTGGTCGGCATGGGGTTCCCGCGTCGTCAGATACTGGAGCCACAGGCCCGGACGGAATAAGGCTTGAATGACCGGATTCTGGGTGCGGCCGGCGAGGCGTATCATTTCATAACTGATGCCGGCGACGACAGGCATGAGCAGCACGCGGGAGGCGATGCGCTCGACGAGATTCGGCCAGCCCAGGAAGGCAAAGACAAAGATCGACACGACCATGACGATGAGCAGGAAATTCGTGCCGCACCGCGGATGGAGGCGGCTATGTCGTTTGACGTTCTCGACGGTCAGTTCCTCCCCCGATTCATACGTCCAGATGGTCTTGTGTTCGGCACCGTGGTACTCAAAGACGCGGCGGATGTCCGACGTTAGGGATATCCCCCATATATATAATAGAAATATAGCGAGGCGCAGAACCCCTTCGACGATATTCAGGCGAAAGGCACTGTCGGCCACGCCGGGAATGAACTTGGCTGCATACGTCGGGATGGCCAGGAAAAAGACAATCGCCAGGACAACCGATACAGCCATAGTCAGGGCCATCTGCGTGTTCGACAGCTGCTCATCTTCCTCACCGGCAGCCTGAGCCGAATAGGACAGGCTCTTCATACCGTATACCAGGGATTCACACAAGGCGACACTGCCCCGCAAAAAAGGCTTCTTCAAAATCGGATACCGTTCGGTAATGGAGTGAACGGCGTCTTTCTTTACAGTAATTTCACCGGACGGCGTCCGCACTGCCGTAGCAATGCTGACAGGACCGCGCATCATAACCCCTTCGATGACGGCCTGGCCGCCGACGTACGTCTTCGGTTTCTTCAAAGAGTTGCCTCCATTTCTGTACATACAAATAGAGCAGAGCATTTCTGCTCTGCTGCCCACTTGTACTGCTGCTTATTTAGCTGTTTTACCATAACGTTTATTGAACTGTTCGATACGGCCACGAGCCTGCTGAGCACGCTGCTGACCCGTAAAGAACGGATGGCATTTGGAGCAAATTTCAACACGCAGTTCCGGTTTCGTAGAACCTGTTTCAAACGTATTGCCGCATGCGCAAGTAACTTTCGCATTCGGGTAGTACTTCGGATGAATACCTTCTTTCACCACTTACACCTCTTTCTGTATCAATCATTCAAAACCTATGCTAGAATAGTTTAGCACATTGGCCCTTGAAATGCAAGGATTTTTTTCCCGCAAAAGGCGATACCGTACTTCCATACCTGATGTATCCCCCGCTGGCGGAATTCCGAAGCGAGAAACATCTCCATCCGCACAAAAGCGGTCAAGGATTTCACTCTGAAACACATGGCGCACTTCTTCATTAGGGATCTTTAATTGGCAAAGCATCCCATTGGGAATATCCTGCCGCCAGACAGCCGTCAAATAACCGGTTGTCAACAACAACGTATATAGGGCATCTTTATCCATGCGTATATCCTGATAAATCAGCCCTTCGCGAATAACAGCCGACACAGTTTTTCCTTGCAACAAAGCTAATAATCGTTCTTCCTGTCTTTTAGAGGGGCCCTGCAGCAGGGTCGCAATGATTTCATTGGCCGACGTATTGACCCAGTAATCTCCAATACGCCTTTTAGCAAAACAGGAAATGACCGACCAGGGATTATAAATTTCATGATGTCCGAAACGATAGCCATCATACCAAGCCTTTAATCGAGGCAATAAGGCATCAGCCTGTAAATCACCGGCCATTTTTTCTACTTCTGCCGTTGTGAAACCCATGACAGAACTGTATTCCTCATCCATAACGGAATACACATCGAGATTGTTCAGACCACTAAAGATGCTCTCCTTAGCAATACGCAAGACCCCCGTTAAGATAGCAAAATTCAAAAACTCA
The DNA here is from genome assembly GCF_024436295.1 of Megasphaera sp. SC8-1. Lineage (NCBI taxonomy): Bacteria > Bacillati > Bacillota > Negativicutes > Veillonellales > Veillonellaceae > Megasphaera > Megasphaera sp. SC8-1. The sequence goes on along the minus strand of NZ_JANFQH010000025.1, from coordinate 34,388 downwards.
TTGCCCTTCAGGGTATTATTAAAAAACGTCCGGAAATAAGCGATGGCCTGATCATAAAACCCATGGCTATAGGCCGTCTGCAAAGGCGTATCGTATTCATCAATCAATATAATCGGTTTCACCCGATAATAACGGAATAAATATTCTGATAAATTCAACAAGCTGAGCTGATACTCTTCAGGCGTTGCCTGCTGCCAGACAATACGGTGAAAGGCATTTTTCTCCACCTCATTTAAGAGATTACCTTGCAATAAAAATTCATATTTGTTAAACTCCCGCTGAATCCAAAGCCGGAAAGATTGGAACATGCCAGGCCAAGTATCCTGCTGCATCCCTTTAAAAGACATGAAAATAACCGGATACTGGCCGCGCTGGGCCATGTAATCTGCCCCGGCCCGGTCAATAGCCAGGCCGTCGAAGAGATGGCGGCTCTGTACTTCTTTTTCAATGGAAAAAAATACTCCAGCATACTCAGCGTCAAGGTCTTGCCGAACCGCCGGGGCCGCGTAATCAGCGTCACCGCACTGTGCCCGTCGATGAGCTGGCGGATAAAATCCGTCTTATCGACAAAATAATAATGCTTGCTCTGTATATCAAAAAAATTATCGACACCAATCGGCATCTGCCACTTCATAGCCTCACCCGCTTTCTTTCATTTCATTATAACAAGAATCACGGGAAACAAAAAGAGGAGCCATCCCTATTCTATTGTTTATTCTAGCTCCGTACTACCAATAAACCTCTCCGGCCCTGCGGGCCACCTCTCCTATGAGGAGAGGCATTTACAAGACGTCGACCAGGAGCTTCAGGATCAGGTTGGCTTCGTGGCCGGCACAGATGGCGACGCGCGGGGCCATGAGGCCGCGGCCAGGCTTCGCGTTCCGCGTCTGGTCGCCGCAGATATAGAAATGGCTCGTGATTTTTTTTGTTTCGATGGCGTTGCTGTCGCCGTAGCCGGCCATGCCGGAAGCGGAGACGATGTATTTATCGGGACATTGTTCCAAGACGGTGTGGACGAGCATGGTCTTGGCATCAGGGTTGTCGAAGGCTTCGCAAATGACCTGGTCGTCTTTCAGGATAGTCGGTACGTTGTCTTCCGTAAGGCGGACGAAGTCCGTGCGGACATCGATGAAGGGATTGATGTCGGCAATCTGCCGGGCCAGGGCATCGGTCTTGCGCTGTCCTAGGTCGCGGACCATGTAGGACTGACGGTTCAAGTTGCTGGCATCGACTGTATCGAAGTCGATGAGGTGCAGATGGCCGACGCCGGTCCGGGCCAGGTAGACGGCAGCGTTAGAGCCTAGGCCGCCGAGACCGCAGATGGCGACGCGGCCGGCGCTGACTTTCTGGTGGACTTTCGGCGTATGGCGGGAACACATCATGCCTTCCAGCGCTTCTTTCGGCGGCAGCCGGTCTTTTGGGATGAAATAGATTTCATCGCCCTCTTTCAGGGCTAAGTTCTCTGTCGTGGCAAAGCCGTTGACGATGGTGATTTCCTGACCGCTGCCATAGGCGGCTTTCAGGTCTTCCAGGTGATCACAGGGACAAGTCATTTTCTTTCCGTTCAATAGTAACTGCATGGTATACACCCCTCGTAGCAAAATAAAAACGCACGACGTCTGACACCTTAGGTGGTGTCCCCGTCGTGCGTCTTGTTCTTATATCTTTAGTGTAGCCGTTTTTATGGGCCCTGTCAATCTTTCTTTTCGGCCTGGGCCCCTTCTTTCAGGCGTTTGAGCTGGCGTTGTTCTTCCGGCGGAAGGGATACGCCGCAGCAGCCGCCGCTGGAATTACTGGCATAGCCTTTGAAGACTTCAGAGACGATATGCTTAACTTTTTTTACCGATTCAACAACCATGAGGAGCCCTCCTTTTGCGCACATTATTTACACAGCATTCAGTATAGGATATGGTACAGCGTTCGCGGCGGGTCGCCCACATGGCGACCCCTACGCTGATTTTGGGATTCCCGCATCGGCTGTAGGGGCGCCCATGTGGGGCGCCCGTCTGAATAGTGCTGTACCCAGTGTTCTTCTAACTAAAGTATAGCAAAATTATCTAATTTTGTAAATAGTATTACTTGATAATTTCTATTAATTATTTTTAAAAAAAAGCAACCCCTCCGTCTTCGGCACCTCCCCTATTATGGGAGGCTTTCAACAGAGAAGTTGCTGCAAACTACAAACTTTTATCTCCCGTCCGGCCAGAGGAGGGTTACTTCTCCCTTTTCTCTGGTGGCGTTGAGGTCGATGACGCGCTGGTTCGAGGAGCCGCGGAAATAGAGGCCCGGGTCTTTCAGGTCGTCGACAAAGGGGCCGTCGACGAGGACGTCACAGACATCTAAAAGGGCTTTTTTCTGCGGGTCCGCCATGATTTCGTCATACGTAAAGCCCGAGTAGACCCACACTGATTTATCGGGCAGTGCCTGTTTGACCTTTTGGACAATCTGCGTCAAGCCATCGGTATTTTCCATAGGTTCCCCACCCAAAAGGGTCAGGCCGCCGTTCGTCGGGGCGCTGAGCCAGGACAGGAGCTGGTCCATTTCCTTGTCCGTCCATTCCTGGCCGGCCTTGGGGTCCTGGTATTCCGGATTGAAACAGTTGAAACAGTGGCGCGAACAGCCGGTGACGAAAATCGTCGAGCGGATGCCCGGGCCATTGGCAATGTCATATTGCCGCATCTGTGCATAATGCAAAACAAGTCACCTCTTAGATATGGAGGACGCGGTTCTTAATTTCCTGCGTCCGCCCTTCGTTCCAGAAATTTTCACCCAAATAGCCGCAGGTACGGCGGATGACGGTCAGTTTGTTGCGGTCTTTATTATGGCAGCGCGGACATTCCCATTCGTTGTCGTCGTTGAGGATGATTTCACCGTCAAAGCCACATTCATGGCAGTAATCGAGCTTGGTATTGAATTCGCCGTACGCGATGTGGTCGTAGATGTACTGGACCATGGTCAGGACAGCCGGGATATTATGGGTCATGTTGGGGATTTCAGCATAGCTGATGCAGCCGCCTGTCGATTTATCTTCAAAATCGGCTTCAAAGGAGAACTTATCGAAGACGTTGATCGGTTCGCGGACATCGACGTGGTAGCTGTTGGTGTAATAGCCCTTGTCGGTGACATCGGGAATGGAGCCGAAGCGGGCCTTGTCGATCTTGCAGAAGAGATTGGTCAAGTTTTCTGCCGGCGTGCCGTAGAGGGCGAAGCCGATATTCGTTTCTTTTCTCCACTTCTTGATGTGGGCGTTGAGGTCGTCCATGATGCGCATGGCGAATTTCCGGCCTTCCGGCGTCGTGTGCGAGCAGTGCTTGGTCAGCATCGTCGCTTCATAGATACCGATATAACCCAAGGACAAGGTCGCATAACCGCCGTAAATAAACTTTTCAATCGTTTCGCCGGGCTTCAGGCGGGCAATGGCACCGTACTGCCAGTGAATAGGCGATACGTCCGACGTGATGCGTTTGAGGAGGTCGACGCGCAGGAGCAGGGCCTTCTTGCAAAGTTCCAGGCGTTTGTCGAGAATCTGGAAGAATTTTTCTTCGTCGCCATCGGCGAGGATGCCGATCTGCGGCAGGTTGAGGGAGACGACGCCCATGTTGAAACGGCCGTCGAATTTATAGTTGCCCTGTTCATCTTTCCAGGGGCTGAGGAAGGACCGGCAGCCCATGGGGCTGAAGACGTTGCCTTCGTAGGATTCGCGCATCTTCTTGGCCGAAATATAGTCAGGATACATGCGTTTTGCCGTACATTCAGCCGCCAGTTTGGTCAGATAGAAGTAGGGGCTGCCTTCGCGGACGTTGTGTTCGTCCAGGACGTAGATGAGTTTCGGGAAAGCCGGCGTGACGTAGACATTGGCTTCGTTCTTGATGCCCTGGATACGCTGGCGCAGCAGTTCTTCGTCGATGAGGGCCGCTTCCTTGGCGTATTCGTAGTCCGGTCTAAAATACATGAACAGCGTGACGAACGGCGCCTGGCCGTTGGTCGTCATGAGGGTGTTGATCTGATACTGGATGGTCTGGATGCCGTCCTTGATTTCCTTCTTTGTCCGCTTCCAGGCGATTTCTTCGGCCTTTTCCATGTCCGGTTCGATACCGTAGACTTCGCGCTGTTCTTCGACGACAGCTTTCATGTACTTCTTGAAGGATTTGCGGACATAGGGCGCCAGGATGCGGTCGATGCCGTTGATGGACTGACCGCCGTACTGGCCGCTGGCGACTTGGGCGATGATCTGCGTCGTCACCGTGCAGGCGACCTGGAAGGATTTCGGCGTATCGATTTTCTTGCCGTTGATGACCGTGCCGTTGGCCAGCATGTCTTCCAAGTTGATGAGACAGCAGTTGAACATGGGCTGGATGATGTAATCCATATCATGGAAATGGATGGCCCCGCTGTCATGGGCCTGGACGATATCGGCCGGGATGAGCTTGCGGCGGGCAATGTCCTTGGAGACTTCGCCGGCAATGAGGTCGCGCTGTGTCGACACGACGTGGCCGTTCTTATTGGAGTTTTCATCGAGGACTTCCAGGTTGGTGTTGTTCAGCAGGCCGAAGACGTCATCGTCCGTCGTGTTGGTCTGGCGCTTGAAGGCCTGGATGGTCTTGTAGTTCTCATAGGCCCGGGCCGTAGCCGGATTGTTGTACTTCAACAGGCGGTAGTAGACCTGGTCTTCGATGGCATAAATGGTCAGGTCCTTCTGGATAGAAGCCGCATACGCTTCGATTTCACTGGCAATCTTGGCAGCCTGCCCTTCTTCATAAATACCGCTGCTGCTGTTCATGGCCTTTTCAATGGCGTTCGTGATCTTGTCGCGATTGAAGGGCACCCGTTCTCCGTTGCGCTTGATTACTTCTAACATATGTCTACCTCCACAGTATATAGTATACAAGATGTACCTTTTTCCGTGTCCCCCACAAGATATACGATGCAGGGACCGTTTTTCACATGCCCTATGATACTATATATAGTAGCAGCTGTCAATGTGTATATACTCCATCGTGTTGTGGACAAGTTAAGGCTAATTTTTATCAAAATGGCTGGCAAGCCTTGAAAGGACCACAAAAGAGCTGCGCCTTTTCAGGCACAGCCCTTGTGTATAACTGGCAAAAATTTTCTTTTACTCCAGACCCAGGAGGTCGCGCACGACGGCACCGGCCAGAATCATGCCGGCTGTCGACGGGACGAAGGAAATGCTGCCCGGACTGGGGCGCACTTCATCGCTGTCCGAGAACGGCTTATGCGGGACTTCCGTCGAATAAGCCACTTTGATGCGGCGGATCCGGCGCTTCTTCAATTCCCGGCGCATGATCTTGGCCAGGGGATCGACGCTGGTCTTTTCGATGTAGTCGAGCTGGAAGTATTCCGGATGGAGCTTGTTGCCGGCCCCCATGGACGAGACGACCGGGATGCCGCTGTGATAGGCTTCGTCGATGATGGCGATCTTGGCGCTCATCGTATCGACGGCGTCGACGACATAGTCGGCACCGGAATTGGCGATGAAGCCCTTATGGCTGTCGGGCAGATAGAAGGTCGCATGGGTCTCGACGTCGATGTCGGGATTGATGGACAAGAGGCGTTCCTTCATGACTTCGACTTTCGGCCGGCCAATGGTCTGGACCGTCGCGCCGAGCTGACGGTTGACGTTGGACGGGTCGAAGACGTCGGCATCGACCAGGATGAGATGGCCCACGCCAGCCCGCCCCAAGGATTCGACGACAGCCGAACCGACGCCGCCGACGCCAAAGATGAGTACTTTTTTCGTATCTAATTCATCCACCTTATCCTGGCCGATGAGGCGGGCCGTCCGTTGCGTATACTCTTTCTTCATCATTAGCGCTCCGGAATGATTTCCAGCCAGTAGCCGTCAGGGTCGACGATGAAATAGATACCCATGGCCGGATTCTGATAGACGACACAGCCCATATCTTTATGTTTGGCCAGGGCTGCCTTCATGTCCTTGACGGCAAAGGCCGTGTGAAATTCGTTTTCCCCCAGGTTATACGGTTCCTTGCGGTCTTTGAGCCAGGTCAGTTCCAACTGGAAATCGGACACGCCGTCTCCGAGATAGACGATGGTGAAATCGGGATTTTCAATGCGGCTGACTTCGGTCAGTCCCAAGGCCTCTTTGTAGAAGTCCATGCTGCGCTGGAGATCCAGCACGTTGAAATTAGTGTGTTTAAAAGTGAATTGCATAGTACTTACCCCCTTTTTATTGGTTTGCTTCCTGCCAGCCTTTCGATACGTCGACCCATTCCCTGGCATGGGAATAAGTTTCCAGTTCGGGCAGTGTCAGTTCGATGGCACTGTTGGCCGTACCACAGGCAGGAAAGACGGTCTGGAAGCGTTTAAGCGATTCATCGAGGAAGACTTCGACGCCGTCATTGACGGCAAAGGGACAGACACCGCCGACGGGATGGCCGATGAGCCGTTCTACGTCGCCTGCCTTGATCATCGTCGCCTTTTTGTGGAACCGTTCTTTGAACTTATGGTTATCTACGCGGGCATCGCCGGCAAAGAGGACCAAAATCGGATGGTCGCCAACGAGGAAAGACATGGACTTGGCAATGCGCCGGCCTTCCGTATGAAGGGCGGCTGCCGCTTCTTCGACAGTCGCGCTGGACTGACTGAGTTCCATGACCCGGTCTTCCATTCCCCACTGGGAAAAATAATCGCGTACTTTTTGAATAGACAAAATTCTCCCCCTCTCTATTCGTCATAATTTTATTATATACTAATCGCGACGGTCAGGCAAACTCAAAGGACGACGTACTGCCCCGGTCGGTCTTGTGAACGGCCAGGCGGGCATCGATACGTTCCTTCAGTTCGGGGACGTGAGAAATGATACCGACCAGGCGGCCACCGCTGCGCAGAGACGCCAACGTCTTCAAGGCGTAATCCAAGGTTTCGCCGTCGAGGGTACCGAAGCCTTCATCGATGAACATCGTATCCAGGTGAATACCGCCAGAATAGGCCTGAACGACGTCGGCCAGGCCCAGGGCCAGGGACAGGGAAGCCAGGAAGGTCTCGCCGCCAGACAAGGTGTTGGCCGGACGGGCATAGCCTGTATAATTGTCATAGACTTCGATATCCAGGCCAATCTGCTTGACCCGCTTGTCGTCCCAGGACTGGGAACGCTGCAAGCTGTACCGCTGGCGGCTCATGCCCTGCAGGCGTCCGTTGGCGGCGGCCAGGACTTCATCGAGAAGGGCCCCGAGGACGTAGCGTTCAAAGTTGATGCCCGTCTGCTTACCGGCAATGAGTTCATAGACGGCGCCGACAGTCTTATAAGCTTCGGTCAGGTCCTGGCCTTCCTGCTGCAAAGCGGCCAGGGCTTCCTTTTCCTGCTGCCAGCGCTGGTACCGTGCCGTCAGGCTGCCCTTGGCTTCGACCAGGGCCTGGCTGGCCTTTTCAGTGCCGTCCAGGGCCGCCCGGGCGGCGGCCACGTCGGGCCGTTCCTGTGTGCCGATGGCGGCCTCTTCCTGGGCCAGCTGGCCCTGGACCTGCTGGACCTGCTGGTCATAGTGACGGACGGATTCTTCCAGTTCCGGTATCTGCGGCACGGCGGCCTGCATGGCCCGGCAGGCCTTGACGCTTTCAAAGCCGGCGGCCAGGACGCGGTCCCGCAGGGCCTGGACGCCCTGGCTGAAGCGGTCCCGCAGCACTTCGACCTGATGCTGCCAGTTCTGCGCTTCCTGCTGCTGCTTGGCCGCCTGCCGTTCGCCGGCGACGACGGCGTCGCGGCAGTGCTGCAAGTCCTTTTCATAGACCTTGATAGCGCGGTTCAAGGCATCCAGTCGCTGCTGCAACGCCAGCGGGTCTCGATAGGCTGCCGGCAGGTCCGCTTCCAGGCGGGCCTTCGTCTCAGCGGCTTTAGCCGCAGCGGTCCTCGCCTGTTCCACGGCCGTCCGGGCCGTTTCTTCGTCCTTTTCCCAGCGGGCCAGTCTGGCCTCGCCGGCGGCGACGGCTTGTTTCAGCTTTTCACCGTCCCGGACCTGCTGCTGCAAGCCTTCCATAGCCACTTGAGCCTGTCCGGCCTTGGCCTGCCAGTCCGCCAGGGTCCCGTCCTGGGGATACTGGCGGCGCAAGGCCTCGTACTGGGCCTGCAGGGCCTGGCAGCGGGTTTCATCGGCTTTGGCTGTCACTTCCCACTGCTGGCGCTTGCCTTCACTGGCTTCGGCCCGTTTCTGATGCTGTTCGACGTCGTGCCGTTCCGGCAGGGATTCCGGGCGCACAGCCGGCAGGGGATGGGCTTTCGAACCGCAGACCGGGCAGGGCTGGCCCTCTTCCAGTTCCGACGCCAGGACAGCTGCCTGGGCCTGCAGGAACAGGGCCCGGACGCTTTCATAGGCAATGCGTTCGTCCCGGGCTTTGGCCGCCGCTTTTTCCAGGAAAGTCCGGCTGTGCTGCCACTGTTTCTGCGCTTCTTTAGCCTTAGCTTCCAGCTCAGCCGCTTCGCCTTCGCGCTGGAGCCGGTCGTTCAGGGCCTGCCAGCGGGCTTTGGCCTGTTCCGCCGCGACGGCTTGTTCGGCCAGGCCGGCGACGGCTTCCCGGGCCTTGTCCAAGGCCTGCTTTTCCTTTTCTTTTTTCTTTCGGGCCTGATTCCAGCGCTTTTCGGCGTCAGTCACGTTTTTCTGGCACTGCCCTTCTTCGAGGCAACAGGTCCGATAGGCTCCGGCCTTGTCCTGCAGGCCTGCCAGCTGCACCTGTTCTTCACAGGCCGCCTTATAGCCCTTTTCCCGGGCCGAAAGGCCGGCCAGCTGCTGCTGAGCCGCGATCAGGTCTTTCTGGGCCCTTTCAGCCAGTTTACCCGCTTTTTCAGCGGCTTTATGGGTCTCCCTGCCCTCTCTTTCCAGGTCGTCCAGGTGGCGGCAGGGTTCGGCCAGGATTTCAGCCTGGCGCAGGATGGCGATGGTATCCCTCTTTTCCTGGAACTGCCGGGCCTGCGCCTGGAGCTGCGCCGCTTCCCGGCGTTTCTGGTCCCGCAGCAGCCAGTGGGCGTCCAGGGCCTGGGCGGCCTGGAAAGCGGCCTGACAGGTCTTGCGCGTCCCTTCGGCTTCCTGCCACTGTTTGTCTACGGCCACTGCCTGGTCCTGCCATTGCCGTTCCTTTGCAGGCAGTTCCTTTTCGTCGGCAATGTCCAGCGCCGCCAGGCACTGTTCCCGCCGCTGCCGGACTTGCTCATACTGGCTGGCCAGGGCATCGTGGCGGGCTTTGGCCAGTTCCTGGAGCCGGGCATAGCGCTGGGTATGGAAGAGGGTCTGCATGATCTGCTGGCGTTCGCCGGACCCGGCCAGGAGGAGCTTGCGGAAGTCCCCCTGCGGTAAAAGGACGACCTGGCGGAACTGGTCGGCTTTAAAGCCCAGCAGCCCTTCGACGGCAGCCGTCACATTCTTGGCGGCGATGAGCTTTTCCTGGTCCCCGGCTTCATCCGTTTCGTATAAAGCGGCCTGGGCCGAAGCCTTTTTCAAGCCCGTGCCGCGTTTCTTGGCGATTTCCTGTTCCGGGCTGCGGTCGATGCGGTAATATTTCTGGCCGATGGCAAAGCGGAACGATACGGACGTCGCTTCCTGCGGCGAGGCGTACTCACTGCGCATGTGGGCGCCGGTACGGCTGTCGCCGCTGGTGCTGCCGTAGAGGGCGTAGCACATGGCGTCGAGGATGGTCGTCTTGCCCGAGCCTGTCGGCCCGTAGATGAGGAACAGTTTGTGGTCCCCTAATTGGCGGAAATCGACGATTTCCCGACCGGCATAGGGACCAAAAGCCTTCATGTCTAAGTAAATGGGAATCATAATAAGCTGCCCCCTTTTTCCAATTCGTCCCACAAGGCGCGGACACAGGCCCGTTCGTCCTCGGTCAAGGGCTGGTCCGGCCGCATGGCCTGGGCAAAACCGGTGAACAATTCGCGTTCCGTCACCTGCTGCAGATCAAAGTCGCGCTGGCCGGCGGCCTGGGTGTTGCGGTTGGGCATTTCCAGGGCCATGGCGTTGGGATACTTGCGCCGCAGTTTGGCCATGCCGTCGAGGATGGGCTGCGTATCGTCCAGTCGGGCCAGGATGAAATCGTCCGGCCGGTCGTCATCGGCGGCCATGATGGCCTCGAAAGAACCGCTGACGATGCGCACATCGTGGCGCGGCGCGAAGTCCCGGAAGGTAAGGGCTGCCTTGCCGTCGGCCCCAATATCGGCGATGACGACGCCTTTATGCTGGCGGGCTTCGCCAAAAGAATATTTGAGCAGGCTGCCGGCATAGCGGATGGTATCGCTCGTGACTTTCTGCGGGCCGTGGAGATGGCCCAGGGCCGTATAAGTAAAAGGCGCAAAGAGGCTGCCTGCCACCTGGTCCGTCCCGCCGATGGACAAGGGCCGCTCGGAATCGCCGGCTACGCCGCCGGCGACAAAGGCATGGGCGATGCAGACCGTGCGCGCCCCTTTGGGAACGGCCTGGGCCTGCCAGGCCAGCAGGGCTTCCATAGCCTGCTGGTGGCTGCGGACCGTTTCCTGGCCAAGGACCTGCCGGACTACGGCCGGTTCGGCATAGGGAATCGTCAGGAAGGCGACGGGACCCGCTTCATCTTCTAAGACCACAGGCCCGGTGAGGCGGTCCAATTCGCCGGCGATATAGAGCCCCTGCGGCGCCAGGAGGCGGCTGGCAAAGGACAGGCGGGCCGGGCTGTCGTGGTTGCCGCTGATGACCAGGAAGGGGATCTTCAAATCAGCCGTTATCTTCGTCGCGATATCATCAAAGAGTTCGACAGCCTCTGCCGGCGGCAGGCTGCGGTCGTAGACATCGCCGGCCAGGACGACGGCGTCGATGCCTTCGTCCCGGAGCAGGGGCAGGAACTGCTGTTCCAGGACATAGGCCTGGTCTTCGGTCAAGTAGTTCCCATAGAATAATTTCCCTAAATGCCAGTCCGCTGTATGTAAAATACGCATGGAATCCCTCCTTCGGACAATTACTGCTGCAAAGACCGCAACAAGGCGATTTCCCGGGCATACCCGTCGAGGTCGTTCGGTGTTTCCAAGTAAAAAGGCAGGTTCCGCAGGGCCGGATGGTTGACGATGGCCTGGAAGGCTTCGAGGCCGATATGGCCGTCGCCGATTTTTTCGTGGCGGTCCTTATGGCTGGCCAGCTCGTTCTTGCTGTCGTTGATATGGACGGCTTTCAGTCGTTCCAGGCCGATGACCTTGTCGAAAGCCGTCAATACGTCGTCCAGGTGGTGGACGATGTCGTAGCCGCCATCGAAGACGTGGCACGTATCGAGGCAGACGCCGAGCTTCTCGTTCATGGCGACTTTGTCGATGATGGCTGCCAGTTCCTCAAAGGTCCGGCCCACTTCCGTCCCCTTGCCGGCCATGGTTTCTAAGAGGACCGTCGTCTTCTGGCCCGGGAACATGCAGGTGTTGAGCAGGTCGGCAATGAGGGCGATCCCCGTTTCAGCGCCCTGGCCGACGTGGCTGCCGGGATGGAAGTTATACCGGCAGTTGTCGACGTATTCCAGACGGCGCAGGTCATCGGCCATGGCCTGGCGGGCGAAATCCCGCGTCTTGGCCGTCTTCGAGCAGCCGTTCAGGGTATACGGCGCATGGGCCAGGATAGGCGCGAAATGATGGTCTGCCATGAGCTGGTTCAGGGCCTGTATGTCGTCGACGTCCAGTTTGCGGACGCCGCTGCCTCGGGGATTGCGGGAGAAAAACTGGAACGTATCTGCCCCTATAGATAAAGCTTCGCCACCCATGTGCAAAAATCCTTGTGAAACCGATAAATGACATCCAATATGCAACATATTTTTTCCTCCTGCGCGACGGATAACAAAAAAGGCTGCCGCACAAAGCCCGTCCGGCTTCATGCAGCAGCCCCTATCCTCAGACTATATGAAAATCAAATACTTACGATTTTTCCCGACATTCCGGGCAAATCCCGACAAACGAAATACTGACGCCGTTGACGACGAAGCCGCTCTGTTCAGCCGCCTGCTGACGCAATCCCTCCTGGTCCATGTCGATATCGATGACGCGGTTGCATTTTTCGCAACGAATATGGGCATGGGGAGTTGTATTATAATCATAGCGATGGGCATCTTCTGCACACTGCAAGACCTGGACAACGCCAATTTTGGCAAAGATTTCCATCGTCTTGTAGACCGTAGCCAGACTCATAGACGGATAATTGGGCTGTAATATCTTGTAAATCGCCTCGGCATTGGGATGCGTCGGATTGTGATTGATGGCTTCGTACACAGCCAGGCGCTGCGGAGTTACTTTATAGCCGTTTTTTCGCAAAACTTCAGCAATTTCCATTTTTATCCCCCTTTCTTGGAAAACTGTGGTATAATAAGATATTCTAGCTTTATTTCAGCTTGGAATCGTACAGAATACTGGGGAGTATCCTGTATTATATTGTAACGGTTATCAAGAAAAATTTCAATGCTTTATGGGAAATTTTTCTTACACAATAAGTAATATTAATTATTCAATTAGGAAGGAAGGTAATCATGACAGAGGAAACGATGATCGCTGAAATCGCCAGGACCCTGGGTATACAGCCATCCCAAGTCCAATCTGCCCTTTCCCTCTTTGCACAGGGCAATACACTTCCCTTTATCGCCCGATACCGGAAAGAAGCGACGGGGAGCCTCGATGAAGTCCAACTCCGCTGCATCCAGGAGCAATATGACTATGAACAGGCCCTGGCCAGCCGCAAGGAAACGGTCCGCCAGTCCATCATCGACCAGGGCTGCTGGAACGACGAACTGGCCGAGGAACTGGAAGCGGCCCGGCAGCTCCAGGACGTAGAAGACCTCTATTTGCCGTATAAGCCGAAAAAACGGACGAAAGCCTCCATGGCCCGCGAAGCCGGCCTGGAACCCCTGGCCGACCTGTTCCTGTCGCAAAAAGCCAATGGCCCGGCGCCGGAAAAAGCCGCTCAGGCCTACCTCACCGACGAAGTGCCTTCCGTCGAAGACGCCATCCAAGGCGCTGCCAATATCCTGGCCGAACGCTTTTCCGAACGGGCCGATTTCCGCCGCATCCTGCGCCGCGACCTGTGGCATCAGGCCCGCCTGACCTGCAGCCTGCAAGTCGAAGAGAGCGAAGCCGGCCCCATGCTGACCTACGCCGATTTCAGCGAACGCGTCGCCCGCATCCCGAGCTACCGCATCCTGGCCATCAACCGCGGCGAAAATGAGAAAAAACTGAAAGTGACCCTAAAAGAGCCGGCCGATGAACACATCGACAGGCTCTGCCGCTTAGTCATCCAGTGTCACTCGCCGTATGAAGCGATTCTCTGCGACGCCGCCGCCGACAGCTACAAGCGCCTCATTTCGCCGCAGATGGAACGGGAAATCCGCAACGAACTGACGGCGCAGGCCGAAAAGCAGGCCATCGACGTCTTTGCGGAAAATCTCCGCCACGTCCTGCTGCAGCCGCCCTTCGCCGGCCAGACCATCCTGGGCCTCGACCCGGGCTTCCGCACGGGCTGCAAAGCCGCCATCATCGACGCCACGGGGCGCGTCCTCGCCTATGGGACCTATTACCTGACGAAATCGGCCTACCAGAAGGAACAGAGCGCCAAGACCCTGGCCCGGATGATCCAGAAATACGGCGTCACCCTCATTTCCATCGGCAACGGGACGGCTTCGTATGAAACGGAACAATTCGTCTCGTCCCTCATCGCCGATTACCAGTTATCCTGCCGCTACGTCATCGCCAACGAAGCCGGCGCATCCGTCTATTCCGCCTCGGACCTGGCCCGGGAAGAACTGCCGGACCTTGACGTCACCATCCGCGGCGCCGTCTCCATTGCCCGCCGCATCCAGGACCCCCTGGCCGAATCGGTCAAGATCGACCCGCGGGCCATCGGCGTCGGCCAGTATCAGCACGACGTCAACCAGAAAGCCTTGTCGGCCGCCCTGGACCAGGTCGTCACGTCGGTCGTCAACTATGTCGGTGTCGACCTCAATACGGCATCGGCCGCCTTATTGCAGCACATTTCCGGCCTGACGGCGGCAACGGCTGCGAACATCGTCGCCTACCGCGATGAAAACGGTCCCTTCCAGAACCGGCAGGACCTGCTCAACGTCCCCCGCCTGGGCCCGGCGACCTTCACGCAGTGCGCCGGTTTCCTGCGCATCAAAGACGGCAGCGAGCCCCTGGATAATACGTCGGTCCATCCCGAATCGTACGGACTGGCCGAAAAAATCGCCAGCCATTACGGCCTGTCCCATGAAGACCTGAAGGACCCGGACAAGCTGGCCGGCCTGCGCGATAAGATACAGATGAACGCGGCACCGAAACTGGCCGCCGTCCTCGATGCCGGCGAACCGACGATCAAGGACATCCTGGAAGAACTGCGAAAACCGGGGCGCGACGTGCGCAGCGAATTTCCGAAACCGCTGACGCGCCGCCACGTCATGAGCCTGGACGACCTGCAAATCGGCACCGTCGTCCGCGGCACCGTCCAGAACGTCGTCGACTTCGGCGCCTTCGTCGACTTCGGTCTGAAGACACCTGGCCTGGTACACCGTTCTCAGCTGAGCCGCCATCCGTTCCGTCATCCCACAGACGTCGTCCACGCCGGCGATATCGTAGAAGCCGAAATCATCAGCGTCGATGCCGCCCGCGGCCGCATCGGCCTGTCCATGAAAAAAGTGAAAAAATGAGTGTGAAAAAAGAGGCTGTCGCATTAAGACAGCCTCTTTTTAGTGGTTCGTGGTTCGTGGTTAGTTGTTAGTGGATGGTTTTAAATTAAAATTTTTTCTGTAAGGGCGACCACGCGGGGCGCCCGCCCCGGGATATGGGTGCGTAGGGGCCGCCCAGAGGGCGGCCCGCTGTGAATCATGGGGATGATTATTCTGGTATATGGGTGGAGTTTTCACACATCACCGGTCATGTAGGACGTATACAATACCCTTGCAGGCGGGCCGCCCTTTGGGACGGCCCCTACGAGCCACTAGCCACTAGCCACTAGCCACTAGCCACTAACATTATAACCTATTCCATTCATCATTCAATTTGTCGTAGCGGTTCGAGGCGGCCTGGCCACGCTGGAAGCCGGGGCGGTAGTCCTGGCCGCGCTGGCTGGCACTGACGCCGTCATAGAGGCCGCGGATGCGGTCTTGTTCGGCCTGGAACAGGGCATCGAGTTTGTATTTCATGGCCGTATTGTCGATGGACGTATCGTTTTCCAGCTGATTGCGGGTCTTGGAAATCTGGATGTAGAGCGTATTGGCCCGGCTGGTAAATTCGCGGTTCCCTTTAAAGTCTGGGTGATTGCTCAAGTAGGCGTTGATGTCGCCAGCCAGTTTGCCGATATCGTCATTGAACAAATCCTTGCTGCTGGCATAGGATGACAGGACCTGCTTATCCGGGTCGGCCTTCACCTCGGGCTGAGGCGTTTCGTCGGGCTTAGTCTGAACGCTGACGTATTTTTCCAGATAGCTGACCAGGTTATCGCCATCGACGGCTCCCGTAAAATCAGCACCAGGCACCTTAATGGTCCGCGCCGTCTTCTTGGCTTTCTGGACTGCATCGCGCAGGTCATCGAGCTTTTCGCTGATGGCATCGTCTTTCGGATTTTCAGCAATGGCTATGGCCGTATCGTACATGGCCATCTGGTCGCGCATGACTTCGCGGATGGCCTGGTCATCGGATGCATACTGGTCGGGAATGTTCTTGGGCTGGTAATTCTTGGCCATCTTTTCCACGTTCTTGCGGCTCTTGCCCAGATCCTTGACCAGGGAATCGACGTCGTCGCCTTTGCTCTTCTGGCTCAGGCGCTTAGCCGTATCGGTGACGGATTCATTTTCCGAAGACAGCTGCTGTGATAGGGAAACGGCATCCTTGACGTAATCCCCGCTGCTGCGGCTGCCATAGAAGTGGAAAGCCACAGCGGCAGCTACAGCCAAGATGAGGACGACGACGGCAGTGATGATACCTTTCCGATAGCGCACGTAAAAAGGCGGTTCCTGAAAAGGCGGCGGCGTTGGCCGGCCCGTCATGACCGGCCGTTCCATCGGCTGCGGTGAACGAGGCGGTTCTTCGTCGCGGACGGGTTCCCGATGCTTATGGACAAAGGTTTCCGTCCCCGTCGCTTCATCGATGACCGGTTCATCGTCATCCATTTCCGGCAGTTCGGCTCCACAGAAGGGGCAGAATTTCCCATCTGCCTGGATCCACTTTCCACATTCCGGACAAATTCTTTTCTTCGACTCCTCTTCAGGTAGTTGTTCAGCGCCACAGGCCTGGCAGAATCGGTCGCCATCCTGTAAAGGCGCCCCGCAATGTTGGCATTTCTTCATAAAAAAGCACATCCTTTACCCAGCATAATACCTGTCTTTAGTATACGCTATTTTCCTTACAGTTGCAAAAAATCAGCCATGCGCCGGTAGGTATCGCAGATTTCATCGTAGCATATTTTTTCAAAATTGAGGTATGAATGGACCATATTGTCGTAATTATACGTTTCGGCCCGGACGCCTTTTGCAGTCAGCCGACGGACATACTCGCGGCCTTCGTCGCGGAAGGGGCAGAACTGCGTCGTCAAGACCAGCGTCGCCGGCATGTCTGCCGACAATTCGCAGAAGAGAGGCGAAGCGGCCCGGCGGTCGTCACCGGTGCGGAAGAATTGGTTGAAATACCAGACCAGCTTAGCCGGCGTGAAGCCCGTTTTGACATTGCAGTTTTCCCGGACCGACGGGAAGGAATGGGTCATATCCAGGCAGGGATAGACCAGGACCTGATGAGTCAGCGGAATAGATGTGTCGTGCTGCAGGGCCTGGCTCGTATAAGCTGCCATGCAGCCGCCGGCGCTGTCACCGCACAAGGTCAAATCGGCTTCATGAGGAATCTGCAATTCATCCAGCTTGGGCAGCGCCTTCCGGGCCACGGCCAGGGCATCTTCATAGGCAGCGGGATAGGGATTTTCCGGCGCCAGGCGATATTCCGGCGAAATGACGATGTGCTGCGTCGCCTGGGCAATGCGGCGGCAGACCGGGTCGTAGACAGCGACCGTGTCGATGGCAAACCCGCCGCCATGATAGTAAATCAAGACCGGCAGGGGCCGACTCGTGTCAGGAATATAAATCCGGACCGGCACATCATAGACATCGCAGCCTTCCAGCACCGTATCGACGACGTCCGCCATCGCTACTTTAGGCAGTTCCTGGTCCCACGCCGTATGCAGCGACGCCTCGCGCATGGTAATCGGTGTCATGACAAAATCATCACTCGTATGGGCAGCAATAAAAGCTGCCAGTTCTTCTTTAATCGCACTCATCGTAAACCCCTCTTTCCCCTTCTTATTATAGTTTTTAATTGTAGCACAAAATACTCCAGATGAATAGGAGAAATACAAAAAAGGGACTGCCCATGAAGGTAAACCCTTCATGCGACAGTCCCTTTGAAAGTCCTGTATGGCGGAGAGCGTGGGATTTGAACCCACGATAGAGCGTTCGCCCTATACATGATTTCCAATCATGCTCCTTCAGCCGCTCGGACAGCTCTCCGCGTCTTACATATCTTTGCTGACATCTTCGGGATAAATGCCGATATGTAAAGTATGGTCGGGGCGACAGGATTTGAACCTGCGACCTCTTAGTCCCGAACCAAGCGCGCTACCAAACTGCGCTACGCCCCGTAGACCCGACTTATACATAATACCATATCCACGAAAAAAGTCAAGAGAAAAAGCGTAAAATCAAGCCAGTTTCTTTTCCCGAATGAAATCGAGGAGCATAACCGACGTGTCGGCCATGAGGTCACCGCACGATACGGGACCGCCGTTGGCCGGACTTTTGAGGACGCGGCAGCACGTCGCTTTAAAGCGGTCGAGCCAGATTTTCTGAAATTCCCGTACAGGTTGATTGATTTCGGCTTTCGTCTTTTCTTCTGGCGTCGTCCGGCCGGCAAGACAGCCCAGGACCAGGCAGGCCCCATTCAAGGCCCCGCAAATACAGCCCGAACCGGCCACCCCGCCGCCAAGGACGGATACCATGCGCAGCGTTTCCGGCGGCAGCTTCAAATCCAGACAATCATTGCAGAACTTGACCACCGTTTCAGCACAATTATTCCCATCCTGCTGGTATTGTGCCGCCAGTTCTTTTACCTTTTCCATCGTAAGACCTCCTTGAAAACATATTATATAATCTATTATACATTATTTTATTCACTTTGTGGTTGCAAAACCATTTTCCTGCTATCCTTTTTAATGGATACTGATGGGGCATAAAGGGCCCGGATAGCATTGAGAATAGCCAGGATCATGACGCCAACGTCAGCAAAAATGGCAAACCACATATTAGCAATGCCGACAGCCCCTAATCCCAGGCAAAGGAATTTTATCCCCAGTGCAAAAACGATATTTTCATAAACAATACGCAGACATTTCCGCGATAAAAGGATAGCATTGGCAATCTGCAAGGGATCATCATCCATGAGTACGACGTCGGCTGCTTCAATAGCTGCATCAGAGCCCATGGCTCCCATAGCAATACCGATGTCAGCCCGGGTCAAAACAGGCGCATCATTAATTCCGTCGCCAACGAACGCTAATTTTTCTTTTTCTCCTTTACGGGCCAGCAACTGTTCCACTTTATTTACTTTATCGGCAGGTAATAATTCACTGTATACCTGGTCGACACCGACATCCTTGGCAATATTTTCGGCTGTCCGACGAGTATCCCCAGTCAGCATGACGGTCTGCTTGATGCCGTTTCGTTTAAGCGCTGCAATGGCCTGGCGCGCGTGAGGCTTGATGACATCAGATATGACGATATGACCCGCATATCTTCCATCAACCGCCACGTGAAGAATGGTTCCCATGCTATGACAAGGCACATAAGAAATTTTCATCTGCTTCATCAATTTATCATTGCCAACGGCCACGATATGACCATCTACGGCAGCCTTGACACCGTGTCCGCTGATTTCATGAATATTCCTGACACGGTTACGGTCAATGGGTTTACCATACGCTTGCTGCAAGCTCTTGCTGATGGGATGTGAAGAAGCACATTCGGCCATGGCGGCATAAGCAAGCAATTCTTCTTTTTCCATCTGGTTGTGGTGGACTCCATTAACTTCAAAATTACCTTTCGTCAAAGTCCCGGTCTTATCAAAAGCGATATATCTCGTCTGCGCCAGTGTTTCCATATAATTGGATCCTTTGATGAGGATGCCTTCTCTGCTAGCACCACCAATACCGGCAAAAAAGCTGAGAGGAATACTGATAACTAAAGCACAAGGACAACTGATGACTAAAAAGATTAAAGCACGATAAATCCAATTTTCCCATTGAGGATCAGCATGGCCGTACATCAGCTGAATGGCAGGAGGGATGATGGCCAAAGCCAAGGCACCCAGACAAACAGCTGGTGTATAGACCTTGGCAAATTTAGTGATGAAATTTTCTGATTGCGACTTATGCGAACTAGAATCTTCAACTAGTTCCAATATTTTTGAAACTGTCGATTCTTCGGATTCCTTCGTGGTCTTCACGTAAAGGACGCCAGTCATATTGATACAGCCACTAATGACTTCATCCCCTTGCTGCACATCTCTGGGCAGGCTTTCTCCTGTCAGGGCACTCGTATTGAGGCTCGATGTCCCACGAAGGACCACGCCATCCAAGGGCACCCGTTCACCGGGCTGGACGACTATCGTCGTACCTAAAGCTACATCATCCGGGTCGACCTTTTCCAGTTTACCATCCCGTTCTATATTCGCATAATCAGGACGGATATCCATGAGGGCACCGATATTCTTCCGGCTGCGGCTAACAGCATAGCTTTGGAACCATTCGCCGATTTGGTAGAACAACATAACAGCAATACCTTCCAAGTAATCCATCGGAACAAGTGGCCTTAGTACAAAAAATCCACTACGATTTATTACAAAAATTGGACCAGCGCATCACAATTGACACACTGGCCCAACAATATCTCATAAATCAGACGACTTTAAAAAACGTATTTAAAGCAGTCTATGGTACTTCTCTGGCAGCCCATATCAAAGAGCACCGGCTGCTGCAAGCTGCGGAACTTCTCTGCCATAGTCAAGATTCAATGGCAGAAATCGCAGCCAAAGTCGGTTATGAAAGCCAGAGCCGATTTTCTGCAGCTTTCAAAAAACGTTTCGGTGAATTACCTACGCAATATCGGAAAACACATTAGAAAGAAACCCATTCTCCATCATCGGGCATAATATAATGGTCCACCCCACGGGCCATGAGCCGGCTGCGCAGAGTATATCTCGTCAAAGAGGCATGGGCTACATTATCCAGATGAGTAAGAAGAAGCTGAGACTGCGGAACAGTCTTTGCTACACAAGCTACATCTTCATCGCCCATGATGAGCCGGCCATTGTCTACAGTTTCAGCCGCACAAGCATTTAATGCGACGACATCAGGGCGATACGTTTTCAGCGTATTTTCCACTTCAGGATACCATACGGTATCACCAGCGATATAAAGGGTAGGTTCGTCTGCGCTCTGGAAGAGGACCCCCATAGCGTCACCGCAAGGAACGATGGTACCATGGCGTGCCGGCATATGTTGAAGGGTAAGGCCATCGAGAGTCAACGGAGACTTAGACAAAACCTGTACATCTTGAAATCCGGACTTTTCAAAAATGGCTGCGTCCTGTTCATTCTGCACAAAGACAGGGATGGACTTATCCAAAGGCTGGCCTACGGTCCCATCGGCAGCTATATCAATATGGTCTGGATGGATGTGCGTTACGATGTAATAATCGACACCATCCAGAATTTCCTGCGGCGTCCTAGGCAGTCCATAAATCGGCATGGCAATTTCCATTTTAACCGGGTCCGGAATCATGTATGGCTTCCCCGGAATATCTTCGAAACTACCAAGGCTTCCTTTTCCACAAAGCCAGGGGTCAATTAAAAAGGTCTTCCCTTGATATACAATTTTAAGTGTAGCATTGCGAATCTGCTGAATATCCATTATTTTCTCTCCTTTATTCTTTACAATAAATATTTTTATTGACACTATGTTCAATATCTATTATATTAAACGCAAGAAAACATTCAACAGTCACCTTCGAGGAAGTGTCTGATAATGGACACATCTCCCAAATTGTCTAGAAAGTAAGGAGGTATCCTTCATGACGCAAAAGTTAGATCGTCGCACCCGCTATACGCGTTCTGTTATCAAGCAATCTTTTTTGGAACTGCTCCAAAAGTATCCCTTTCCAAAAGTCACAGTCACGGCTATCTGCAAAAAGGCGGAAATTACACGGGCTACGTTCTACTTGCATTATATGGATATCTATGCCTTGTTAGACGCCATCCTTGAGGAAGCGCTGCATTCATCCGAAAATACAAATCCTGATAAATCCTTGGCCGATTTTCTTTACCAAGCCAGTCAATCAAATGAAAGTGCCTCTTTCATCAAGAATAACTATACTATGCTGCCCGTCTGTCAACGCATCGCAGATTCCCCTTGTTACCAAGCACTCTTTTCAGATAAGACCTTAGGGCCTTACATCTTAGAATATATTTTCACACATGAAAAAACTCAAATGATTTCATTTTTACAAAATCAACTTCAGATTGATGCAACATTAGCGGAAAATCTCTACTTATTCCTGGTCAGCGGGTTTTTTACCATCAACCAGCATCATAAATGGAAAAAAGACGAATCATGGTTCCAGATTCAGGCTATGCTGCTGCGTCTCATTTACCATGGCATCCAGGGGTTGAAAAAATAAAAAAGGACTATCTCATGATGGCAGATGCCTTCATGAGATAGTCCTTTTTACAGTATGGCGGAGAGCGTGGGATTTGAACCCACGATAGAGCGTTCGCCCTATACATGATTTCCAATCATGCTCCTTCAGCCACTCGGACAGCTCTCCATGGCTTACACATTGTTTGATTATGCAGTTGTTTGATGTCCTCGGGATCGACATCCAATGTGTAAAAATATGGTCGGGGCGACAGGATTTGAACCTGCGACCTCTTAGTCCCGAACCAAGCGCGCTACCAAACTGCGCTACGCCCCGTTACCTGACTTGTATATAATACCATATTGGAGAAAAAAGTCAAGCTTTTTTCTCGTGTCAGGCCACAACTTCTTTATTTTTATGGATATGTTTCCACAAAAAGCCGCCGGCAATAGTGATGACCAGCAGGATGACCTTCAGTTCCGTCGGATTTTCCGCGGCCAGGCTGACGTACTGAGCCAGGTAATGGTCCGTCGCCATCATGCCGCCCGAAGCCCAGCCGAGGATAGCCCCGCCGATATAGATGAGGATGGGAAAGCGGTTCATGACCTTGACGACGATCGTGCTGCCAAAGACGATGATCGGCACGGAAATGAACATGCCGAACATGAGCAGGCCCCAATGGTTGTTAGTGACGCCGACGATGCCCAGGACGTTGTCCAGGCTCATGAGGGCGTCGGCCATGATGATGGTCCGCACCGCTGCCCACAGGGAATCCTTGGCTTCGACATGGACATCTTCTTCCTGGTCATCGGCGCCGATGAGCTTGATGCCGATGAGGACCAGCAAGATGGCCCCGACAGTCTTCAAGAAAGGAATCTGGAACAACCAGGATACGATGAAGGCCATGATGAAACGCAGACAGATAGCCCCGGCCGTCCCGTACAAAATAGCCCGCTTCTGCAAATGCTTGGGCAAATTCTTGGCTGCCATACCGATGACAATGGAATTATCCCCACCCAAAGCCAAGTCGATGAGCACGACCTGCAAAATCATAGTAACATCAAAGACAAGCGTCGATTCTAACCCTTCCAAGGTAAGTCCTCCTTATGCGTTAAGACAAATTTACATCTCCCCTATTATAGGATAATTATGGAGGGATAGCAAGAAAAATAGGGCACCGCAAGCGGTACCCTATTTTTTCTGTTCGATGTATGACGTTTGATGTATGATGTTCTTTATTTAAATTTTTTTACATCAAACATCAAACATTTCACATCAAACCCAACTATTTCACGATGACCGATACGCCGTCGGGGATGACTGTGATTTTCGGGTCGGTAATGCCCTTTTTCGCCAGGACTTCTTTGGCCATGGCCAGAGCGTCGTCGACGGAAGCAGCGTATTTCATGTGCATGTCTTCGACCATCTGCTGCGGGGCTTCAGTGACCATGATGATGGTGAATTTCAAGAGCATCCGCATGAGGATCTGAGCTTCCCACTGATCGAAGACTGTTTCATTGCGGCCGCGGGCCAGGATTTCGTCCATGGCTTTCTGGATGGATTCGGCATTTTTCAGGTTGTTGTAGAAATCTTCACCGCCGTGACCGTCAGAGCAGGACGAGACGTCGATGATGACGCCGCCTTCTTTGCAGGTCGCTTCAGCAGCGGTCATGCCTTTGACGGACTGGTAAATGTTCTGGTCCAACGGGTAGCCGCCATTAGTCGTGATGACGATGTCTGCCGGTACCGGTTTGACGCCGGCCAGTTTCATTTCAAAATCAGCCCCTGCATAATGGGCTTTTTCACGGTCGCCGGCGAAGGCAGCGATGACTTTCTTGTCGGCGTCGATGACGACGTTGCAGATGAAGGCCAATTTAGCTGCTTTGGCAGCATAGAGCATGTCTTCATGGATGGGGTTGCCCTGCAGAATCCCCGTGCGGGCATGAGGGCTGTTGATAAATTCCGAGCAATGGTTGGCCAGGACTGTGACCTTGCTGGCAATGCCAGGCAGGACGGATTTACGGCCGCCAGACATGCCGGCGAAGAAATGCGGTTCAATGAAGCCTTCGGAAATGAGCAGGTCTGCATTGGCTGCGAGCTTGTTGATGCGGCAGTCCCCACCAGATGGCAACGTGCCGACGCTGACCATGTCTTCGTCGTTGCGGCTGACATGGATGACGAATTTTTCATGTTCGGCGATTTCCTTACCGTATTTAGCGATCAATTCTTCTTTCGTCGTCGCCCGGTGCATACCCGTTGCGATGAGGATGGTAATGTCGATATCCGGGTTCCCTTTGCGCAGTTCTGCCAGAAGCTGAGGCATGATGACATGGCTCGGTACCGGGCGGGTATGGTCACTGGAAATGATGACGCAATTCTTCTTCCCCTTGGCCAAATCACTCAGTTTCGGGCTGCCAATCGGATTGGCCAGGGCATCGGCGACGAGTTCCGCTTCTGATTTCGGCGCTTTATATTCATGAGCGTGGGAAACGAGGACGCCGGCAACCTGTTCTTCCGGCAGTTCGAGTTTAATTTTTTCTTTGCCAAAGGGTAAATTAAATGTATGCATGATGCACATCCTTTCTTGGTTCACTGCTATTTATATGATTTTTCGAGAATAGCTTGAGGTTATAGAAACATTCCGTTTTAGAATGGTAAAAAGAAGAAAGGGCAAAGCCTTGCGCCTTGCCCTTTTCCTTTAGTATGTAACTGTGAATTATTCTTCGACAGGAACTTCGTCGTTGATGCTGACAACTTTGCCCGGATTCATGATGTTCTTCGGATCCAGTGCTTTCTTGACAGCTTTCATCATCTTGAGTTCAACCGGATCGGTGTATTTTTCAAGAAGGGCTTCACGTTTGTAGCCAATGCCGTGTTCGCCGGAGAGGCGGCCGCCGAGCTGGTAAACGAGAGCGTAGATTTCGCCCTGGATCTTCGGAAGCATTTCTTCCCATTCTTCCTGAGTACGGTCATCTTTCAAGATATCGATATGGACGTTGCCGTCACCGCAGTGGCCAGCGCAGTGCATAGCGACGTTGTATTTTTCGGAGAGGCGGGAAATCTGCTGTACAGCACCCGGGATTTCCGTCATCGGTACAACGATATCTTCCATGGAGAAGACTAAGCTGCGAGCGCGGTCAGCTTCGAGGTAGGCTTTACGGGATTTCCAAATAACAGCCGGGTCAGCGACCAAGGAGTCGATAGCGTTGTTTTCTTCAGCGAGTTCAACGATTTTTTCGCACTGATCCATGAGGACGTCTTCGTTGTCGCCAGCAATCTGGATGATGATGTAGTTACCAACATCAGATTTCGGCAGTTTTTCATCGAGGAAGATTTCGACCTGTTTGATGGAAGCGTTATCCATAAATTCTACGCAGACCGGAGTGATACCGGCGTTCATGACTTTCGGTGTCAAAGCGATAGCGTCGTCGAGGTTGTCGAATACGACCAGGAGGTCCTGCTGGTATTTCGGAAGAGCAACCAATTTGAGGTAAACTTTAGTGATGATACCGAGGGTACCTTCAGAACCGATGAAGAGGTGCATCAGCATGTAGCCCGTAGCGTTCTTACGGAATTTACCGCCGAGGGTTACGACTTCGCCAGTCGGAGTAACGACTTCCATGCCCATGACCTGGTCACGAGTTACACCATATTTAACAGCGCGGTTACCACCAGCGTTGGTTGCAACGTTACCACTGATGAAGCAGGAGTCCCCACTGCAGGGGTCGCCGCCGTAGAAGAGGCCTTCCTTCTGGACTGCTTCCTGGAGGACAGACGTCGTAACGCCAGCTTCGGAAACACAAACCATGTTGTCTTTATCGATTTCGAGGATTTTGTTCATACGTTCAATGGAGATGATGACGCCGCCGAAAGTAGCAACAGCACCAGCTGCCAAGCCCGTACCAGCTGCACGAGGAACCATTACCGTATCGTTTTCATAGCAGAGCTTAACGACTTTGGAAACTTCTTCAGTAGTAGCCGGAAGAACAACGACCTGCGGTTCTTTCATGTAATGGGGGTCCGTTACTTCGTCATGGGAATACGGTTCGAGTTTATCTTTGTCCGTATAAACATACTTTTCGCCGACGATCTGTTTGAACTGTTCAATCAACTCCGGGGAAACTTTACCTTTTGCCATAATACATACCTCCAAATAGTTTAAATTATAAGCCTAACACTTATTTCTGCATCCAGTCATGAGGACCGGATTTAAGACCGAATATAACGGAAGTATAAACTAATATATTTCTTTTACCTTCCGTTTATCTCTTACAGGTATTATTATACTCTACTTCCTCATGCATGTAAATTACATTTGAACATTTTACGCATATCATTTTTCGATTGATTCATCGTATCCTATGACAACTTATCATAAGAACTGCTGATTTTTAAATAATTCAAAATAAAACGTAAAAATTTAAGTAACAGTTATTTCTGCTCCTTTTTGCTCATGCTTTTAGGTAATATCGTATTATTCCTGTAAGGAAATGTTTCGTATCAAGAACATTTCACATCCGATTATATCACATTGTTTATTACAGAAAAAGGTATGCTACATGGTGATGTAGCATACCTTTTTATTCTTCTCTGCTATATAGTGTTTTCTATACGCTTAGTTTACCAAGAAGGGAACGACGCTCGGAGCGATGATGGTAATGATACCTGCAATGATGAGCAGGAACAGGCAGTAACCAACAGTACCGCGCATGATTTCGCCTTCCTTGCCATCAGCAACGGCACCGACAGCGCCGACGCCAAGAGCGATACTCTGCGGCGAAAGCATCTTGCCGATACAACCACCGAGGGAGCTGGCACCAGCGAGCCACGGCTGGCTCATGCCCAGGCTGGATGCAACGGATGTCTGCAACGGCCCGAAGAGGACGTTGGCGTTCGTGCAAGACCCGGTAATGAAAGCACCTAAGCCGCCAACGAACGGAGCAACGATAGGATATGCATTGCCTGTTGCGAATACGAGAGCATCAGCGATTTCCTTGGTCATGCCGGAGTAGGTCATGATCTTAGCGACGACGACGACGGCGATGATGGTCAAGTACGTGAAGCGCAGGCCGACGAAGTTATCTTTGAAGACCTGAGCGATCTTACCAACGGAAGCACCCTGATAGAGGCCGCCGAGGATGGTAGCGATGAAAATCATGACGCCAGGAACAGCGACCCAGGTAAAGGTATAAGGTTTAGCCCCCGGGCCAGCATAGATAGGAACAGTCGTCTTAATCGAAGCCAGCGGACCGTTGATGAACGGGAACAGTTTCGACGTGCCGACGAGGAATACGAAGATGAGGATGAAGATCATAGCTGCTTTGACGCCTTCACCGAAGGAAACAGCTTTCTGGTTTTCCGCATCGATATCGAACTTGTATTCCGGGTTGCTCGTGGATTTGCAAGCGCGGGAATAAAGGACGATGACAGCCATGATGATGATGGACGAAACCATAACCGGCAGTTCAGCACCGATAGTCATGGAAATGAACAGTTCCGGAATAGCCAGGGCCAGGCCGGAGAGCAGAGTTACGATACCGACGCCTTTGATGGCTTTGATACCGCCGCCGATGCAGATGACGATCAGGAACGGAGCGATGAGGTCAGGAATAAAGGATACGATCGAAACTTTCGTAGCCAGGACGCTGGAATCCAAACCGGTGACAGCAGCCATGGTCGTCGTCGGGATACCGATGGACCCGAAGGACGGTGCTACGGCGTTGGAAATCAAGCAGGCAACGATGGTCTTGATCGGCGGATAGCCGAGGGCAACCAGCATAGCAGCCGGGATAGCAACAGCAGTACCAAAACCTGCCATGCCTTCCATGAACGTCCCGAAGCCCCAAGCGATGAGCAGGAATACGACACGTTTATCTTCACTAACCGTGGTCAGCATCTGTTTGATGACTTCCAGGCTGCCTGTGGCTACAGTCAATTTGTAAGCGAACAGGGCCATGATGATGACCAGCAAGATCGGCCAGCATGCCAGGGCTACGCCTTCGAGGGCTGCCGAAATGGCAATGGGAACTGACATATTATAACAGAATACAGCGACAACAAATGCGATAATAGCCGCGATTGGACACGCTTTCCAACCGGCCATCTTCAAGAACCCCAATGCTACAATCAGGAATAGGATTGGGAGCAAGGCCAATATAACCATTACATACCACCCTTTCATAGAAAAAATACGTTTCACGCCTCTAACAGGCACAGGGCTTATTCATGAACGAACCACGAATAACGCCATTTCTCTTTTAGATTGCATCCGGATACATGCTCTATGCTGTTATTATATACCCCAATGTCATATTTGTAAATTACATTTAGACATGAGCGTATACCTATTTTCGATATAATGCACACCAATGTTTACTATTTTGCATATTACTACACTAAAATGTGGAGTTTATAAGCCAAAAATAATCATTTATCAATTTATGAATGACTTTATGTAATTCTATATATCATGTACAAAGCGCATAGCCCTTTTAAGTGGCTAGTGGCTAGCAGTTAGTGGTTAGCAGCGGGATTTTAATTTAAAGCCATCCGCTAACGGCTAACAGCTAGCCGCTGACTGCTAAAAAAGGCGCTGTCTTCATGGGACAGCGCCTTTTTTTAAGTGTAAACTATAAACTTTTATTCTTTTCTGCCGATGCGATGACAGCGTTCATGGTAGCAGCACGGAAACCGCTTTCTTCCAAGGTCTTTACCGCTTCGATAGTCGTACCGCCTGGCGAGCAGACGTCATCTTTCAGGGCTCCCGGATGGCGTCCCGTTTCCAGGACCATCTTGGCCGCCCCCAAGACGGTCTGGGCCGCAAAGGTATAGGCCATCTGGCGGGGCATCCCTTCGCGGACGGCGCCGTCCGCCAGGGCTTCGATGAACATGTAGACGTAAGCCGGGCCGCTTCCGCTGAGGCCGCAGACGGCATCGATGAGTTTTTCATCGGTCACGACAGCTTTGCCGAAACTGGAAAAGATAGCCACGACATCGGCCGTTTCCGCTTCACTGACGTTGATGTTCGGCGAAACCGAAGCCATGCCTTCACCGACCATGGCCGGCGTATTGGGCATGACCCGGACGATTTTCGTTTCCGGACCGGTATAGAAGGCCAGTTTTTCCAAAGAAACACCGGCAGCGATGGAAATGAGGACGCTCTTCGTCGACAGGGTTTCCCGGACAGTTTCCAGGGCCGATTCCATGATGTTCGGTTTGACAGCCATGATCAGGCCTTGGGACCGGCGCGCCAGTTCCTCCGGTGTATCGACGACGACGGCCCCCGTTTCTTGAGCCAGGGCTTCGGCTTTTTCCCGGTGAATATTATAAAGATAGATATGATCTGCAGCGATGGCCTTGGCAGCGACCAGGCCCTTGACGATGGCCCGGCCCATATTGCCCGTCCCGCAGACACCGATTGTCTGGAACATAGGAAGACTCCCTTTCCGATACGGACTTACTGTTTAGCGCCGACGGCATCCAGCGTCGATTTGATCTTGGCAGCCAGGCCGTGGATCTTCTTCTTGGAAACCGAGCAGACAGCCAGGCGGATGCCTTTACCCAAGGGAACGAGGAAGATATTTTCTTTTTCCAGTTCGTCGCAGACTTTCTGGGACCCTTCCATGGGGATGGTGATGAAGAAGCCCGAAATGTACCGCAAATATTTCAGCCCACATTCGTCGGCTTCTTTCATGAACAAATCAGCCCGTTCCTGGATGAGGTGGAAATATTTAGCCCGTTCGGCATCGAGTTCAGCCACTTTGGCCGGGTCCTTGCAGATGTTGGCCATGACCTTCATGGCAGCGCTGTTGGAGTTCGACCAGGTAGCACGGCTGGTATACTGGTTGATGGCGACAAATTCATCGGCAATATCCTTGTTCGGCGTGACGCAAATCATGGCGCCCATACGCTGGCCGTACATGGTGAAGCCTTTACTGCAGGTGTAGGCGACGACGATGAGGACGTTGTCCGGCATGTTGCCGAATTTTTTGAAGAATTTGCGACATTCGTGTTTTTCACCGCTGTAATCGAGGTAAGCGACGTCGGAAACGAAGATGATGTTCTTGTCTTTGCCTTTGACGACATCTTTCAAGAAGGCCAGGACTTCGTCCCATTCCGAATCAGAGAGGCCGTAACCGGTCGGGTTGTTGGCCGGCGAATTCATGATGATAACGGTGTTGTACTGTTTGGCAACCATATCGCTGACGTTGGCTTTGAAGCTTTCCATATTGAAATGGCCATCCGGCGTGAGCAGTTCAAATTCGCGGAGTTTGCGGCCATTGTCGTTGCACATGGAACCGTAAGCTCCCCAATGCCAGTCACTGGTCAGGACTTCATCGCCCCATTCGGAATAGTTGTGGATGACGTGATGAAGAACACCGGAGCCACCAGACGTAGCACAGGCACGGATATAGCCTTCCGGACGGGATTCACCGAAGCACTGGTCGATAGCCGCTTCCAGATAATCAGGATAGCCCTGGATCGGCGCATAAGCGACGATTTCTTTCGGCGTCAAGGCTTTATAGGCTTTCTGGACGACGTCGAGCATGATGAGATTCCCATCTTCATCGAGCATGGAACCGACAGTCCCATTAATAACTTTATCTGCCCCCAATTTTTCGCTCAAAGCCACGGCACGGTTGTTAGCACCAAAAATCTTATCTTCAGCACTCTTCCCTTTTGCCTGCGGTGCGGCAACACTTTTTACCATATGAATCAACTCCCCTTTCTTATGTACATATACATTTATACCACATTCAAAATCGAAAGACAATAAACAGTCTGCATATATCTGTCATGTATTCAAAATACAAAAGGAATAACCGCCCTTGGACAATCAAAGTTAAGCCCATTTGCCATCTCAGCATAAAACGGTTGAAATTATATCATGGCTCCCCTATAATAGGGAGTATATAACATATTTCGTGTTACTTTTATACATTTTGATTTTATGAAAAGAGGTCTTTCCCATGAATCGTGTATTACGTTTCGTATTAGCCGCCTTGCTGGCCTGCTCGGCCCTCGTGTTATCAGCCTGCCAGAACAGTCCGTCTGGCTCGAACGACAAGAAGACGTACAAAATCGGCGTCCTGCGCATCGACGACAGCCTGCCCCTCTATACGGCAGAATCAGAAAAACTCTTTGCCAAACACGGCGTCGACGTCCAGGTCATCGAATTTAGCTCGGCTGCAGACCAGCAAAAAGCCATGGAAGCCGGCGAACTCGATGGCATGATGACCGATATGATCGTCACGGGCCTGCTGAAAAAAGCCGGTACCGACGTCCGCGTCGTCGCCATGGCCCTCGGTGCCGTTCCCCAAGAAGGCCGGTTCCTCGTCGTATCGTCGCCGAACAGCAGCCTTACGACGCCGCAGCAGCTGGCCGGAGCCGCCGTGGCTATCTCGGAAAATACCATGATGGACTATTTGATGAACCAGTATGAACAAGAACTGGGGATTCCTGCAGCCGAAGTCCATACCGTCCAGATGCCGAACCTGGCCCTGCGCACAGAAGCCGTCCTGGCCGGCAAAGACATCCAGGCGGCCATCCTGCCGGATCCGCTGGCAGCCTATGCCGTCCAGCAGGGAGCCCATGTCGTCATCGACGATACGAAACTCCAGAAAAATTATTCCCAGTCCGTCGTCGTCCTGACCCAGGACATGATCGAAAAACACCACGACGATGCCGTCCACTTCCTCGATGCCTATAACGAAGCCATTGAAAAACTGGACAACCAGCCCGATGCCTACCGCGACATGGCCATGAAGAAAGCCAATATCCCGGCAGCTGTCGCCGGTTCGTACCGCACGCCGTCTTACACGGCCCATGCCCTGCCGACCGAAGAAGAAGTCAGCCGTATCATGAACTGGATGGTCCAGAAAGGCCTGTTGCCCAAGGCCTACAGCTACGATGAAATGGTCGCCCATGTCCAGTAACGGCAAGGGAAGGGAAGCGCTGCTGCAATTGGACGACGTGGGCCTCGTCTATCAGGGCAGCCACGGCCCCCAGCGCGTCTTGCAGCATATCAGCCTCAGCCTGGACGAAGGCCAGCACCTGACCGTCGTCGGGCCATCGGGCTGCGGGAAATCTTCCCTCTTGCGGCTCATCGCCGGCCTGCAGGCGCCGACAGAGGGACAGATACGATTCGATGGGCAAAAAATGATCGGCCCTCGGCCGGATCTGGCCATCGTCTTCCAGGATTACGGGCTCTTCCCTTGGAAGACGGTCGAAGAAAACATCCTCTTGCCAGGGCAGATTCACCATCACCCCTTAGATGAGGGGCAACTGGATAAGCTCTTGGAATCGCTGGACTTAACAGTTGTCCGTAAGCATTATCCAGGCGAACTTTCAGGCGGTCAGAAACAGCGGACCGCTCTGGGACGGGCTATGGCCATGCAGCCCAAACTACTGCTCATGGACGAACCTTTCTCGGCCCTGGATCCGGCTATGCGCCATCAATGCTATGACCTGTTCCGGAAATACATAGGAACCAGCTCCATGGCGACGATCATCGTCACCCACAGTCCGGAAGAAGCAGCCGCCCTGGGCGATAAGACCGTCGTCTTTGCTAAGACAGGAGGTGTCATCGAAGATGTCCGGAAAAACGAGTAATCCCATCGATGTGCCCCATCTCCTGCTGGCCTTCTTCCTCATCGGTGCCATATGGCAGGCTGCCAGTATGGCTTTGAACAAACCGTTATTGCCGGCACCGTACCGCGTCTGCCAGACCTGGTACACCCTGATGACGACAGGCGTTCTCTGGCCGCACATCGCCTCCAGCCTGTACCGCATGATCTGCGGCCTGGCCCTGGCCCTGGTGACAGCCGTCCCCGTCGGCATGGCTGCCGGTCGCAGCCGCCGCTGGGACGCCTTGTTGTCGCCGTTCCTCTATATCTTCTACTCCATTCCCAAAGTCGTCTTCCTTCCGGTCATCATCGTCGTCCTGGGACTCGGTGATTTCCCGAAGATCTTCATCATCGCCATTACCGTCTTTTTCCAAATCGCCATCATGGTCCGCGATGCCGCCAAGGCCATCCCGGAAGAACAGGTCATGACCATGCGTTCCCTGTGCGGGACAAAATGGCAGGATTTCCGCCACCTCATCTGGCCGGCCTGCCTACCGGGTATCCTGACAGCGCTGAGAACATCCCTGGGCATCGCCCTGGCCCTGCTGTTCATTACCGAAACGTTCGCCGCCTTTTCCGGCCTGGGGTATTTCATCATGAACCGCATGGAAGTCCGCAACTATGAAGAAATGTACGCCGCCATTTTGACCCTGGCCGCCATCGGCATCATCGCCTACATGGCCCTCGATATAGCCGAACGGAAACTCTGCCCGTGGAAGAAGTAGCAGCTAGGGGTTAGCAATCAGCCGCGACATCGTAGATGTCACTGTAGGGGACGCCCAAAGGGCGTCCCGCTGTGAATCGTGGGTATGACCCTTCTGGGATATAGGGCTTTTATGCATCATCCGTCATATATGTCGTGTACATCACATTTCAGGCGGGCCGCCCTTCGGGACGGCCCCTACGCACAGGGCCGATGGCCGTGTTTTTTTTATGGGTCCCATTCATTTTCATCGCCTGTATGCGATATCGTAGGGGACGTCCTGATTAAGGCGTCCCGCTGTGAATCGTGGGTATGACCCTTCTGGTATATGGGGCGTTTTTTCACACATCACCCGTCATGAATAGCGTGTACACCATCGTTTCAGGTGGGCCGCCTTACCAGGTCGGCCCCTACGCAGGCCCCAGTCGGGGCGTTTTTTTACAAGCTGAGGGTTGCTCGAAGCGATGTTGTCAGTTTGAGTCTGTCGCGGCGGAACGCCGCATCTGAATCCGCGAAAAAGCCGTGGCTCGTGGCTCGTGGTTCGTGGCTCGTAAAAGCTCACCATCATTCCGAATGGGCTGTGGTCAAATATCACAGCGGGCCGCCCAGCCACGGCTGTCCGTTTTGGCAACCATCCTGCGCCTTCCGCTGGTCGGCACCTGACGGGCCAAAAAGGCTTTCGGGCCGGCCCCTACGCACCAGGCCGATGGCCGTGTTTTTTTGCGGACCCCATTCATTTCCATCGCCTGTATGCAATATCGTAGGGGACGTCCTGATTAAGGCGTCCCGCTGTGAATCGTGGGTATGACCCTTCTGGTATATGGGGCTTTTTTTCACACATCACCCGTCATGAATAGCGTGTACACCATCGTTTCAGGTGGGCCGCCTTACCAGGTCGGCCCCTACGCAGGCCCCGGTCGGGGCGTTTTTTTACAAGCTGAGGGTTGCTCGAAGCGATGTTGTCAACTTGAGGCTGTCGCGGCGGAACGCCGCATCTGAGTCCGCGAAAAAGCCGTGGCTCGTGGTTCGTGGCTCGTAAAAGCTCACCATCATTCCGAATGGGCTGTGGTCAAATATCACAGCGGGCCGCCCTTTGGGACGGCCCCTACGAACCACAAACTCATTCCCCACGAGCCACGAGCCACGAATCACGAACCACAAAAAAGCACTAGCATAAGCTAGTGCTTTTTTTATAAGAATCAGCGGCTTCCTATCCTCCCAGGGGGCCTCCCCCCAAGTACTTTCGGCGTTTGCGGGCTTAACTGCTGTGTTCGGCATGGGAACAGGTGGATCCCCGCAGCTATCGCCACTGAATTATGTTGTTCAGGATGTTCGTATCCTGACAACTGCATAAAAATGTTTTTCTTAACGGGTCGCCCACG